>DASSUW010000191.1:0-4152 GCA_035706585.1 Solirubrobacteraceae bacterium | reverse complement strand
CTGCCTGGAGGCGATCGCCGGCGGCGGCGCCATGGCGGCCAAGCTGAGCGACGCCGGGATCCGCGCGGACAACTCGCGCGACGTCGTGCGGCACGTGCGCGACGGCCGGCCGGAGGCGATGCGCCTCGTGCGCCAGGCGGGGCGCGAGCTCGGCGGCGTGCTCGCCTCGGCCGTGAACTTCTTCAACCCCGCCGTGATCGTGATCGGCGGCGACATCGCGCACGCCGACGAGCACCTGCTGGCCGGCGTGCGCGAGGTCGTCTACCGGCGCTCGACCGCGCTCGCGACCCGGTCGATCCGCATCGCCCGCTCGACGCTGGACGACCGCGCCGGCATCCTCGGCGCGGCGGTGATGGTCATCGAGGCCGTGCTGGCGCCCGATGCGATCGACCAGGCGATTGCTGCGAGCTCGGCGGCGTAGGTCGCGCCGGCGAACGTCAACTGCGGCTGGGTAGGGAGGCGGGGAGCCGGCCGCCGCGCGTGCTCCTGGCGCCTTTTCCCTGTATACGAAGGAAAAGGCGCCAGGCCTGGCGCCACCCGCCTCGCCTCCCTACATGCCGCGGTTCAGGAACCCTCGGGACGGTCCGGATAGATGTCGTCGATCGTCACCAGCGGCTCGTAGGGCGCCCCGTCGGCCGCCCGCCGGATCGCCTCGGCGCCACCCGCGAGCCGGTCCAGGACGGCGACGATGCCGCAGACGTCGTGGCCCTCGGCGCGCACGGCCTCGATCGCCTGGATCGTCGAGCCGCCGGTCGTGACGACGTCCTCGACGATCAGGCAGCGCTCGCCCTGCTCGAGCGGCGGGCCCTCGACGCGGCGCTGCAAGCCGTGCTGCTTGCTCTCCTTGCGGACGAAGAACGCCTTGACGTCGGCGCCGCCCGCCAGGGCCGCGCAGGCGGGCGCGTCGGCGCCCATGGTGAGTCCGCCCACCGCCGTGGCCTCCCATTCGCGGGCGTAGGACGCGACCAGCTCGCCGAGCGCGCCGAAGCCCGCGGGCCGGAGGATCGCGCGCTTGGCGTCGACGTAGTAGCTCGCCGTCCGGCCGGAGGTCAGGGTCACGTCGCCGACCACGAGCGCGTGGCGGCGCAGTTCCTCGATCAGGGTCTCGCGTGCAGCCATCGCATTTGATCCTATGAGCGTCTCCCGACGTAGACTCGACCTGTGGAGCACGCGTTCGGCACCGCGCCTTTCGCGCTCGGCATCGAGGAGGAGCTCCTGCTCGTGGCGGCGGCGCCGCCGCATGCGCTCGACCACCGTGCCGGCGAGGCCGTCGCGCTGCTGAACTCGGCGTACGTCAAGCCCGACGTCTACGAGGCGATGGTCGAGTGCGCCACGTCGATCTGCCGTAGCGCGGCCGACGCGGTGTTCGAGCTCGAGCACCGCCGCGGCGACCTGCGCACCGCCGGCTTCACGCTCGCGGGCGCCGGCCTGCACCCCGAGGCGCGGTTCTTCGATGTCGTGCACGTCCGGCATCCGCGGTACGAACACATCCACGAGACGATGCGCGGGCTGCTCGAGCGCACGCCGACCGCGGCGCTGCACGTCCACGTCGGCATGCCGGACGCGGCGACCGCGATCGCCGTCTGCAACCGCTTGCGCGCGCACCTGCCGCTGCTGCAGGCGCTCGCCGCCCACTCGCCGTACTGGCACGGTCGCGACGCCGGCTTCGCGACCGCCCGCGCGCAGGTGTTCCGCGCCTTCCCGCGCGCCGTGATCCCGCCCGCGTTCAGCGACTGGGACGACTACGCCGGCGCTGTCGCGAGCTGGGTGCGGGCCGGCGACATGCCCGACTACACGTACCTGTGGTGGGACATCCGGCCGCACCCCCGGCTCGGCACCGTCGAGGTGCGCGCGATGGACGCGCAGGCGCGCCTGACCACCGTGGCCGGCCTCGCCGCGCTCGTGCGCGCGCTGGCGCGGGCGTGCGCCGACGGGCATGGGGCGATCGAGGCGGCCGAGGTCCTGACCGAGTCCTCGTTCCGCGCCGGCCGCGACGGGCTCGACGCCACGATCTGGTGGTGCGGCGCACTGCGGCCCGTCCCCGAGGTCGCCGCCGACGTGCTGGCGCTCGCGCGGCCCTACGCCGTCGAGAACGGCGACGAGGACGCCCTGCTGGAGGTGCACCGTGTCCTGCGCGAGGGCAACGGCGCCGACCGCATGCGGGCGGAGCACGCGGCCGGCGGGATGCACTCGGTGCTCGGGCGGCTCATCGGCGACACCGCCGAGCCGGTCTACGGATACACGTCGACGACGTCGCCCATCCGCACCCAGGTGTAGATCGACCAGGCGTTCGGGATCGGCACGCGCAGGCAGCCGTGGCTCGCCGCGTACGGCGGGACCGATGCGTAACCGTGGATCGCGTACCCGCCGATGAAGTAGCTCGAGTGCACCATGCCGTGCGAGTTGGTGCCCGGCGACTTGCGGTAGACCTTGAAGCTGCCGAGCACGGTCGGCGTCGACGGCTTGCCCGAGGACATGTGGTAGATCCGCTTGACCTTGTCGCCGTCGATCAGCGCGAGCACCTGCTTGGACAGGTCGGCCTCGACGTGATGGCCGTGCTTCGGGTAGCGGACCTTGAACTTGCCGCGCCCGGCGAGCACGCCGCGCACCACCGCCCGCGACGGGCTGAACGTGCGCGCCATCCCGGTCATCTTGCGCCACGCCATCACCGCGCGCGCCGTCGCGTCGTCGTAGCTGCCGCTGCGCGACGTGACGTAGTGGAGCTTCGCGAGGCCCTTCTGCAGCAGCCGCACGACGACCCCGCTGCCGCTCGCGATCGGCTTGACCACCAGCACCCGCTCCTTCTCGCTGCGCGCGGTGTCGAGCTCCGGCGTCGCCTTGTGCACGGCGCTGATCACGATCCGGCCGGCCCGCTTGGCCTTGAAGGGGGTCTTGAAGAACCCGGCCTTGCCGCCGGACAGCGGCTTGACCTTCTCGGACTGCTCGTGGATCTGCTTACCGTCGCGGAAGAGACGCACCAGGACGGTCTGGCCGGCCACGTACGGCCGCAGCACGCCGCGGATCCGCCATGCCTGCTTGGTGAGCGCCACGTGGCGGCCGTCGTCGCGGTACGCCTTCTGGATCTTCAGCTTCAGCTTGCCCTGGACCTGCACCGGCGGCGTCGGCGTGGGGGTCGGCGTCGGCGTGGGGGTCGGCGACGGCACGGGCGGCGTCTGCGCGAGCGCGGCGGCCGGCAGCGCCAGCGCCGCCGCGACCGCGATCACGCAGGCACGGGCGACGAGCTGACGGGGCGGGCGGCCCGCATGGCGAGCAGTGCGATGGCGAGCGCGGTCAAGACGCTCCCGGCGGTCAGCAGCAGGAATCCCCACCAAGGCAGGCCTTTCGTGTCAGCGAACGAGATCGAGTTGTGGAACGAGTGCAACATGATGCACGGCAGCAAGGATGCCGTACGCCACAGCAGCAGGCACAGCCCGGCGCCGAGCGTGCCGAGCAGCAGGACGCCCGCGATATCGGTGTCGCCCGCGTGCGCGAGCCCGAAGACCACGCCGGTGGCGAAGGTCGCCACGCTGACATTGGTCCGCTCCCACAGCACGCGGAACAGGAAGCCGCGGAAGAAGAACTCCTCGCCGAGCGGCGCCGCCACGCCGGTCATGAACCCGATCGCGACGAGCAGCGCCACCGAGTCCTCGGCCTTGAGCTCGCGCGCCACCGATTGCTCCTCGGGCTGGCCGAGCAGCGTGACGATGATCCCCGCGGCGATCGCCACGCCGAGGTAGATCAGCAGCGCCCAGCCGAGCGCCGACCGCCAGCGCGGGACCCGCAGGCCGAACGCGGCGGGATCCGGACGGCGCCGCGTGAGCAGCCACACGACGAACACCGGCGCGGCGATGAACACGACGTCGAACGACACGTTCAGGGCGACGGTGGGGCCGTCGATCGAGTCCGGGTCGTCGGTGACGCCGGCGAGCGCCAGCGCGGCGCCGACGAGGATCGCGACCAGCACGCCGCCGGCGAGCAGGACGAGCACGGCGACCAGCGTCGACCACGCGGGCACGCCGATCCACGGCAGCGAAGGCCGCGGTTGCTCGGGGGGCTCGGCGGTCGTCATCCCGGCTGAGGGTATTCGCACAGCGCCGGCAGCTCGGCCAGTGAGTCGATGACCGGGACGCCCGCCGGCGCCGCCGGCGCGCC
>DASSUW010000190.1:0-4302 GCA_035706585.1 Solirubrobacteraceae bacterium | reverse complement strand
TCGACCCGCACGAGCTGCTGCGCGACTTCGACTGGGGCAGGACGCGACGCACCGCGTCCGGCCGCGTCGTGCGCGAGCTGCTCGTTGAGGCGGGCGACTCCGCGGTGGAAGCGGGCTCTGGCCTGGAGGATCTCGCGTTGGAGGGCGTCGGACATGGTTTGTGACTCCTTGTGAAAAGAGCGGACAAAGACGACAATGACCACGTTGTCGGCATTTGTCAAGGCAGATCACAAAAGCTGGCAAGCAGGACGAGGCGGGGCTGCGGAGGAAGCGATAACGCAACCATCTTCTAGACATGCCACAATCTGTGGCGTGACTCCGCTGACTCGTCGCAGACTGCTCGCCGGCGGCGCCGGGATCGCCGGCGCCGGGGCGCTGCTGCACGGCGTCATCCCGCACTCGCATCCGTGGGACCACGAGGCCGCCGCGGCCGGGATGGACCACGGCGCCCACGCCGGCCACGCCGCCGACACGCTCCACGACGGCCACGCGAACTTCGCCGACGGCGCGACCGTCGACCACCGCGCGAACGCCTTCGACCCGCACGAGCTGCTGCGCGACTTCGACTGGGGCAGGACGCGACGCACCGCGTCCGGCCGCGTCGTGCGCGAGTGGACGCTCGTCGCCGCCGACAAGGAGATCGAGGTCGCGCCCGGGATCTCGTTCGCCGCCTGGACCTACAACGGGCGCGTGCCCGGCCCGACGCTGCGCTGCCGCGAGGGCGAGCTGCTGCGCATCACCTTCGTCAACGGCTCCTCGCACGACCACACGATCCACTTCCACGGCATCCACCCGGCCGCGATGGACGGCGTCCCCGGCATCGGCGCCGGCGAGATCGGCCCGGGCGGCAGCACCGTCTACGAGTTCGACGCGCTGCCCGCCGGCCTGCACCTCTACCACTGCCACGTGCGCCCGCTCGCCGAGCACATCGCGAAGGGGCTCTACGGCGCGTTCGTCGTCGACCCCGCCGACGGCCGCGAGGACGCCGACGAGCTCGTCATGGTGATGAACGGGTTCGACACGAACTTCGACCGCGCGAACGAGCTGTACGCGGCCAACACGATCCCGTTCGCGTACATGCACGAGCCGATCGCCGTCAAGCGCGACGAGCTGGTCCGGGTCTACCTCGTCAACGTCCTCGAGTACGACCTCATCAACTCGTTCCACCTGCACGGGAACCTGTTCCACTACTTCCCGACCGGGACGTCGAAGACCCCGTCCGAGTTCACCGACACGGTGATGCTGTGCCAGGGCCAGCGCGGGATCGTCGAGTGGAAGTTCCCCTACCCCGGCCGCTTCATGTTCCACGCCCACCAGTCCGAGTTCACCGAGCTCGGCTGGCAGGGGTTCTTCGAGGTCTCGTGATGGAGGGCCGCGCCGCCACCGCCGACGAGCTGCGCGAGCGGCGGCTGCCGAGCTGGCTGCTCGGGCTCCTGCCGCTCCTGCTGATCGCCGCCGCGATCGGCGCGTTCGTGGCGCTCGACGGGCCCGGGCTGGGCGACCGGCGGGGGCCGCCCGCCGAGGAGATCGCGGTCGAGCAGACCAAGCTCGTGCCCGGCGTGATCGAGCTCACCGTGCGCAACGACGGGCCGGACGCGGTCTCGATCGCGCAGGCCGTCGTCAACGACGCGTTCGCGCAGTTCAGCGGCGGCGAGCGGCCGATCGGCCGGCTCGAGACCTCGACGCTGCGGATCGAGCAGCCGTGGATCGAGGGCGAGGCGTACGAGATCTCGCTGCTGACCTCGACCGGGGGAACGATCACGCACGAGATCCCGATCGCGGTGGCGACGCCCGCCAACGACCTGTCGTTCTTCGGGCTGATGGCGCTGCTCGGCATCTACGTCGGCGTGATCCCGGTCGCGCTGGGGATGCTGTGGCTGCCCTGGATCCGGCGCATCCCGCGCGCCTGGCTGCGGACGGTGCTGGCGCTGACGGTCGGGCTGCTGGCGTTCCTGGCGATCGACGCGACGCTCGAGGGCTTCGAGCTGGCCGGCGAGGGCTCGCAGGCGTTCGGCGGCGCGGCGCTCGTGCTGCTCGGCGGGGTCGTGTCCTACCTGCTGCTCACCGGGGTGTCCCAGTGGTTGCGTGAGCGTCAGTCCGGCGCGTCGGGTACTTCTCTGGCGATGCTCGTCGCCACCGGTATCGGCCTGCACAACCTCGGTGAGGGCGTCGCGATCGGCTCCGCCTACTCGGTGGGCGCGCTGGCCCTCGGCGCGTTCCTCGTCGTCGGCTTCGCGCTGCACAACACGACCGAGGGGCTGGCGATCGTGGCACCGATCGCGCACCTGAAGCCGCGGCCGGCGCGGCTCGCGCTGCTCGGGCTGATCGCGGGTGCGCCGGCGGTGCTCGGCGCGTGGATCGGCGCGGCGGCGTTCAACGCGTCGCTGGCGGCGTTCCTGTTCGGCTTCGGGGCCGGCGCGATCGTGCAGGTGATCGTCCAGCTGACGCCCGCGCTGCGCGACGACGCGGGTCGCGTGCTGTACCCGCGGACGGTCGCGGGGCTGTTGGCGGGGTTGACGCTGATGTTCGCGACGGGGCTGCTGGTGAGCGTCTGATGCGTCCGTCGGAGGCGGTCGAGAACTACGCGAAGGCGATCTACTCGCTGCAGAACCGCACGGGCGAGCCGGTCGCGACCAACGATCTGGCGGACCGCCTCCACGTCACCCCCGCCTCGGCCTCCGGGATGATCAAGAAGCTCGCCGACCAGGGCCTGGTCGAGCACGTTCCGTACCGCGGGGTGCAGCTCACGCACGACGGCGAGCAGGTCGCGCTCGAGGTGCTGCGGCACCACCGGCTGCTCGAGCTGTATCTCGTCGAGCAGCTCGGGGTGCCGTGGGACCGCGTGCACGAGGAGGCGGAGGCGCTCGAGCACGTGATCTCCGAGGACCTGGAGGCGCGCATCGCCGCCAAGCTCGGCAACCCGACGCACGACCCGCACGGCGACCCGATCCCGGACGCGAGGCTGCAGATCGACGAGAGCAGCACGCGCAGCCTGGCGGACCTGCAACCCGGCGACCGCGGCGAGTTCGTCCGCGTGTCGGACTCCGATCCGGCGATGCTGCGGTACCTGTCCGAGCGCGGCGTGGCGCTCGGCGACTCGCTCGAGGTGCTCGACCGGCAGCCGTTCGGCGGCCCCTTGACCGTGCGGTTCGGCGACACGCTGCAGGTGCTCGGCGGAGCGCTGGCGGCGGCGATGCGGGTCGAGCTCGAAGCGGGTTGAGCCGCGTCGCGCTCGTCACCGGCGGCGGGACCGGCATCGGTCGCGCGACCGCGCTCGCGCTCGCCGCCGACGGGTTCTCCGGGCCGTACCTCGTGCTGCACGCCGCGCTCCCGGAGCTGCTGCGCGCGGACGGCGACCGCTGCATCGTCGACGTCGCCTCGACGCTCGCGTCAAGCCGGCTTCCGGCACCGGGCCGTATGCGGCGGCGAAGGGGGCGCTGATCGCGCTGACGCGCACGCTGGCCGTCGAGTACGCGGGCGAGGGGATCCGCTGCAACGTCGTGCTGCCGGCGTCGGTGAAGACCGCGCTCGCCCGGACCGACCGCCCGAACTTCGACGCGATCGAGGGTCAGATGGCCGCCGGCTATCCCCTCGGCCGCCTCGGGGAGCCCGAGGACGTCGCCGCGGCGATCCGCTACCTCGTGTCGCCCGGCGCCGGCTGGGTGACCGGCGCCGAGCTCGAGATCGACGGCGGCTTCACTGTGACCTGAGCGCGTCCGCCAGGCCCTGCAGGTCGTACAGGCCGGCGACGAACGTGGTCCTGCCGACCGCCGCGACGGCGGCCATCACGTCGTCGGCGCCGGTGCGCCCGTCGTTCGGCAGGCCGCCGCCGCTCGTGGTGAGGACGTAGCGGATCGTGCCGGACTCGACGGCGTCCGCCAGCCAGTCGGTCGTGACCTGGCTCTCGCGGCCGGAGAACCCGCCGATCGCGACGACGTTCGCGCCGGAGGTGATGAGCGAGCCGGCGGCGCCGGACTGGCTGGCGACCGCGATCGCGCCGCCGCCGTTCGCGTCCGCATACGCGACCGCCGCGGACAGCGAGGAGGTGTCGCCGCCGAACATGCCGCCGCCCGGAGGCCCGCCCATCGTGCCGCCGCCAGGAGCCGCCCCCGCGGCGCCGAAGCCCCCGTTTCCGCCGCTCGGAGGCCCGCCCATCGTGCCGCCGCCCCCGGGGCCGCCCGCGAACGCGGCGCTCGCCGGCCCGCCGGCGGGGAACGTGCCGCTGGTCGCGTGGCCGAGCGTCTCGGCCGACCACGCGGCGGGAGCGAGCAGCAACAGCGAGACCGCCGCGGCGGCCGCGAT
>DASSUW010000189.1:0-4900 GCA_035706585.1 Solirubrobacteraceae bacterium | reverse complement strand
GCGAGCGCGCCGCACGTCCCGACCCGCACGAGCCGGCGCGCGCCGAGCGCGATCAGCTCCTGCGCGACGATCGCCGCACTCGGTCCGCCGAGGCCGGTGCTCTGGATCGTCATCGGCGCGCCGTCCTCCGCGGCGCCCGTGTATCCCCACAGGCCGCGGTGGTGGTTGAGCATCTTCGGCTCGGTCAGCAGCTGCTGCGCGAGGCGCAGCGCGCGACCCGGATCGCCGGGCAGCAGCACGCGCTCGGCCACCTGGGCATGAGGACGGAGGTACAGCGGCACTCGAACTCAGATTAGACTCGCGCCCATGGCCAAGAAAGCGAAGAAGAAGACGGTCGACGACATCGCCAAGACGGTCGGGCGGATCCGCGACGAACTGTCGTCGCGCAACATCGCCGACGACCTGAAGGGCCTGCGCAACGAGGTCGAGAACCTCGCGCGCCGCGTCGCTGCTCTGGAGGTGCCGGGCCGCGGCTCGTCGTCGCGATCCACCGCCGCCCGCAAGCCGGCCGCCTCGCGCTCCACGGCCGCGAAGAAGCCGGCCGCCTCGCGCTCGACGGCGGCGCGCAAGCCGGCCGCGTCGCGCTCCACGGCCGCCAAGAAGCCGGCCGCCTCGCGCTCCACGGCCGCGAAGAAGCCGGCCGCCTCGCGGTCGCGCTCGACCACGACCCGCTCGCGCTCGACGTCGAGTCGCTCGCGCTCGTCCGGCTCGTCCTCCTCCTGAGCATGGGACAGGAGTTCTCGTCGGCGAAGGAGTTCCGGACCGTCATGGACTGGATCTTCACGACGATGAGCGAAGACCCGGACATGGGTCCCAAGCTGCGGGACGCCGACGTCCCGCAGCGGTTCGAGTTCCCGGATGTCGACCTCGTCGTCAACATCCGCGCGGCGAAGGACGCCGAGGACGGCAACCTGCACTGGGAGTGGTCCGACGACGTCGACTGGGATCCGAAGGTGAAGATGACCATGTCGACGGAGGTCGCCAACCGCTACTTCCAGGGCAAGGAGAACGTCGCGATGGCGCTCGCCCGCCGCAGGATCAAGTCGGGCGGCGACGTGAAGGCCGCGCTCAGCCTGATCCCGATCACCAAGCCGATCTACGCCCGTTACAGGGACTTCGTGGACCAGGAGTACCCGCACCTGCTCGTCTGACTGTCAGAGCACGCGACCGCGGTTTGACACTTTTCAGATCCCGCGCTAGACCTTCCGCACCGGACCACGGCAATAGGCCGGGAAGTGGGGGGCCGCAGGGTCGCCCGCAAGGCGTCGCCTTCTGACGAACGCCGCCGGCCGAGGCAGCGGGCCGCATTGCCCGCAGGCGGCGGGACCACGACCGCGGTCCCGCCGCTTTCATGTTCGGGGAACATGCCGGACCTGACCCTCAGTGATGTCGCCCGCCGGCTCGATGTGTCCCCGGCCACGCTCCGGCGGTGGGTCAAGGACGGGATCATCCCGCTCGGCAACGGCCGCTGGACGCCCGCGGCGATCGCGCACGCCCGGATCGTCGCGCGCCTGCGCGAGCGCGGCTACTCGCTCGAGCAGTTGCGCGACGCGGTGCACTCGGGCCGGCTCGCCTACGGCTACCTCGAGGACCTGTTCCCGCCGCCCGCGCGCACGCGCACGCTCGCGGAGGCGGCCGAGGCGACCGGGCTCGAACCGGCGCTGATCGAGCGGATCTGGGCCGCCGCCGGGTTCTCCTCGGCGTCGCTCGAGCGGATCGGCGAGGAGGACCTGCAGCTGCTGCGCTACATGGCGCAGGTGCTCGACGCCGGGTTCCCGCTCGTCGCATTCCTGCAGGTGGTGCGCGTGTACGGGCAGGCGATCGCGCAGATCGCCGACGCGGAGGTCAAGCTCTTCCACCTGTTCGTGCACGAGCCGCTGATGCGCGACGGCGTGCCCGGTCTGGAGATCGCCGAGGCGATGGAGGGGCTGGCCGCGCAGATGCTCCCGCTCGCCTCGCCGATCATGGACCGCATCCACCACCGCTCGCTGCAGCACTTCGTCGGCCAGGACGTCGTCGGCCACCTCGAGTTCGAGGGCGCGGGCGACGAGCTCGGCCGGCTGCGCGTGGCGATCGCGTTCGCCGACCTCGCCGGCTACACGCGGCTCACCGAGGAGGCGGGCGAGGAGGAGGCAGTCGACGTGGTGGAGCGGTTCGTCGAGTCGGTGGAGGTGACGCTGCCCGACGACGCGCGCGTGATCAAGACGATCGGCGACGAGGTGATGGTCGTCGGCGCGGACGCGGCGGGGCTGGTCGACTGGGCCGTGGGCTTCCAGGTCCTGAGCGCAGGGCAGCGCCCGCGACCGCGGATCGGGATCCACAGCGGCGACGCCCTCTACCGCGACGGCGACTACTACGGGCGGGCCGTCAACCTGGCGTCGCGCGTCGGCGCCCGGGCGGCCGGCGGCGAGGTGCTCGTCACGCGCGCGGTCGTGCAGGCGGCCGGGAGCCATCTCGCGTTCGAGCCGATCGGCGAGGTCAAGCTCAAGGGGTTCCGGGAGGCGACGGACCTGTTCCTGGCGAGGCCGGCGTGAACACGGCGCTGCTCACGGGCGACGTCGTCGTGCTGCTGTCGGGAGGGCGCGACTCCGTCTGCCTGCTCGACCTCGCGGTGCGGCACGCGGATGCCGTGACGGCGCTGCACGTCAACTACGGGCTCCGCGACGGCGCCGACGAGGACGAGGCGCTGTGCCGCGACCTCGCCGAGCGGCTCGGCGCGCCCTTGCAGGTCGTGCATCCGGGGCCGCCCGCGGGCAACGTGCAGGCGTGGGCGCGGCGCGTCCGCTACGCGGCGGCGGAGCGGCTGCCGGGCCTGATCGCCACCGGCCACACGGCCACCGACCAGGTCGAGACCGTCCTGTACCGCCTCGCCGCCTCGCCGGGCCGCCGCGCGCTGCTCGGCATGCGCGAGCGCGAGGGCCGCGTGATCCGGCCGCTGCTCGGCGTCACGCGCGAGGAGACCGCGGCCTACTGCCGCGCGCACGGGCTCCCGTGGCGCGAGGACCCGACGAACGAGTCGCCCGCCTACGCGCGCAACCGGGTGCGCAACGAACTGGTGCCGGTGCTGCGCTCGCTGCATCCGGCGGCCGAGGCCAACGTCCTGCGCACGCTGGAGATCCTGCGCGACGAGGCGGCCGTGCTCGACGAGCTCGTGACGCCCGAGCCCGACCTCGACAGGCTCGCGGCGCTGCCGGTGGCGCTGGCGCGGCTGACGATCGCGCGCATGGCCGGGGCGCCGATCGGCGCGCGGCTGGGCGACATCCTCGCGCTCAGCCGCTCCGGGACCGCGACGCTCGATCTCGGCGGCGGCCTGCGCGCGGTCGCCGAGTACGGGCGCCTGCGGTTCGACCACGGGCCGCCGGCGGCGCCGGAGCCGGCGGTGCTGTCCGTGCCGGGCAGCGTGCTCTACGGCGGCGGTCAGGTGGTCTGTGCGCCGGCCGCCGACGGCGCGTTCGACGCCGACGCGCTCGGCACCCGGCTCGCGGTCCGCCCGTGGCAGGCCGGCGACCGCATGCGCCTGCGCGGCGGCAGCCGCACGCTGCAGGACCTGTTCGCCGACCGCAAGGTTCCGCGCGAGCGCCGCGCGCTCGTGCCCGTCGTCGTGGCGGGCGACGAGATCGCGTGGGTCCCGGGCGTCGCCGCCGCCGAGCGCTTCGCCGCCGGCCCGGCGACCGCGCGCAGGGTTGCGCTGCTGTGGAACTAGACTCTCCCGCCTTGCTCCAGGACGAGCACATCGGGGAGATCCTCGTTCAGGCCGACGAGCTCCAGCACCGCATCAAGGAGATGGCGGCGGAGGTCTCGCGCGACTACAAGGGCCGCGACCTGCTGCTGATCGGCGTCCTCAAGGGCGCCGTCTTCTTCCTGGCGGACCTGATGCGCCACCTCGACATCCCGTGCGAGGTGGACTTCATGGCGGTCTCCTCCTACGGGTCGTCGACCGACTCGAGCGGCGTCGTCCGGATCCTCAAGGACCTCGATGCTCCGCTGGAGGGGCGCAACGTGCTGATCGTCGAGGACATCGTCGACTCGGGGCTCACGCTGCAGTACCTGATGCGGACGCTCGAGGCCCGCAGCCCGGCGTCGATCGAGGTGTGCGCGCTCCTCACGAAGCCGGAACGGCGCAAGGTCGACATGCCCGCGCGCTACGTTGGCTTCGAGATTCCCGACAAGTTCGCGATCGGCTACGGGCTCGACTATGCCGAGCGCTATCGAAATCTGCCGTACGTCGCGACCTTGACCGGCATTGCGGAATAAACGGCATTCCGTGCCGATTAAGAGATCCATAGGAAGCGCATCCACACTGGACTGCGGTCCGTACTTAGAGCACTGGTAGCCTTGTTCGACTTGTCCAGCAGTTTCGGCCTCGCTCCCGTCCCGCGGGTGCGCCCATGACCCGTTTCTTCAAGAGCGCAGCTTTCCCGATCATCATCGTGATCATCCTGGCGTTCTTCGCGTCACGGTTGATCTCGAACAGCGACCGGGCGGAGCGGACCGACTTCGCGACGTTCCTCACCCAGCTGGACGACTCGAGCAAGCCGATCAAGTCGGTCACGCTCGAGACGAAGGACAACTCGCTCGAGGTCACCAAGCCGGACGGCAAGAAGTACGAGGTCGGCTACCCGGTCGACTACTCGGACGTCCTGGTCAACAAGCTGCGCGCCGCGAAGGACGCCGGCAACATCCAGACGTTCGACGTGCGGCCCGCGCGGTCCAGCGTGATCCTCTCGCTGCTGACCTATGTGCTGCCGTTCCTGATCTTCATCGGGTTCTGGATCTTCCTGATGAACCAGGTGCAAGGCGGCGGCTCGAAGGTGATGTCGTTCGGCAAGTCGCGCGCCAAGCGCCTGTCGGTCGACTCGCCGAAGATCACGTTCCGCGACGTGGCGGGCGCCGACGAGGC
>DASSUW010000188.1:0-22930 GCA_035706585.1 Solirubrobacteraceae bacterium | reverse complement strand
GGGGTCGATCACGGTGGCCGCCGAGCTGCGACGCCGCTGGGGGCTCCCCCACTGGCGCTTCACGAACTCGGGCACCGAGTCGACGATGGACGCCATCCACCTCGCCCGCGGGCTCAGCGGCAAGGACATCATCGTCAAGATCGAGGGCACCTACCACGGCCATCACGACGCCGTGATGGTCTCGGTCAAGCCGCCCGCCGACCGGATGGGCGATCGCTCCAACCCGGCGTCGGTCGCGTACGGCCTCGGCTATCCGGACGCGATGGTCGAGCTGACCCGGGTCGTCCCGTTCAACGACGCCGACGCGCTCGAGCGGACGCTCGCCGAGCTCGACGGCCGCGTCGCCGGCCTGATCATGGAGCCGGCGATGATGAACGTGAACATCGTCCCGCCTGTCGCCGGCTACCTCGAGCGCGTGCGCGAGCTCACACGCGCCCACGGCGTCACGCTGATCTTCGACGAGGTCAAGACCGGCGCGGCGGTGGCGGCCGGCGGCGCCACCGAGCTCTACGGCGTCACGCCCGACGTCGTGTGCCTCGCGAAGGCGATCTGCGGCGGACTGCCCGGCGGCGCGATCGGGATGACCGACGAGCTGGCCGAGCTCGTGGCCGACGGCCGCGTGCGCCAGCAGGGCACGTTCAACGGCAACCCGCTCGTGATGGCCGCCGCACAGGCGACGCTGACCGAGGTTCTGACCGACGCGGCGTACGCCAAGCTGCACGCCGCCAACAAGCGGCTGATGGCCGGCTGCGAGCGCGTGATCGCCGAGTACGGCCTCCCCGCGCACACAGTCGGCATGGGCTCGAAGGGCTGCGTCGTGTTCAGCTCGACGCCGGTGCGCGAGTACCGCGACTACCTCACCAGCATCCACCACGAGCTGTCCGACCTCGCGTGGCTCTACCACATGAACAACGGCGTGTTCATGACGCCGGGCCAGGACGAGGAGTGGACGCTGTCGGTGCTGCACACCGACGCGGACCTCGACCGCTACGTCGAGGTGTTCGAGGCCTTCGCGCGCGCCGTGACGTCGGCGTCATAGCCCGCCGCCGGCGGCACGTGGCTGATCGCGTGCTCGGCCATCGCGGTGATCGTCAGGCTCGGGTTCACGCCGATGTTGGCGGGGATCGCCGACCCGTCGCAGACGAGCAGGTTCTCGTAGCCGAACACGCGCTGGCGCGCGTCGACGACGCCGCGTGACGGATCGGCGCCGATGGCGGCGCCGCCGAGCACGTGCGCGGTCGTCGCGAGGTTGCCGACGGCCTCCATCAGCGCGGTCTGCGCGACGCCGCCGGTGCGCCCGGCGAGCCACTTCGCGAAGTCGTTGGCGATCGGGATGAACGTCGGGATCGGCCGCTCGCTGTCGTTGCGCGTCTGCAGGCGCGCGCCGCGCCGCGTCCGCCGCGCCCGCAGCTCGATCGCGTTGTCGAGCGTCTGCATCACGAGCACGATGATCGTGCGGCGCGACCAGCCACGCGGGTCCAGCAGCTTCAGGAACGTGACCGGATGGCGGGCGGCGGCCCCGAGCAGCTTCAGCGGCCGCGTCACGCGCGTGCCGTCGCCGACGAGGACGGTGTAGAGCGTGCTCATCGAGTCGGCCGCGTCGCCGTAGACGACGGTCTCGATGTGCGTGTCGGGATCCGGGTAGATCGAGCCGGTGATCGCGACGCGCTTCTGGATGTCGGGCGCGCCGGGCGGCAGCGTGACCGCCAGGATCGCCTCGGAATTCGTGCGCACGAGCTTGCCGATCCGGTCCGAGAGCCGCGGCAGCGAGCCGTGCAGCTTGCAGGCGGCGAGCAGCTTGTTGGTGCCGAGCGGGCCGGCCGCGAACACCACGCCGCGGGCGGTGAACGTCCGGCGGCGGCGCCGCAGCCAGGCGCCCGGATGCTCGGTCGTGACCTCGTAGCCCTCCGAGCCGTCGGGCGCGCCGAGCGGCTTGACGTCGACCACCATCCGCTCGGGGAAGACCTGCGCGCCCGCCCGCTCGGCGAGGTACAGGTAGTTCTTGACCAGCGTGTTCTTGGCGCCGACCGGACAGCCGACCATGCAGCGCCCACAGCGCTCGCAGACGGTCCGCTCCGGCCCGGCGCCGTCGAAGAACGGGTCGGGGACCTTCTCGCCGGGCGCACCGCCGCCGAGCAGCACGCCGACGCGCGTCTTGGCGTACGTGTCCTCGACGCCGATCTCGCGCGCGAACTCGCGCAGCAGGTCGTCCGCCGGGTCGTCCTGGTCGTAGGCGACGACGCCGAGCATCCGCTCCGCGGTGTCGTAGTGCGGCGCCAGCGCAGCCTCCCAGTCGGCCAGCCCGGCCCACTGCGGATCCTCATAGAAGCGGCGCCGCGCGCGGTACAGCGTGTTCGCGTAGCCGAGCGAGCCGCCGCCTACGCCGGAGCCGCTGACGATCGCGACGTCCTTGAACGTCGACATCCGGAAGATCCCGCGCATCCCCAGCCGCGGCGCCCAGAAGTAGCGCCGCAGATCCCACGTGGACTTCGGGAAGTCGGCGTCCGAGAACCGCTTCCCACATTCGAGCACGCCGACGCTGTAGCCCTTCTCGCGCAGCCGCAGCGCGGACACGCTGCCGCCGAAGCCCGAACCGACGACGAGCCAGTCGTAGTCCATCCCCGAAGGGTACAGCTAAAGATGACGCAGGCGTCAGGTTTTGCCGTGGAAGCTCTCCAGCGCCTGCTGGAACGCCTGCACCGACAATCCCTCGACGGGCAGCGGATCGCCGTCCTTGACCCTGAGCCCGTCGAGCACGATCGCCAGATAGCGCTTGTAGAGCTCCGGTTCGACGTCGCGGCTGAGCTCGACCACGGTCGTGAGCATGAAGTTGATGATCGGGACGTCGCTGGTCGCGATGTCGGGTCGCACGACGCCCGCGTCGACCGCGCGCTTGACGAGCTTCGTGACGACCGGGGCGATCGCGCGCCTGGCGTGCGCCACCCGCTCGCGGCCGCGCCCCGGCGAGAACACGACCTCCTTGAGCCCGCGGTCGGCCGCCATCAGCGCGAGCGCCCGCTCGAAGAAGCCGGCGAACGCGCGCCACGGGTCCGGATCCTCGAGCGACTCCTGGGCGAGCGCGCCGAGCTCGGCGATCCGGTCCGCCATCAGCGCCTCGATCAGCGCGTCCTTGTTCGGGAACCGCCGGTACGCGGTCCCGGTGCCGACGCCGGCGTGGCGCGCGATGTCGTCGAGCGTCACGTCGACGCCGCGGGTGGCGAACAGCTCCTTGGCGGCCGCCAGCAGCCGCTGGCGGTTGCGCTCGGCGTCGGCTCGGAGCGGGATCTCCACGAGCCCATCGTAGAGACTGGAGATTACGTCTCCACTTGTGGTAGCTTAACCGGAGATCTGCTCTCCACTCCCCGGAAGGTCCTCCCCATGTCCCCCGATCCCCATCACGACCGCCGCTGGCTGATCCTCGCGGTCATCGGCATCGCGCAGCTGCTGGTGGTGCTCGACGTCACGATCGTGAACATCGCGCTGCCGTCCGCACAGAGCGACCTCGGCTTCTCCGACGACCAGCGCCAGTGGATCATCACGGCCTACGCGCTGTCGTTCGGCAGCCTGCTGCTGCTCGGCGGCCGCATCGCCGACCTGTTCGGCCGCAAATGGACGTTCATCGCCGGGCTCGTCGGCTTCGCCGCTGCATCGGCGGTCGGCGGCGCCGCACAGAGCTTCGGGCTGCTCGTGGCGGCCCGCGCCACCCAGGGCGTGTTCGCCGCGCTGCTGGCGCCGGCCGCGCTGTCCCTGCTCGCCACGACGTTCACCGACCCGAAGGAACGCGGCAAGGCGTTCGGCGTCTACGGCGCGATCGCCGGCGCCGGCAGCGCCGTCGGCCTGCTGCTCGGCGGCCTGCTGACCGAGGTGCTCGACTGGCGCTGGTGCCTGTACGTGTCGATCCTGTTCGCGGTCCCGGCCGCGATCGGCGGCCTGCGGCTGCTGCACCACGCGCCCGCCGCGAACCGCCCCCGGCTCGACATCCCGGGCACGGTCGTCGCGTCGGCCGGCCTGTTCGCGCTCGTCTACGGCATGGCCCACGCCGAGACCGACGGCTGGCGCGACCCCGTCACGCTCGGCTTCCTGGCCGCCGCCGTCGTGCTCCTGGTCGGCTTCGTCGCGCTCCAGCGCCGGGTGGCCAACCCGCTGCTCCCGCTGCGCGTGGTGACCGACCGTGACCGCGGCGGCGCGTTCCTCGCGATCGCGACCGCGGGCGCCGGCATCTTCGGCGCGTTCCTGTTCCTGACGTTCTACATGCAGACGATCAAGGACTTCACGGCGCTCGAGACCGGCCTCGCGTTCCTGCCGATGACGTTCGCGATCGTCGTCACCGCGGCCCTGGTCAACACCCGGCTGCTGGCGCGGACCGGCCCGCGGCCGCTGATCCCGACCGGCATGGTGCTTGCCGCGCTCGGCATGGCGCTGCTGACCGGCATCGGCGTCGACACCGGCTACGCCTCGCACGTGCTGCCGTCGCTGATCCTGATCGGCATCGGCTTCGGCCTCACCGTCGCGCCGTCGTTCGCGACCGCCACGCTCGGCGTGCCGCGCCGGGACAGCGGCGCCGCGTCGGCGATGGTGAGCACGTCGCAGCAGATCGGCGGCTCGATCGGCACCGCTCTGCTGAGCACGCTCGCGGTGTCGGCGACCACCGACTTCCTCGCCGAGAACGGGCCGCGCCTGGCCGCCCAGGCCGCCGTCGAGGGCTACACCACCGCGTTCTGGTGGGCCGCGGCGATCTTCGCCGCCGGCGCGGTGATCACCGGCAGCCTGCTGCGCTCCGGCGTGCGGCCGGAGATGGCGCACGGAGCGTCGCCGGAGGCCGTCGCCGCGTAGCGCTCGGCTGACAGCGCGCTTGCCGTGCGTTGCGACTCGACGGGCTGCGGGTACGAGGTTCCCGCAGCCCGTCGAGGGAGGAGGCGACGACGTGGAACAGTCGAGCGTGCGTTTCGGTCGCGAGCAGGCAGAGGCTCGTCAGACCCGGCATGAGGTTCAGCGCGGGTGGTACTGGCTGCTGCTGGTGCCGCTGGTCGGGACGCTGATCCCGCCGATCTACAACAGCGAGGACCCGACGCTGATCGGGATCCCCTTCTACTACTGGTACCAGATGGCGTGGATCCCGCTGAGCGTGCTCTGCACGGTCGTGGTGTACCGCCGGACGCGTGGTGATCGCTGATGGACGGCGGGGTCAATGGCGTCGAGCTCGCCATCTTCATCTTCTTCTTCCTGCTCGTCGCGGTGCTCGGCTTCGCCGCCGCCCGCTGGCGCCGCGCCAAGCTCGATCACCTCGACGAATGGGGCCTCGGCGGCCGCAACTTCGGCTCGTGGGTGACGTGGTTCCTGATCGGCGGCGACCTGTACACGGCGTACACGTTCGTCGCCGTGCCGGCGCTCGTGTTCGGCCTCGGCGCCGTCGGCTTCTTCGCGGTCCCGTACACGATCGTCGTGTATCCGCTCGTCTTCCTGGTCGCGCCGCGGCTGTGGTCGGTCTCGCATCGCCACGGGTACGTGACCCCGGCCGACTTCGTGCGCGGGCGCCACGGCTCGGCGACGCTCGCGCTCATGATCGCGATCACCGGCATCGTCGCGACGATGCCGTACATCGCGCTGCAGCTCGTCGGCATCGAGGCCGTCCTGAAGGCGATGGGGATCACCGGCGAGTGGCCGATCATCATCGCGTTCGCCGTGCTCGCCGCCTACACCTACCAGTCTGGCCTGCGGGCGCCGGCGCTGATCGCGTTCGTCAAGGACATCCTGATCTACATCGTCGTGCTCGTGGCGGTGATCTACATCCCGATCAAGCTCGGCGGGTTCGACGACATCTTCGCGGCCGCGGACGAGAAGTTCGCGGGCTCCGAGGCGGCCACCGACGGCGTCCTGCTCGCCAACGCGCAGACGCTCGGCTACGCCACGCTGGCGTTCGGCTCCGCGCTCGCGCTGTTCCTGTACCCACACGCGGTCACGGGCGTCCTGGCGTCGCGCAGCCGCGACACGATCAAGCGCAACATGGCGGCGCTGCCCGCCTACTCGATCATGCTCGGGCTGATCGCGCTGCTCGGCTACATGGCGATCGCGGCCGGCGTCGGACCGATCGACAACGACCCGAACACGATCGTCCCGCTGCTGTTCGACAACATGTTCCCGGACTGGTTCGCCGGGGTCGCGTTCGCCGCGATCGGCATCGGCGCGCTGGTGCCCGCCGCGATCATGTCGATCGCCGCCGCCAACCTGTGGACGCGCAACGTCTACAAGGAGTACCTGAACCGCGACGCGTCGCCGGCCGACGAGGCCCGGATGAGCAAGCTCGCCTCGCTGGTCGTCAAGGCCGGCGCGGTGGCCGTGATCCTGGTGCTCGACCCGCAGTTCTCGATCGACCTGCAGCTGATCGGCGGCGTGATCATCCTGCAGACGCTGCCGGCGATCGTGATCGGCCTCTACACGCGCTGGTGTCACGGCTGGGCGCTCCTGGCGGGCTGGCTCGCCGGCATGCTCGCCGGCCTGTACATGCTCTACGACACGCCCAACCCGACGACCGGCAAGACGCATTTCGGCGGCTCGTCGTACCTGCTGTCGAACTTCGGGTTCGACAGCAAGGTCAGCGTCTACACGGGCATCATCGCGCTGCTGGTCAACCTCATCGTGGCGGTCGGCGGCACGTTCCTGCTGCGCGCGCTGCGGGCATCCGAGCCGCCCGACCAGACGACCGCGCCGGACTACGAGGTCGAGGCCGGCGATACCGGTGTCGAGCCGCTGCCGGCCACCATGAAGCAGGAGGAGACGGCCACGCGCTGATCGCTACGGGTACTTGAGGTGGTCGCGGTCGTGGATCGCGTCCGCGGCGCTCTTGTGCGAGACCTTCTCGCAGTTGCGCCGCTTGACCTTCTTGTTCTGGGTCTTGCTGACGTAGAGGACGTCGTGCTTGCCGGGCCCGCAGTTCACGAACCCGCGGCCGAACCACACCCGGATCGTGTCCTGCCCATGACCGCCGTAGATCCGGTTGCGGCCGTGGCTGGCGTAGACCCAGTCGTTCCCGGGCCCGGCGTGGACGCGGTCCTTCTGGCGCTTGGTGTTGCCCGTCGCCTTGTGGTCGGTCCAGATCACGTCGTGGCCCTCGCCGCCGTAGATGACGTCGTCGCCGTGGCCGCCGAGCAGCTCGTCGTTCTCGACGGTGCCGGTGTGGGTGGTGTCGCGGTCGTGCGTGTTGATCCACAGCTCGCCGTCGATGCGCGGCCAGTCGTCCTTGGGCGTCGCGAACGCGACGCCCGCGCCGACCGCGGCGAACGTGAGGATCGATACGAGGATAGATGCGGGCCGAAGCATCCCGACCGCGGAATCTACCGGTGGATCGCGCGCGACGAGTGGCAGTTCGGCGGGATCTAGTACAGGACCTGGGCCTCGTAGCCTGACTCGCGCATCGCCTTGACCACGTCGGCCGCGTGGTCGTGTCCGCGGGTCTCGAGCACGAGCTCGATGGCCGTCTCGCGGACGTGCAGGTCGAGTCCCTCGCGCACGTGCGAGACGTCGACGATGTTCGCGCCCGTGTCGGCGACGCAGACGAGCAGGTGGGCGAGCCCACCCGGGCGATCGGCGACCCGCGTGAGCAGCACCAGCCGGCGGCCGGCCTCGCTCTCGGCGCGGCGCGCCACCGCGGCGAGCAGCCCCGGGTCAACGTTGCCGCCGGACAGGACCGCGACGGTCGTCCCTGTCTCGGCGGGCCGCACCTGGCCGCCGAGCAGCGCCGCGACGCCGACCGCTCCGGCGCCCTCGACGACGAGCTTGCAGCGCTCCATCAGCACGACCATCGCGGCGGCGGTCTCGTCCTCGTCGACGAGCACGATGCCGTCGGCATGCTCGGCGAGCAGCGGCAGCGTGAGGTCGCCGGGGCGCTTGACCGCGATGCCGTCGGCGATCGTGAGCGCCGAGGTCGCCGCGACCGGCTCACCGCGCCTGAGCGACTCCGGGTAGGGCGCGCAGGCCGCCACCTGCACGCCGATCACCTCGACGTCGGGCCGCGCGGCCTTGACCGCGATCGCAACGCCCGAGCACAGCCCGCCACCGCCGACCGGCACGATCACCTTCGCCAGGTCGGGCACGTCGTCGAGCAGCTCGAGCCCGAGCGAGCCCTGCCCGGCGACGATGTGCGGGTCGTCGAACGGGTGCACGAACGCCATGCCGGCCGCGCGCGCGTGCTCCTGGGCGACGCTCAGGCAGGCGTCGACCGAGTCACCGCCGGAGTGGACGATCGCGCCCTGGCCGCGGGCCGCCTCGACCTTGGCGAGCGGCGCGTCGTCGGGCACGAACACCTCGCACGGCACGCCGCGCGCGCGGGCCGCCGCCGCCAGGCTCTGCGCATGGTTGCCCGCGGACGCCGCCACCACGCCCGCGCTGCACCCCTCCCCCAGCGCCGCCAGCTTGGCCGCGGCGCCGCGGATCTTGAACGAGCCGGTGCGCTGGAGGTTCTCGGCCTTGAGCATCACCACGCCGCCGGTGCGCTCGGAGATCGTGCGTGACGACAGCACCGGCGTGTGCCGCGCGATCGCCTCCACGGCCGGTCGCGCGGCGGCGACGTCATCGGCCGTGACCGCGCCCATCAGTCCGGGACCGCGAGCACCGCGTCGATCTCGACCTGCGCGCCCAGCGGCAGCGCGGCCACGCCGATCGTGCTGCGAGCCGGCGGCGCGTCGGGGAAGTAGGTGCCGTACGCCTCGTTGACGTCCTTGAACGTCGAGATGTCGGTGACGTAGATGCCGCAGCGCACCGCGTCGGCGAGCTGCGCGCCCGCGGCGGCCGCGACGATCGCGACGTTGTCGAGGCAGCGCCGCGTCTGATCGCCGATCGAGCCCTCCACGAGCTTGCCGGTGTCGGGATCGATCGGGACCTGGCCCGACACGAAGACCAGCCCGTTGGAGATGACCGCGTGTGAGTAGGGCCCGGCCGCCGGCGGCGCGCCCTCCGCGTGAACCGTTTCGCGATGATGGGACATGGAAAGGCAAGGTATCTAAGGCGCTCGCCTGAGCTTGCGAAGGTGAGAACGCCGCATTCGATCTCATGGCCAATCGACTCGCTCACGAGACCTCCCCCTATCTCCTCCAGCACAAGGACAACCCGGTCGACTGGCATCCGTGGGGCGAGGAGGCGCTCGAGCGCGCGCGGCGCGAGAACAAGCCGCTGCTCGTCTCGATCGGCTACTCGGCCTGCCACTGGTGTCACGTGATGGAGCGCGAGTCCTTCGAGGACGCCGAGACGGCCGCGCTGATGAACGAGCACTTCGTGCCGGTGAAGGTCGACCGCGAGGAGCGCCCGGACGTCGACGCGATCTACATGGACGCGGTGCAGGCGATGACCGGCCACGGCGGCTGGCCCCTGAACGCGTTCCTGACCCCGGACGGCGTACCGTTCTACGCCGGCACGTACTGGCCGCCCGAGCCGCGCCACGGCATGCCGGCGTGGCGCGACGTGCTGCGCGGCGTCGCACGCGCCTGGGAGGAGCAGCGCGACGACATCATCGACGGCTCGCAGCGGATCGTCGGCCACCTCAACGCGACGGCGGCGATCGAGCCGCGCGACGGCGAGATCGACGCGGCGTCGCTGGACGGGGCCGTCGCGCGGCTGCGCCAGAGCTACGACGCCGAGAACGGCGGCTGGGGCGGCGCGCCCACGTTCCCCGGCGCCTCGACGATCGACTTCCTCCTGCGCCGCGGCGAGCGGCAGATGGCGCTGCACACGCTGCGCAAGATGGCGAGCGGCGGCATGTATGACCAGGTCGGCGGCGGCTTCGCGCGCTATTCGGTCGACGCCCGCTGGATCGTCCCCCACTTCGAGAAGATGCTCTACGACAACGCGCTGCTGGCGCGCGCGTACCTGCACGCGTTCCAGGTCTCCGACGAGCCGTTCTTCGCGCGGATCGTGCGCGAGACGCTCGACTGGGCGCTGCGCGAGCTGCGCCAGGAGGAAGGCGGCTTCGCGAGCGCGCTCGACGCCGACTCCGAGGGCGTCGAGGGCAAGTTCTACGTCTGGACGCTCGCCGAGGTCCGCGAGGTCCTCGGCGACTCGGCCACGACCGCGATCGAGCACTTCGGCATGAGCGAGGCGGGCAACTTCGAGGGCGCCAACATCCCGGTGCGGGCGACGAGCGATCCGGAGGGCCTGGGCGACATCAAGGCGCGGCTGCTGGAAGCACGTGAGCAGCGGGTGCGGCCGGGGCTCGACGACAAGCGGCTGACGTCGTGGAACGCGCTGATGATCTCCGCGCTCGCCGACGCCGGCGCGGTGCTCGGCGAGGAGCGCTACCGCGACGCCGCGGTGGCCGCCGCCGAGTTCGTGCTGCGCGACCTGCGAGAAGCCGACGGTCGGCTCCTGCGCACCTACAACGCCGGCCGCGCGCACCTGAACGCCTATCTCGAGGACCACGCCTACCTGCTCGAGGCGCTGCTGACGCTCTACGAGGCGACGTTCGACCCGCGCTGGTTCGGCGAGGCGCGCGCGCTCGCGGACACGATCCTCGAGCGCTTCGGCGACGCCGAGCGCGGTGGGTTCTTCTCGACCGCGCGCGACCACGAGACGCTGATCGCCCGCCGCAAGGAGCTCGAGGACGCGCCGATCCCGGCGGGCGGCTCGGCGGCCGCGTTCGGGCTCCTGCGGCTTTCCCGGCTCACCGGCGAGGCGCGCTACGAGGAGGCGGCGCTCGGCCAGATCCGGCTCGTGCATGAGCTGGCGCCGCAACACCCGTACGCGTTCGGGCACATGCTGCAGGCGATCGACTTCCTGGTCGCGGACGTGCGCGAGGTCGCGCTCGTCGGCGACGATCGCGGGCCGCTGGAGCGAGTGGTGCGCGAGGCGTTCCGCCCCCATCTCGTGCTCGCCGGCGGACCGGAAGACGGCGTGCCGCTGCTGGAGGGCCGCGCGCCGGTCGACGGACGCGCGGCGGCGTACGTGTGCGAGCATTTCACCTGCCGGCAGCCGGTGACCGAACCCGAGGAGTTGCGCGCGCTGCTGGCCTGACCCCATGTCCCGGCTGCTCACGCTCCCCGCGCAGCGCATCGGCAAGTTCGTCGTCCTCATCGCGGCCCTGATCGTGGTCGCGGGTCTGAGCCCGCTGTCCGGCAAGTTCGAGGACGCCCAGAAGAACGAGACCGTCGAGTGGCTGCCGCAGAACGCCGAGTCGGTCAAGGCGCTGAAGGCGATCGAGCGCTTCCCGGACGGCGAGGTCTCACCCGCGGTCACGGTCATCAGCCGCCCCGGCGGCCTGACGGCCGACGATCGCGCGCGGGCGCAGCAGCTGGTGGAGGACCTCAACGAGCAGCCGGCGCCGAATACGCGCGAGACCGAGGGCCCGATCCCGTCCGAGGACGGGGCGGCGCTGCTCGTCGTCACGCCGGTCGTGGACGTCGGCGGCAGCGGCGACGAGTTCCTGGACTCGGTCAAGAGCATCCGCGACCGCGCGCACGCGCTGCGCGGCGACGGCCGGCAGGTGGAGGTCACCGGCGCCGCGGGCTTCGGCGCCGACGCGATCGAGGTGTTCGGCGACATCAACGGCCAGCTGCTGCTGGCCGCCGGCGGGCTGGTCCTGATCCTGCTGATCCTCATCTACCGCTCGCCGATCTTCTGGGCGATCCCGTTCTTCACCGTGCTGTTCGCCGAGGCCTCGGCGCGCGGGCTCGGGTACCTGCTCGCCGAGGCGGGCGTGACGATCAACGGCCAGTCCGGCGGCATCCTGCCGGTGCTGGTGTTCGGTGCGGGGACCGACTACGCGCTGCTGCTGGTCGCCCGCTACCGGGAGGAGCTGCGCCGCCACGACTCGGCGCACGAGGCGATGCAGCTCGCGCTGCGCACCGCCGGCCCGGCGATCTTCTTCTCCGGTCTGACCGTGATGGCGGCGCTGCTGGTGCTGACGCTCGCCGAGGTCAACAGCACGGCCGGCCTGGGGCCGATCGGCGCGATGGGCATCGCGATGGCGATGCTGTTCATGCTCACGATGCTGCCGGCGCTGCTGGTCGTGTGCGGCCGGCGGGCGTTCTGGCCGTTCGTGCCCGACGGCCCGGCCGGACCGGTACCGCCGCACTCGCTCGTGTGGCGGCGCGTCGTGTACTCGCTGCTCGTCGGCGGCGTCGGCGCGGCGATCGGCTCGACCGCGGGCGGCGCGGGCGCGGCGATCGGCTTCGTGGCCGGCGCGCTGCTGAACTTCTTCGTGCTCGCGCCGGCGTTCCACCGGTTCGACCTCAAGGAGCTGTATCCGGGGATCGAGCGGCGGCTCGCGGCGCGCCACAAGGTCACCGACGAGACGCACGGCGTGTGGCGGCGGATCGGCGAGCGCGTCGCCGCCCGGCCCGCCCGCGTCGCCGTCGTCACCACGCTCGCCCTGCTCGTGCTGTCGGCCGGCCTGCTGCAGCTCGACACCGGGCTCACGAGCGGCAACTCGTTCCGCGGCGAGGTCGAGTCCGTGCGCGGGCTCGACCTGCTCTCGGAGCACTTCCCGGCCGGCGCCAACACGCCGACGACCGTCGTGATCCCCGACCGCGCCGACGTGGAGCCGGTCCGCGCCGCGCTCCGGCGCGACCCGGCGGTCGCGGCCGTCGGCGACCCGGTGAGCGGGCCGCCCGGGACGAAGGTCGACATCCAGCTCAAGGCCGACCCGTACTCGACGCGGGCGTTCGAGCAGATCCCCCACCTGCGGCGCGTCGCGAAGGCCGCCGGCGGCCCGGAGGTGGTGATCGGCGGCGAGACCGCCGCGGCCTACGACGTGCGCAAGTCGGCGACGCGCGACAACTGGGTGATCATGCCGATCGCGCTCGTGGTCGTGTTCGCGATCCTGGCGGTGCTGCTGCGGGCGCTGGTGGCGCCGGCGGTGCTGGTCGGCACCGTGATCCTGTCGTTCGCGGCCGCGCTCGGCACCGGCATGTTCTTCTCCAAGAGCGTGTTCGGGTTCCCGGGGATCGACCCGTCGCTGCCGCTGCTGTGCTTCATCTTCCTGGTGGCGCTGGGGATCGACTACAACATCTTCCTGATGGCGCGCGTGCGGGAGGAGACCGTCCGCCACGGCACGCGCGAGGGCATGCTGCGCGGGCTGGCCGTCACCGGCGCGGTGATCACGTCGGCCGGCATCGTGCTCGCGGGCACGTTCGGCGCGCTCGCGGTCCTGCCGCTGATCTTCCTGACGGAGATCGGCTTCATCGTCGCGTTCGGCGTGCTGCTGGACACGTTCGTCGTGCGCTCGATCCTCGTGCCGGCGCTGACGTTCCTGATCGACCGCCGCATCTGGTGGCCGTCGCGGTTGATGCGTTAGAGGATCGCGAGGTAGCGGTCGAGCTCCCAGGGCGTGACCTGCACCCGGTAGTCCTCCCACTCCTGGCGCTTGATCTCGATGTAGCGGTTGAAGATGTGCTCGCCCATCGTGCGCAGCACGAGCTCTGACTCGGACGTGATCTCGATCGCCTCGCCGAGCGTCTCGGGCAGTTGCTCGATCCCGAGCCGGCGCCGCTCGTCCGGGCTCAGGTGGTACAGGTTCTTCTCCATCGGCTCGGGCAGCTCGTACCCGCGCTCGACGCCCTCGAGCCCGGCCATCAGCAGCGCCGCGAACGTCAGGTACGGGTTGCAGGCGGGGTCGGGGCAGCGCAGCTCCATCCGCGTCGCCTGCTCCTTGCCGGGGTGGTAGAGCGGGACGCGCACGAGCGCCGACCGGTTGCGGCGGCTCCAGGCCACGTACACCGGCGCCTCGTAGCCGGGCACGAGCCGCTTGTAGGAGTTCACCCACTGGGCGAAGATCGAGCAGATCTCGCGCGCGTGCCGGAGCTGGCCGGCGATGAACGCCTTGCCGGTCTCCGACAGGAAGTACTTGTCGTCGGCGTCGTAGAACGCGTTGTGGCCGTCCTTGAACAGGCTCTGGTGCGTGTGCATGCCCGGGCCGTTCTGGCCGAACAGCGGCTTGGGCATGAACGTCGCGTGCCAGCCGTACTTGAGCGCGATCTCCTTGACCGTGATGCGGTACGTCATGCAGTCGTCGGCCATCTTGAGCGCGTCGGCGTACCGCATGTCGATCTCGTGTTGGCTCGGGCCGACCTCGTGGTGGCTGTACTCGACCTCGATCCCGAGCTTCTCGAGCGCCAGGACGGTGTCGCGGCGGACGTCCGAGCCGGCGTCGAGCGTCGTGAGGTCGAAGTAGCCGCCGAGGTCCAGCGGCTCGGTCGATTGCGCGTCGCGGAACAGGAAGTACTCGAGCTCGGGGCCGACGTAGAAGTTGTCGAACCCCATCTCGTTGGCTCGCTGCACGGCGCGCCGCAGCACGTGACGCGGGTCGCCCTCGTACGGCTCGCGCTCGGGCGTGAGGACGTCGGCGAACATGCGCGCGACCCCGCCGCCGTCGTCGGCCGGCCGCCACGGGAGCACGTTGAACGTGGTCGGGTCGGGCATCGCGATCATGTCCGACTCCTCGATCGCGTTGAAGCCGGTGATCGACGAGCCGTCGAACCCCATCCCGCCCTCGAACGCGTCGTCGAGCTCGTCGGCGTTGATGCTGAACGACTTCAGCTGGCCGAGGATGTCCGTGAACCAGAGCCGGATGAAGCGGATCCCGCGCTCCTGCACGAGCGCCTTGACGTCGTCGGCCGTCTGCGGCCGGTCTACCTCGGGCGGCATCGCCGGGAGACTAGCCCACCCGTGCGGGCGGAGAGGTGGACCCGCGGTCCGGGGTCAGTTGGACGCTGGGGCCATCCAGCGGTTCGCCCACTGCTTGATCTCCGCGAGCGCGGGCTCGAGCGCGCGCCCGCGGTCGGTCAGCGCGTATTCGACCTTGATCGGGCTCATCGCGGTCACCTCGCGCTCGACGATCCCGCAGCGCTCGAGCTCCTTCATGCGCTCGGACAGCAGCCGGTCGGACAGATCGGGCACCGCGTGGGCGATCTCGCTGAAGCGCAGCGGGCGGTCGGCGTTCATCAGCACATAGAGGATCGCGCCGGTCCAGCGCTTGCCGACGAGCTCGACCGCCTTGTGGAAATGGGGGCAGCAACTGGGTCGCTCCGCCGGGCGCTCGATCGTCGCCACCTGCATCTTGCGACGGCTGCCCGGAGCGCCGCTCATGGGATCATGCGGCGCGGAGCACCCGGGTCTCCTCGACGGAGCCGTCCACGGGAATCTCGCCGGCGACGTTGACCATCGCCGTGAAGGATTCCAGGCTGAGCACCGCGATGGCTTCCAGAAGCTGCTCGTCGCTCCAGCCGGCCTCCCGCGCCTCCTCGTGCAGGTGGTGCGGAACGGCGCCGCGGTGGTCCAGCAGCGCCTTGACGTAGCTGAGCATCGCGGCCTCGCGCGGGTCGTTCGAGCGCCCCTCCCGGGCCAGCGCGACCTCGTCGATGCCGACGCCGACGTGGCGCGCCGTGCGGCTGTGCACCGCGATGCCGGGAGCCGACCGGTAGTGCTCGGCGACCGCGAGCGCGATCCGCTCGAGCGTGCCGGGCGCCAGCGTGCCGTGTTTGAGCTCGCCGCGGAAGCGCGTGTAGCCGCGCAGCGCGGCCGGTGAGCCCCCGAGCGCGCCGAGGAAGTTCGGGAGCTGACCGGCGGATGCGATCGCGCTCTTGAGGACCGGGAGCGAGCCCTCCGGAGCCGACAGCTCGTCGTGGATGTGGAACCGGCTGATCTGGGTCTTGGGCATCGCTGACCTGCCAATGGAATCCGGGGGAGGCGAAAGGAAATGGGGTCTTCCTTACGCGATGTAAGTCTAGGCCTCGAGATGGGGCCGATCAACTGCGTATACGCAGTTGGCGGCGGTTTGGGTCTCGGTTCGCCGAACCTCAGGGTGCCGCCGGCGGCATCGGTTCCTCGCCGGCGCGAGGCGGCGTCGCCAGCGCCGTCATCGCGAGCGCGAAGACGGCGATCCCGAGCAGCCACTCGTTCCACTGCGCCTGGTTGGAGCTCTGCAGCCAGAAGCCCGCGAGGAACAGCCACACCCCGATCGCGGCGTTGACGAAGCTCAGCGCGGCGGTCCGCGCCGGCATCGCGAGCCGGGCCAGCGCCAGCACCGCGACGATGGCGCCGAAGACGATCGGGTTCCACGCCGCGTCCGCGTCGGTGTAACCGAGCACGAACGGCGAGATGATCAGCCAGATCCCGGCGATGAGATTGAGGCCGGCGGCCCCGACGATCTGGTCGCGCCAGCCGCCGGTGACCGTGGTCGCGCCAGGCGGCTCGGCGACCGACGGCTCGGTGCGCCGGTCACGGGCGCGCCGGTCGGGGAATCGCGTTCCGCCCGCGCGCTCGGGCGCGGTGTCGGTTCCGCCCGCGCGCTCGGGCGCGGTGTCGGTTCCGCGTGCGCGCTCGGGCGCGGTGTCGGTTCCGCGTGCGCGCTCGGGCGCCGTGTTCGTTCCCCGGGTGCCCTCCGGTGCGGTGTTGCGTGGGTCGCGTGCGGTCATGGGAACCTCCCGGTTCGCTGGTGCTGCCTACGCGTCGGCTACCCCGAGCGGCGACCGGCGGGCGGAGGTAGTCGGCAGCCGACCGTTACGCGCCGAACTCGTCGGTGGACTGACCAGCGAGACCGCGCACGGCGCGGTAAGGGGCAGCGCCGCCGTCCGGACCCGGGCCGGACGAACGCATGGCCACGGCCCCCGGGCGGTGCGGCCGACGGCATCGACGCTCGCCGGCGGCGCTCCCCGCGCCCGCTGAGGATCCGGGTCGCGGTCGATGCCGCGGATGGCCGCGCTGATCGTCAACCTCGACGGCGAGCCGCGAGCGCTCGAACTCCGGCCTGTGTCAGACGACGGGCGACGGCGCGCGCCTCAGCGGCGCGCCGTCCGACTACGCGCTGCCGGTCGCGATCGCGATCAGGATCAGCAGGATGCCGAGCGCGAACGCCCACATCGCCACGCGGTCCGGCCGCGGGCCGAGCCGCTCGTGCATCGCTCGCGGCGGGCGCTGGCGGGCGCGGGCGGGCGGGCCGTGGAATTCGGCCGGCCGGCCGCCGATCTTCACCGTGCGCCGTCCGGCCTGGCCACCGCGCACGATGCCGTCCTCGTGGGCCGCCGGGTCGGCCGCAGGGGTCCCGGCCCCCGCGATCGGCGCGAACTCGCCGGTGTCGTGCTGGCCGCCGGAGGCCGCCACGAACTCCGTCTCGCCGTCGTCGGCCGCGAGGGTCTCCTCGCCGGGCGCAGAAGGCTCGTCGCCGGCGCGCGGCGCGAACGGCTCGTCGCCGGCGCGCCGCTCGTCGGCGCGCGGCGCGAACGGCTCATCGCCGCCCCACAGCTCGTCGTCGGCACGGCGGGCGCGGAGCGCCTCGTCGCGGGTGGCGAACTCCTCCTCGGCCGGGGCGGCGGGCCGGGGTGCGGTGGCCGGCAACTCGTCGTCGCCGGTCTCGATCACGATCGTGCGCCGCCCGTCGGCGACCTCGCCCCGCGGGATCTCCTGGTGCGGGCGGCGCTCGAACCGGCGGCCCGGCATGTGGTCGAAGATCTCCTCGCCCACGCCCCAGTCGGCCACCTGACGCCGCCGCCGCCCGGCTGGGCGCGACTCTTCGTTGTCGTGGTCGTAGACGGCCCTGCTCTGGGCCTCGGATTCACCCATATCGTCCTCTTCGCGGCTTACGGGGTTAGCTGCCGGGCTCGCGCCGAAGAGCGGCGCTACGCCGCCGCAGAACGGACGACGACTCGCCCCAACCAAGTGGGTCCCCCGCTTCCCGTCTGGCTCGGGAACTCAGCGGATTCGGTTCCGAGACTAACAGCAGGTCCGGCGGCAACGGAGAGCCGGCTTGCAACAGTTCCGGCAACCTCCGGGAAACCGCGCAGATTGCGCGAGCCTCAGACGCACGCTGCGGACCGCAGCCCGGCGCGACCCCAGACGCACTTGCGGACCGCAGCCCGGCGCGACCCCAGACGCACTTTGCGGCCCGCAGACCGGCGCGAGCCCCAGACGCGCGGTGCGGGCGGCTCAGCCGCCCGCCGCGCCGCCGCCTCCGCCGCCGGATCCCTGGTCGGCCTGGCCGACGGCCTTGGCGACGAAATTGGCGACGTCCTCGGCGTCCTGCCCGGTATACAGCTCGGCGGCCATCTGGCCGTTGCCCCGTGCGCGGCCCTTCGCGATCGCGTCCAGGACGAGCGCCTTCTGCGGGCGCAGGACGTCGAGGTCCGGGCCGATGGCGCCCGCGGCGTTGGCGGCCTTGAGCGTGTGGCAGTTCGCGCACCGCAGGCCGAACAGCTCGCGGCCGTGCTGCTCGGAGGCCGTGAGGTCGGTCACGTTGGCCTCGGGGATGCTGTCGTTGTGGGAGACCGCCGCGATGACCGCCGCCGGCACGCCGATGCCGAGCGCGAGCAGCGCAACCGCGAACAGCACGATCGCCGCGCGGCGCGCCCCGCGGCTCGTGGACATCAGGCGCTGCAGGGCGCCGCCAGGCCCGCCGCTGAAGGCGACGAGCACCAGCCCCAGCCCGAGCAGAACCCAGACGAGCACGAAGATCAGAGTCGTCATGCGGGGCGGGAATCTACCCGGTCGGGCGGCGAGGGACGCCGCTGGTTCATCGCCGCCTCCCCGACGCGAAGCTCTGAACGGCGGGAGCCACGCCGCGGAAATCGCTCGCCGCGGCGGCTGCGGCGGCGGCCGCCGCCCGCCGCGCGGCGAGCGCGACGACGTCGGCCGCGTCGTCCTCCGGCGTGACCAGCGGACGCAGGTCGCGGACATAGACGTTGATCGCCCCGCCCGCCTGCGGAAGGCGTTCCAAGCGCCCCTCGGCCATGATCAGCGGCTCCATCCGCACGATCAGCCGGCGCCGCTCGTACACGGGCGGCGGCACGATGAGGTTGACCGTCCCGAACTCGTCCTCGAGCAGGATGAAGACGATCCCCTTGGCCGTGCCCGGGCGCTGGCGTGCGACCACCAGGCCGCCGATCCTGACCGGCGACCCGTGCGACAACCGCCCGAGGTCCTGGCAGGAGACCGTGCCGGCCGGCAGGCCGCCGCGCAGCAGCTTGAGCGGGTGCGGGCCGAGCGTCAGCCCCGTGGTCGCGTAGTCGGCCACCATCCCCTCCCAGGGCGCCAGCGTCCGCAGCTCCGGCGCGGCGGGGACCTCGAGCGGCAGCGAGAGCTGCGTCCCCTCGCGGACGCGCTCGCCCGGCGCGGCGACGCCGAGCTGCCACAGCGTCGTGCGGCGGGAGCCGCCGAGCTCGTCGCACGCGCCTGCCCACGCGAGCTTCTCCAGCGCCGGCCGGCCGGCACCCGCACGGGACGCCAGATCGGCCAGCGACCGGAACGGCCCGCGCGCCCGGCGCGCGGCGACGAGCGCCTCCACCTCCTCGCGCCGCACCCCGAGGATGTACCCGAGCCCGATCCGCACCCGGCCCAGCGGTGGGGGGAGATCGCCGGGTGGGGCGGGACCGTCCGAGGGCGCGCCGAGATCGTCGAGGGTCTCCACCGTGCACTCGACCTCGCTCTCATTGACGTCGGGGGCCGCGATCTCGATCCCGCGGCGCTGGGCCTCGTGGACCAGCGTGTCCGGTGCGTAGAAGCCCATCGGCTGCTCGTTGAGCAGCGCGCACAGGAACTCCGGACCGTGGTGCACGCGCAGCCAGGTCGACTGGTAGGCGAGCAGGCCGAAGGCGGCCCCGTGCGCCTTCGGGAAGCCGAAGCCGGAGAACCCGACGATCATCGTGTACACGCGCTCGGCGGTCTCCTCGTCGACCCCGTGGGTGGCGACCGCGCCCTCGATGAAGCGGCGGTGGTAGGCCTCGATCGCCGCCGCCGAGCGCTTGCGGCTCATCGCGCGCCGCAGGCCCTCGGCCTCGCCGGGCGAGAAGCCGGCGAACGCCATCGCGACCTCGATCACCTGGTCCTGGAAGATGATCGTCCCGAGCGTGTCGCGCAGCACCGGTTCCAGCGAGGGATGGTCGTAGGGGACGACGTAGTCGGGATCGGTCCGCATCCGCTGGCGGCGCTCGATGTACGGATTGACCGCCCCGCCGAGGATCGGCCCCGGGCGCACGATCGCGACCTGGATCGTGAGGTCGTCCAGGTTCTCGGGCCGTGTGCGGTACAGCGACTGCATCTGCGCGCGCGACTCGATCTGGAAGACCCCCATCGTGTCGGCCTCCTGGATCGCCGCGTAGGTCTGCGCGTCGTCGAACGGGATCCGCGAGAGGTCGATCCGCTCGCCGCGCGTGCGCTCGATGTAGTCCACGCAGCGCTCGACCGCGGACAGCATCCCGAGGCCCAGCAGGTCGATCTTCAGGAAGCCCGCGTCCGCGCACGAGTCCTTGTCCCACTGGCACAGCTGGCGGCCCTCCATCGCCGCGGGAAGGACCGGGCAGCAGTCGATCAGCGGGCGGGTGGAGACGATCATCCCGCCCGAGTGCTGGGAGAGGTGGCGCGGCAGCCCGTACGCCTCGTCGCACAGCCGGGCGAGCCACTCCCAGCGGCCGGGCAGCGCCTGGTAGCGCTTCTCGGAGATGCGCGGCGGCGGCTCGGCATACACGATGTCGGCCGGGTCGTGGCCGTTGACCATCGCCAGCCACTCCTGGGTCGACATCGCGAACGGCGCGCGGTTGTCCATGTCCACGAACGGCGCCGGCGGACCGCCGGGCTCGAGCCCGAGCGCCACCTCCACGTCGCTCGTCACGCCGCGCACGCCCCACGGCTCGGCCCCGCGCGCGACCCGCTCGAGCTCGCCGGGCGGCAGGCCGAGCACCTTGCCGAGCTCGCGGATCGCGCCGCGCGAGCGGAACGTCGGGAACGCCGCGACCAAAGCCGAGTGCTCGCGCCCGTAGCGCTCGTGCACGCGCGGGATCAGGACCTCGCGGATGTCGCGCGGGAAGTCGAGGTCGATGTCCGGCAGCGAGGTCAGCTCCTCGTTGAGGAAGCGCCCGAGGAACAGCTCGTTGGTGACCGGATCGATGTGCGAGAGGCCGGTGAGGTAGCAGACGATCGAGGACACCGACGAGCCGCGCCCGCGGCCGGGCGGCAGCAGCGCGCGTGCCGACGACGGGCCGCGTACCTGCACCGCCACGTCGCGCGCGAGCTCGAGCAGGTCGCGGTGCAGCAGGAAGAAGCCGGCGAGCCCGAGCGTGTCGATCACCCGCAGCTCCTGCTCGAGCCGCGCCCGTGCCGCCTCCGCGTGCGGGTTGCCTGCGGGGTAGCGCTCGTGCAGCCGCGCCCAGCACAGCTCGGCGAGCTTGCCGAGCGCCTCCGCGTCCTCGGACCCGGGGTAGCGGTACCCGAGGTCCGACCGCAGGTCGAACTTCAGGCGCGCGGCGAGCGCTGCGGTCTCGGCGACCGCGGACGGGTACTCCGGGAACCGTGCCGCCATCGCCTCCGGTGGGGCGAGCACGTGCGAGAAGTTGCCGCGGCGCAGGGGCTCCGACGCGTCGAGCGTCGTGTGATTGCGCAGCGCCACGAACGCGTCCTGCAGCGGGGCGCGCTCGCGCGCGTGCGCATGGACGTTGCCGGTGGCGACCGTGGGGATCTTCAGCCGCGCCGCGAGTTCGGCCAGCGCGCGGTTGCGAGCGCGATCGTCACGCAGGAACGGCCGTTGCAGCTCGACGCGCAGATGGTCGGACCCGAACGCGGCCAGCAGGGCGCGCAACCCGGCCTCGTCGCGGACGCCGTTCAAGGCACACCCGCTCAGGCACACGAGCCCGGCGGCGAACTCGCCGAGCGCTTGCAAGGGAATCTGCGGCGGGACGTCGACCCGCCGCATGCGAGTACCGACCAGCGCCTGGTGACGACCACGGCCGGCATGCCGCGCCGCCCGCGCCTCCGCGCTCTCGTCCACCGCTCCCCGCGTATGCGCATGCGCGCGGGTGAGCAGATGGCACAGGTTCCGCCAGCCCTGCTCGGTCTCGACCAGCAGCGTGACGTGGCGACCGTCTTCGAGGCTCACCTCCGCCCCGTGGATCGCCCGCAGGCCGAGCGGGGCGGCCGCCTGGGCGAACTCCATCGAGCCCGACACGCCGTTGTGATCGGTGAGCGCCATGGCGCTGTAGCCGAGCTCGGCGGCGGCGCCCGCCAGCTCGTCGGGCAGCGAGGCGCCGTCCAGGAACGAGAAAGCCGAGTGGGCATGGAGCTCGACGTACATTGCGAACACATGTTCGCATACGGCGCGGACGCTTGGGCGACGAGCCGGCGCAGGCGACGAGCACGAGACACACGAGCGCGATTCCGAACCGCTTCACGCGCCGGACGCGTCAGCGGTTGCGCGGCGGGAGGGGGGTCCTCGGCCCTCCCGCCGCGTGCACCGACCTCAGTGTGGTGGGCCGCGGGCGGTTGCGGTTGCCGGGCGGCCGGCCGCGGCGGTGCCGGTGAACTCCGCCGCGGCCGGGTAGCAGCCGCCCGGGACGGCTGTTCCCTCCGCTGAGGTCCGGACGGCGACGGGGAGGGTGGTCGCCGCCTGGACGGGAGAGACGTGGGCATCGCTCTCGTCGCCCACGGCCGTCGGCAGTGCGGGTCCAGGGGATGAAACCCACACACTCGTGACCGAACTGCGCGGATGCGCCTCGGCGCTCGGTGCCACCGCCGCCAGCGCGAGCGCCGCGGCGGGGAGCACCAGGGGGCGCAGAGAGGTCATGCGCCCAGTGTCGAGTGCCTTCCTGAGGAAATGCTGGGAGTCAGCCGAGGAGCTCGTGCACGGCCGCGCCGAACACCTCGCTGTGGCGGTCGACGTCCTCGTCGGTCGTCGCCGGGCTCATCAGCGCCATGTTGTGGAACGGGGTGATGAGCACGCCGCGGTTGGCCAGGTAGGCGTGCAGGTAGTCGTCGAGCTCCGGATCCGCCGCGGCCGCCGACTCGCTGCCGGTGCGCGGCGACGGCGACACGAACCGGTACTCGGCGCGCGCGCCGATCTGGTTCACCGTCCAGGGCAGGTCGGCGATCACCTCGCGCACGCCCTCGGTGAAGCGCGTCGCGCGGTCGATCATGCGCTCGAACGCGTCCTCGGTGAGCACATACTCGAGCGTGGCGCGGGCGGCGGCGA
>DASSUW010000187.1:0-5520 GCA_035706585.1 Solirubrobacteraceae bacterium | reverse complement strand
ATGGTCAGCACGCACACTCCCGATCATGGCGGACGCGGCCGATAACCAATGAGCCATGCTCTCGACCGGCTATGACCTCGAGCCCGTTCTGCGTGCCGTCGCGCGCACGACCGCGACGTTCCTCGGCTTCGGTACGGCGGTCATCAACATGTACCGTCCGGCGTGGGACGACTTCCACACCGTCGTGGTCGAGGGCAACGACCAGGCGCGCCGGCTGCTGCTCGGCCAGAGCTCGGTGGCGGACGACTGGGCGCCTCTCCTGGAGGATCGCTTCAAGCGGCGCGGTGCCTACCTGATCCGCCACGGCGACTTCGACTGGAGCCGGGACCGCCTCACGACGTACATCCCGAACGTCGACCTGCCGGTCGACGCCGACGGCTGGCATCCCGAGGACGCCCTGTTCGTGCCGCTGCGCTCGAGTTCCGGCGAGGTGCTCGGCATCCTGTCGGTCGACGAGCCGCTGGACGGCAAGCGGCCGGGTGCCGACAAGCTCGACCTGCTCGTCGGCATGTCCCAGCACGCCGCGATCGCGATCGAGCACGCCCAGCAGGCCGTCGCCGCCGAGCGCCAGCGTGTGGCGGTCGACCACCTGCTGCGGCTCACCGCGTCGCTCGCCGAGCGCCGCACCGTCGACGAGATGCTCGACGCCGTGTGCACCGGCATCCGCGACGCGCTCGGCTTCGGGAAGGTCGTGGTCGCGATCGCCGACGGCGGCGTCTTCGATCTGCGCGCGGTCGTCGGCATGCCCGAGGTCGAGCAGGCGCGGCTGTCGCGGATCCCGGTGGCGGCGATCGCTCCGCTGCTCGACCCGGCGCTCGAGCGCGACGGCGTGATCTTCACCGAGCGCGAGGACGCGGAGGCGCGGGTCGACCCGTCGCTGCACGACGCGTCGCAGAGCCGCGCGAACGGTCGCGGCGGGCGCGCCTGGATCAACCACGTGCTGCTCGTGCCGCTGCGCGACCGCGAAGGCGGCCTCGAGGGCGTCGTGTGGGTCGACGATCCGGTCGACCGGCTGCTGCCGACCGCCGAGATGCTGCGCGCCCTGCGGGCGTTCGCCAATCACGCGATGAGCGCGATCGACTCGGCCCGCCAGCTCGAGCTGATGCGGCACCTGGCCGAGCACGATCCGCTGACCGGGCTGCGCAACCGTCGCGGCCTGCAGGAGCACATCGACGTCGAGATCGAGCGCGTCGGGCGCGTCGCCGTGATCGTCTGCGACCTCGACAACTTCAAGCGCGTCAACGACGCGCTCGGCTACGTGCGCGGCGACGAGGCGCTGCGCCGGTTCGCCGGCGTGCTGGCCGAGGCCGGCGGCCTGGCGGCGCGGCTGGGCGGCGAGGAGTTCGCGCTCGTCCTCCCGGGCGCCGGCGAGGACGAGGCGATGGCGATCGCCGAGCGCGTGCGCTGCGCCGTCCCGGCCGCGTTCGCCGACTTCCCGTGGCCGGTCACGACATCGGCCGGCGTGGCCGTGAGCGGGACCGGCGCCGAGACCGCGTCGCTGCTGCTGCGCGCCGCCACCCGTGCCGTGTTCGGGGCCAAGCGGCTCGGGCGCGACCGCTGCGTCGCCTACCACGCCGAGACGCTCGACTCGCTGCTGGGCTCGCTGGAGGAGGACGGCGCCGGCGAGCAGCTCGCGGCGGCGATGCTGCTGGCCGAGACGCTCGACCTGCGCGACGTGAGCACCGCCCGCCACTCGCAGACCGTGGGCCGGCTGGCCGAGGGCATCGCCCGGGCGCTCGGCCTCGGCGAGGAGCGGGTCCAGCGGATCCGCGCCGCCGGCGTCCTGCACGACATCGGCAAGCTCGGTGTCGCCGACGCGATCCTCAAGAAGCCGGGCGCGCTCACCGACGAGGAGTGGACCGAGATGCGCCGGCATCCCGAGCTCGGCGCGCGGATCCTGCACCATGCGAACCTGCGCGACATCAGCGGATGGGTGCTGGCGCATCACGAGCGCCTGGACGGGCGCGGCTACCCCGCCGGTCTGGCGGGCGACGCGATCCCGCTGGAGGCGCGGATCCTCGCCGTCGCCGACGCCTATGAGGCCATGACGGCCGACCGTCCGTATCGCACGGCGCTCGGCCACGACGCCGCGCGCGCGGAGCTGCAGGCCGCGGCCGGCACGCAGTTCGACCCGGTCGTCGTGGATGCGTTCCTGCGCGCGTTGGCCCCAAAGGCTCATCGGGCGGCCGCGCGTGTGCCATCTCGGCCGGTGTGACGTCCCGCCGAACGGGTACCGTGGATGCCCGACCAACGATGGGGGAGGGACCGATGCGAGGCTTCGGGCTGACCATCGAGCCACTTGCTGGCGGCGCGGTGCGCCTGGCGCTCCGCGGTGAGTTGGACCTCGAGCACGCGTACACGTTCGACGAGGAGCTGCGCCGGGTGGAGGGGGCGCGTCCCGCGTGCGTGGTCCTCGATCTGCGCGGACTCTCCTTCCTGGACTCCTCCGGGCTCGCCCGGCTGCTCGCCGCCAACCGGCGGGCGCGGCGCGAGCGGCGCCGGTTGCTGCTCGTCCGCGGCAGCCCCGCGGTGCAGCGGCTGATGGCGATCACCGCGGTGGGGCAGCACTTCGAGACGGTCTCGGACGTCCCCGAGGACCTGCGCGCACCGGTCGCGGCGCCGTGACCGCGAGGCCGGCGGCGACCAGCGCCGCGCCGCCGACCGCCGCCGCGGTGATCCGCTCGTCGTAGAGCGCGGCGCCGAACAGGAGGGCGCCGAACGGCAGCAGCAGCGTGATGTAGGAGACGGTCACCGCCCGCAGCTCGCGCAGCAGGATCGTCAGCGTCACGAACGGCACCGCGCTGCCGATCGCCGCCAGGTAGGCGATCGAGCCGACGGCCTGGTTGGTCCACGCCGCCGCGCCCCAGTCCTCGGCCGGGGCCGAGGCGAGCAGCAGCAGCGCGCCGCCGCCGAGCATCGCCCAGCCGTTGAGGGCGATCGGGTCGAGTCTACGGCCGCGGCGCTTGATCGCCACGTTGCCGATCGCGCTCGCCAGCGGCGCCAGCGCGCACGCCGAGGCGGCGAGCAGCGCCCACTTGGCGTCGCCGAGCGCGACGCTCTCCCCGAACGCCAGCGCCAGCCCGCCGATCGCGACCGCGATTCCTGCCAGCAGCCGTGCGTGCAGCGGCTCGTCCGCCAGCGCCAGCGCCGCGATCGTCGCGCTGTACAGCGGCATCATCCCGAACAGCACCGCCGCCAGCCCGGACGGGACGTACTGCTCGCCCCAGTAGATCAGCCCGTACGCGGCGGCGAACGGCAGGAACGCGAGGACGGTCGCGAGCCGCGCGTCGGTCCTCAGCGGCCGGTTGAGCGCCTTCGCCAGCGCGAGCAGCCCGCCGCCGGCGATCGCGAACCGGATCCCGGCGCTCAGCAGCGGCGGCACGTCCTCGAGCCCGATCTTGATCGCCACCCAGGTGGACGACCAGATGAGCACGAGACACGCGTACAGCGTCCAGACGAGGGGCCGGGGCACGGCGGGGGAGAGTAGAGATCGGCGCTCCCGGGCAGGAACGATGGCTGGAGGCGCCCCGTCTTCCGCATCTGTCCGTACGCCCGATGCGACGCGGCGGGGCGCCCCACAACCCTCGGGGTCACGCGTCTGGAGTCCGGTGCGCGCCCTTGTCGTGTGGAACGTGGCAGCGGGCGTGGACGTTCGGGAATTCGTGGGCGGCCGGTCCGCTTTCGAACGTCCCATACCTGTGGCCAGGCTTGGTTGCGGGGCGCCGGGGCCGGTGCCACGATGGCCGGCGCATGGATGCCGACGATCAGCTGCTGCGCACCGGCGCCTTCGTGGAGTGCGTGTTCCACTGCGTCGAGTGCGGGCTCGGCGGGACGAGCCTGATCCGGCCGGCCGCGGTGCGCGGGAAGGTGTGCCTGGACTGCGGCGGCGCCGTCGTCGTGACCCTCGTCGAGCGCTTCAGGCCGTCGGGATCACGTACATCGGATTCGGGAGCTTGAACCCGCGCAGCGCGTGGCCTCCGTCGAGGTCGCTGCGCTGGTCGCCGACGTTGGCGACGATCGTGTGGCCGTGGTCCTCGATGCGGGCGCGGGTGCGGGCCTTCCAGCCGTCGTGCGTGCCCGGGCGCTCGCGGTTGGGCCGCAGACGCAGGCGGAGCTTGCCGCGGTAGCCCGCGGCGCGCAGGTTGCGGCGGGTGCTCGCGCGCGCGCTCTGGCGGCGGCCGGTGATGAAGAACACGCGCACGTGCTGGCGGCGCGCGAAGCCGTACAGCTCGCGGGTCTGCGGGATCGCGGGGAGGTCGTCGCGCACGCCGCAGCGGCCGGCCCGGCGGTCGAAGTCGACGGCCTTCAGGCACTCGTAGGTGGACAGCGACGTGTCGTCGATGTCGAGCACCAGCGCCGGACGGTGGTCGTCGCGGTGGCGGACGATCTGGCGGCGGGCGCGGCCGATGACGCGGTCGATGTCGGCGTCCCAGTCGCCGGAGTCGTGGTAGGCGACGATCTCCTGCGGCTTGGCCGGCGGCGGCGCGCCCTGGGCGATCGCGGCGTCCCCGCCGCCGAGCAGAAACGCGATCAGCGCGAAGATCGTCCTCATGGCCCGTTGCCTCCGAGGCTCACGTCGGACGCGCCGTCGGGCAGGTCGAGCGTCTTCGCTCCGGTGGTCGTGAACTCGCCGTCGCCGGCGCCGATCAGCGTGACGACGGCGGAGTTGCCGGGCGCGGCGGCCAGCAGGTCGAGCTCGCCGTCGCCGTCGACGTCGCGCAGCGCGACCGCCTGGCCGAAGTGGCTGCCGGCCTCGATCTTGACCGGGAGGTCGGGCACCTTGTTGCCGTAGCCGGCGCCGTTCTCGTCGGCGTGGCCCTGCTCGCCGCCGTGGATGATGGTCAGGCGGCCGAACTCGCTGTCCTCGCCGGGGGCGCCGACGAGGATGTCCGCGAACTCGTCGCCGTCCAGGTCGCCGACCGCCAGCGCCGCGCCGAAGCGGTCGTTGGCCTGGTCGTGGCCACGCACCCCGGTCGTGTCCTGGTCGATGACGATCGGCTCGGCGGCGGGGGCGTCCTCGCCGCCGGTCCAGAGCTGGAGGAGGCCGGACGGGGCGAGCACGCCGGTGTCCGGCTCGTCGGGCACCGGATCGCCGCCCTCGGGGACGCCCTGCACGATGTCGCCGAACCCGTCGCCGGTGACGTCGCCGATCGCGAGCGCGGTGATCGGCTGGTCGAGGTCGCCGCCGAGCGGCTCGCACGACCGGGGGCCGCCGTCGCCGCCGAGGCAGTATCCGGAGCGGCTGCCGCCCGCTTCGGCGACATCGTCGATCTCGTCGCCGTTGATGTCGCCGACGGCCAGCACGCGTCCGAAGCGGCCGGCGAGGCCCTGCGGCGGATCGAGCGCACGCGACCGGTCGCGGGAGAGACCGTCGCGGCCGCCGAAGAAGACATGGATCACGCCGTCGCCGTCGGGTGCGCCGACGACGAGGTCGGGGAACTGGTCGCCGTCGAGGTTGCCGGCCGCGAGCGCGGCGCCGAACCGGCCGCCGCCCGGCAGTTTCGTGCTGTCGGCCGGCCG
>DASSUW010000186.1:0-11226 GCA_035706585.1 Solirubrobacteraceae bacterium | reverse complement strand
CGGCGTCGATCGCGTACAGGTAACGTCCGTCGCGGGTGATCGCCTCGTCGCGGATGCCCTTCTCGCCCTCGCGCGTCGCGCCCGCCACGGCGTTGCGCAGCGCGAGGCTGCCGTCGTCGCCGATCTCGTAGCTCGAGATCGTCCCGTCGCCGAAGTTCGTGACATATGCGAAGCGCCCGTCCTTGGTGACCGCCGCCCAGCACACCTCGCTGCGGGTGTCGGCGACCGAGCCGCTCACCGGCGCAAGCGTGCCGCGGGCGGTGAACGAGTACGAGGAGGCGGCGGCCGCGCCGACGGCACCGCCGAACGCCTCGGTCACGATCATCGCGCCCGCCGCGGTGAAGTCGAACCCGTACGGCGTCTTGCCCGAGGACCTGATCGTCGTCGGGCCGGCGGCAAGTCCGCGCTCGTCGATCGCGTACGTGCTGATGCTGTCCGTACCGCGTTCGGTGACGGCGAGCATGCGCCCGTCGCGGCTGAAAGCGATCTGCGCGGGATCGGCGTCGTCGGCGCTGAGCGGCCGCTCGGAGCCCTTCAGCTCGACCAGCCGGCCCGCGTCGATCCGAAACCCTGCGATGTTCGGCGTGCCGTTGTTCAGCACGTAGACCAGGTCGCCGCTGACCGCGACGCTCGTCGGCGTCGCGCCGCGGGAGGCCACGCGGTCCGTCAGCTCGAGGCCGCCGTTCCCGACCGCGAAGAGCGACAGCTCGTCGCTGCCGGCGTTGACCACCAGGAGCTGCCGGCCGTCCTCGCCGAGCACGATCGAGCTCTGCGACGGCAGGTGCGGCTGTCCGGTGCCGCGGCCGCCGGTGGGGAAGCGGCCTGCCGCCGCGATGCGGCCGTCGGTGCCGCGCGCGAACGCGAGCACCTCGTTCTCCGTGGCGTCGTTGGTCTGCACGTACACGGCCATGCTCGGGTTGCCGTTGGACTGGGACATCGGGTTCCTCCGGATCGTTCGAAGACAGTTGGGACCCTGTCCCCGATCCCGCCGTGGCGTTACAGGACGTGGCCTGCGCGGCTTCGTCGCCGAGCGGGCGCGGCCGCGACCGATTCCGGGCCGGCTCGCCGGGTTGACCTGGCTCGTGCACGCGACGGAGACTCTCTGCACTCGGCGCCGCGCTTCGGCCCGAGACGTCACGAGGAGGTCGGAGATGGACACGAGGGCGACCGGCGGATACGTGATCGCGGGCCGCGAGGATGCGATCGACTTCATGGCCGCCTACCCGGGGTACGGCGAGCAGCGCTGGTACAGCGATGCGCTCGGGACCGAGCAGGTGTCGTTCAGCTGGCGGCGCATGCCGGCCGGCACGGGCGGCCGCGGCAGCTACGGCCACCGGCACCCCGGCCAGGAGGAGGTCTACTTCGTGATCGCCGGCACGGTCACGTTCAAGGTCGGCGCGGACGTCTTCGAGGCCGGTCCGCAGACCGCGGTCCGGATGACCGGGGAGGAGCCCTACTCGCTCCACAACGACACCGACGCCGAGGCCGAGCTGCTGGTCTTCTCGGCGCGGCTCGCCGAGATGCCGTTCGAGAAGGCGGACGACTTCTGGCCCTGATCACGGTCGTCGCGGCGCCTGGCAGGCACGGCGCCGCAGCCCCACCGGCAACATGTACGCATGCCGATGGTGTGCCTGGCCGGCACGTTCCACGTGATCGGCGCCGAGCCGGACGGCGACTCGATCCGCTTCCGTCCCGACGACCCGGCCGACTGGGCCGCGGTGCCGGGGCCGAACGCCGTCCGCCGCAACGCCGGCGGTGCGGCCCAGCTGCGGCTCGACGCCGTCGACGCGCTCGAGACCCACTACACGCCGCCGGGCGGGAGTACCGTGCACCAGCCGCTCGCGCTCGCGCACGCGGCGGCCGCCGACCTCCTGCACTGGCTCGGCTTCCGCGATGTCGAGCGCGACGGCGAGACCGTCACCAGCGTGCAGGCGGACGACCTTCCCGGCTTCATCCTCACCGGCGGGGCGGATCTCTACGGGCGCTGCGTCGCGCTGGCCGGACGCGCCGACGCTCCCGCGCCCAGCGGCGAACAGGTCTTCGTCGACGTGCCGCTGCTACGCACGACGGCCAACCACCGGCTCATCACCTCCGGGCTCGCCTACCCGACGTTCTACACCCGGCTCTACGTCGACCTCCGCAACGACCTCGCCGAGCAGGCGCAGGCCGCGCGCGCGGCCCGCGCCGGCGTCTTCGCCGCCGATCGCAGCGAGAGCGGCGTCACGGTCGAGTCGCTGGCCACGGTCACGGACAGCGCGGTGATCCTGCCCAAGCTCTTCCGGCGGCTGGCCGAGTACCTGCAGCTCAACGACGGCGACCCGTCGCTGGCGGGCTTCAACGCGTTCCTGGCCCAGCAGGACGACCGCCTCTGGATCGTCCCGACCGGCCACAAGACCGGGTTCGACACGGTCGTCGCCGTCGACGGCCAGACGGTGAGGCTGACGCGTCCGCCCGAGGAGCTCGTGTTCGAGGAGAAGTAAGGCCCGCCGGCGGGCGTCTTGACACGCCAGCGATCGAGGAGTACGACGGGTGTGCGATGGGTCCCTCGCGTCCCCGCAACGTCCTCGTCGTCGCCAACCGCACCGCCGCGACGCCGACGCTGCTCGCCGAGGTCCGCAGACGCGCTTCGGAACGGCCCTGCCGCTTCACGCTGCTGGTGCCGCGGCCGTTTTGGGATGCCGACACCGAGGAGTCGGCGATCACGCTCGAGCTTGCCATCCCACTGCTGGAGGAGGCGGCCGGTGATCGCGTCGAGGGACTCGTGGGCGCCGAGGATCCGTTCCTGGCCGTCTCGGCAGCCCTGGAGGCCGAGCGCTACGACGAGATCATCGTCTCGACCCTTCCCGCGCGCGTGTCGCGCTGGCTGCACCTCGACCTGCCCGCCCGCGTGGGGCGTCTCGGGCTCCCCGTCACCGTCGTCACGGCCAGGAAGGCGGACCGGCCGCTCGCGGCGCTCAGCCCGAGGGGCGGATGATCGCGGCTACGAGCGCTTGGCGATCTGTACCGCCGTGCCGTCCGCGTCGAACAGCCCCTCGACCGAGAAGTACCGCTCGCCGGTGTCGTAGCAGAACGTCAGCACGGTGCTGCCGTCGGGGATGTCCGGCAGCTTCTGGGCGACCGCCGCGAGCGCCGCGCCCGACGACGGGCCGACGAAGATCCCCTCCTCGCTCGCGCTGCGCACCGCGTACGCGTAGCCGTCCTCCTCGCTGACCTGGATCACGCCGTCGAGCGTGTCGGTGTGCAGGTTGGCGGGGACGAAGCCCGCGCCGATGCCCTGCAGCCGGTGCGGGCTCGGCTCGCCGCCGCTGATGACCGCCGACTTGGCGGGCTCGACGGCGAACGTCTGCAGGCTCGGGAAGCGCTCCTTGAGCGCCTCGCTGACGCCCGTGATGTGACCGCCGGTGCCGACCCCGGTGATGAGGAAGTCCACGCCGTCGGGGAAGTCGCGCAGGATCTCGGCCGCGGTCGCGTCGTGGTGGATCGCCGGGTTGGCCGGGTTCTCGAACTGCTGCGGCATCCAGGCGCCGTCGATCTGCGCGACGAGCTCGTCGGCACGGGCGATCGCGGCCTTCATCCCGCCCTCGCGCGGCGTCAGCTCGAGCTCGGCGCCGTAGGCGGCCATCAGGCGCCGGCGCTCCATCGTCATCGACTCCGGCATGACGAGGATCAGCCGGTAGCCGCGGACCGCCGCGACCATCGCCAGGCCGATGCCGGTGTTGCCCGACGTCGGCTCGACGATCGTGCTCCCGGGCCCGAGCAGGCCGCGGCGCTCGGCGTCGTCGACCATCGAGAGCCCGATGCGGTCCTTGATCGAGCCGCCGGGGTTGGCCCGCTCGGCCTTCATCCACACGTCCACCTGCGGGCGGTCGGCGAACAGGCGGTTGATGCGGATGTGGGGGGTGTCCCCGATCGTGTCGAGGATGCTCGCGGCCTTCACGCTGCCTCCGTCTCCTAGATGTTGAAGTCCAGCGGCTCGCTGTCGCGGATCGCCGGATCGACCCGCGCGGTCGGCGTCACCACCGAGTCCGCCGGGACGCTGCGGGTCAGCCACACGTTGCCGCCGATGCGGCTGCCGTCGCCGATCACGGTCTCGCCGCCGAGGATCGTCGCGTTCGCGTAGATCACGACGTCGTCGCCGATCGTCGGATGGCGCTTGGTCCGCGCCATGTGCTTCTGCACGCTCAGGGCCCCGAGCGTGACGCCCTGGTAGAGCTTGACGCGCGCGCCCAGCACCGCGGTCTCGCCGATCACGATGCCCGTGCCGTGATCGATCGCGAACGACGCGCCGATCCGGGCGGCCGGATGGATGTCGATGCCGGTGTCCCGGTGCGCGGTCTCGGTGAGCACGCGTGGCACCAGCGGCACTTCGCAGCCCTGCAGCTGGTGCGCGAGCCGGTAGACGGCGGTGGCGAAGAAGCCCGGATAGGCGAGGATCACCTCGTCGACCGAGTGGGCGGCGGGATCGCCGTCGCAGATCGCCTGGGCGTCGAGCAGCAACGCCGAACGGATGCCCGGCAGGGCGGCGAAGAAGCGCTCGACGACGTCGTCGGGGTCCGCGCAGTGCGCCTCGGGCAGCCGCAGCGCGTCGGACAGCAGCGTGCGCAGTGCCCCCATCTCGTCGGCGACGTCCCCGGCGCGGCCGCCCACCTCGGCGGCGAAGTGCGGGAACAGCAGCTCCAGTGACTGGTGGATGAAGCGCTCGGCGAGCTCGCGCAGCCGCGGCGGCAGCGCGTACTCCTCGCGCTCGCGCGCGAGCTGGCGGAGAAACGACGCAACACCGACACGCTCGGGGGCAACGGCCATGCGGTCTCAACAGTACTCAGCCGCGCCCTTCGGCCGGGTCCACACGAGCGCGCCGGGCTTCACGCGGCCAGCAGCACGCGCAGCTCCGTGTGATCACCGGCGGCGCGCGCGAGTCGTGCATCCGCGGTCAGCAGCGGCACGCCGCCGTCGGTGATCGCCTCGGCGAGCGCGACGTACGCGGCGTCGTGCGCCGACAAGTTCGCGCGCAGATCCCAGATCCGGGGCGCGAGCCCGTCGTGTGGATACCGCTCCCCGCGAGGCGCGACACCGCGACTGCGAGCGGGCGTCGCAGCCCCGCGAGGCGCGACACCGCTCGCCCGAGAAGGCGCCAGGGAGCGGCCCCGGTAGAGTCGGCCGATGACCGTCCGCGCGCGCCGACTGCCGAAGCGATCGGCGTGGGAACAGGAGGCGGTTCCGGCGCCGGCGAGCGCTGCCGGCGTGGTCGACGTGGCGGCGGCGGTCGGCAATCGCGCGTTCGCGGCGTTCGTCCAGCGCGAGGCGGCGGCGCAGCAGCGGGTCTCGGACCGGCCGCATCCACGGCTGCCCGCCGGGACGCCGGCGTGGGCGCAGGACGGTGAGATCGTCCTCGGGCCGCCGGCGGCGCTGCTGTCGCCCCAGGAGCGGGCCGACGTCGTCCACCACGAGACCATTCACGTGCTGCAGCAGCGGGCCGCGCCCGTCGAGGAGACCAGCACGGCCCGCGAGCGCGCGGAGCGCCTCGCGGATCGCCCTCGCGGCAGCCTGCCGTCGCCGGCCGAGCTGCGGGCGCCGGTGCCGCGCCTGCTCGCCGCTCCCGTCAAGGGCAAGGCGGCCACCGGCTTCACCCGGTTGTTCGCGGGCGAGGGCAAGATCATCGGCGAGGTGGTCGACGGTGTCACGGTCCGCGCCGAGCTGAGCTATCAGGACCTCGGCATCGAGGCACCGGTGGATCCCAAGAGCGAGTTCGGGACCGCCACCATGACCGACCTGCAGTTCCTCTCGTGCGGGAACCGCTCGTTCCCGAGGCTGAAGGCTGTCGGCGAAGCCATCCGGGCCGTCGCCAAGCGGGTCGCGGCGGTCAACGGCGCGATCCCCGCCGGGTCGCCGTGGCGGGTCGACCTCGCGCTGATCGTGAACGAGGCGAGCCGGCTGCACTTCGCCGACGGCAAGGCGCTCCTGGTGATCTCGCACACCGACTTCGAGCGCGCCGGTCCCGAGACGGCCGCTCATGAAGCGGCGCATGCGGTGTTCGAGAGCCACAGCCATCCCGACCCGAAGCATCCCGACGCGCTCGCACCGGACGCGTTCGCGCTGCGGCTCGCGGACCTGTTCCTGCGGCTCGCCAGGACGCCGCCCGTCTCGCTCCCGAGCGCGCCGTTCGGCAAGCGCAAGCCGCCGCTGACGGGCGGCGACGGCGGGCCCGAGCAGCCGGCGGGGCTCGTGATGGTGACCGACAGCCTGTGGAGCGGCGGCGCCGGCACCGAGGGCCATCCGTGGGACGGGCCGGACGAGTTCTTCGCCAGCGCCTTCGGAGCGTTCGTCAGCGAGCCGAAGCTGCTCGCCCAGATGATCGACCACTATGCCCCGCTCGACGCGTCGATCAAGAGCGGTGGGGCGGAGCTGCTCAAGCTGCTCGCGGCGGTGAAGGACCCGAAGGCGGCGCAGGCGGTGAAGCCGCCGGCGGCAGCGCAGCAGAAGGACGCGACGGACGCCATCCGCCGGCGCGAGTCCCCGGCCTCGACGATCAAGGAGCGGCTCGGCGCGATCCTGCATCCGGAGACGCTGCCGCCGGAGAGCGTGACGTGCCCCGCCAGGTAGCCGCCGAGCCGGAGCGCGCGGAGGCGACCGCAGCGCCGGCGCCGGCCGCGCCGGCCATGTCGCAGACGCTCGGCGTCGACGGCGTGCTCGCGCTCCAGCAGACGGCCGGGAACCGCCGCGTGGCGCGATACCTGCGTGCCGTCGCGCGTGATGGCGCGCCGGCGGTGGAGGTGGCCGATGAGCGCCGCCGGTTCGCCGGCGAGCAGGAGGCGTTCTTCCGCGAGACCGGCGCGCTGATGGAGGCCGAGATCCGCCGGCGCGCACACCTGCAGCACGCGCCGGCGACGCCCGACGAGGCGCTCGACATCGCCGCGCTCTGGGGCCTGACGCTGGACGCGATCGCCGCCCACATGCCCGCGGTCTCGACCTCGCTGGCGGGCCAGGTCCGCGGGCAGCGCGCCGCGACGACGCTCGCCGACGAGGCCAAGCGCATCGTCGATGCGCTCCAGCCGCCGGGGCGGCGCGCCTACGAGCAGGTGATGGCCCGCGTGCGCGGCGAGGCGTTCTGGCGGCAGCGCCTCGACCGCGAGCCGATCTACATCTTCCCCGACCTCGGCGGGCGCAACCGCTATGCGGGCTACACGCAGCGCGGCAGCGCCGACGACGGGTCGCCCGCGTTCATCATCCACATCAGCCAGGAGGCGCTGAACGCCGGCGAGGTGGATTCCGTCGCCGCGACGCTCGTGCACGAGCTCAGCCACACCGTCTTCGACCCGTCCGTCATCGCCCGCTCGCTGAACCCGCTGCTCGGCAGCCTCAGCGAACTCATCGTCGAGCATCCGCGCCTGCAGGCGCTGCGCCGCGGCGCGGCCGACCCGGCGGAGGCGCGCGCCGCTCAGCTCCGGCAGGTCCGGCAGCTCCTGTACGAGCGCACGGCCTACGGGGAGGCGGAGATCTTCGTCCACCTCCAGCAGCTCACGCACATGCCGGCCACCGTGCCGGCCGACGGCGGCGGCTCCGTCCGCGGGAGCGACCACGTCCTGGCCATGGTCGAGACCTACCTGAACCGGCTCAAGCGGATCGGCATGCCGGCGCGCATGCTGCGCGGGATCCTGGACTCGCTCGCGCGCCGGACCGTGATCCTCTACGACCGCCGGATCGCAGCGGCGCCGGAGCGGGACCGCGCGCGCCTGCGCACCAACAAGGACCTCGCCCTCGCCCTGTTCGCGCTCGCCCGCGGCGACACCGAGACGCGCTGACCCGCCCGCCGCCCGGCGGCGCTGGCGCGCGACGCGCTCGGCCTACACGCTCAGGATCCCGTCGATCGTCAGCAGCACGCCACAGGCGACGAGCCCGGCGGCGAGCAGGCGGGCCGCCCAGCGGAGCGTGCGACCGCTCGGCCCGTCGATCCTGATCCGGACCGCGAACGCCGTCAGGGCGGCGACGCCGGCGAGGACCGCGACGAGCGCCACGAGCACGCCCTGATCGGCGCCCGCGCTCAGCGCCATGACGAGCAGTGTGGGGCGGGCGACGAGCGGGAGGGCCACCGGCACGAGCGCGGCGCGGCGGCCCGGGAGCGCGGGGTCGGGACGAGGTGGCCGGCGGAAGAGGTCGGTGGCGCCGGCCAGCAGCGCCACGACGCCCGCGGCGGTGCGGAAGGCCGGCGTGCTGACGTCGAGCGCGTCGAGCAGCGGGTCGCCGAGTACGGCACAGGCGCAGATCGCCAGCGCCCCGAGCGCGCCGCCGACCGCGCACAGCCACGCGACCTCCCGTGAGGAGCGGCCGGACCGCGGGATGCCGAACGACGCGCGCGCCGGGTTCAGCGCCAGCAGCAGCGCGAGCGCCCACAGCCAGACCGATGGCGCATCGCCGTCGTCGGCGTCGAGCGTCCCCGCCTCGACGATCGCCCGCGTACGCAGGAGCGCGGCCAGCGCATGCTGCTGGTCGTCCATGCGCGTCACGCCGTCGTCGAAGAACCAGGCGCCCTCGACTCGCGATGGGTCGCGCGCGGAGGCGGCGTCGGCGGCCGACGCCTGCTCCCGCACGGCCAGACCCGCGATGCACGATGCGCGCGCGGCGATCGTGCCCTCGATGTCGGCCAATTCCGGCTCGGCGCGCGCGATGCGCCAGAGGCCCGTGAAGCCCTCGTTCATCACCCCGTACCAGCCGCCCCGGAACACGTCGGGGCCGCGGACGGCGGCGCCCCAGGGGCCGAAGCGCTGCTGGACCCAGCGGGCCTGGCCGCCCCAGAGCTCGGCCTGGCGGCGGGCGTAGGCGAGCTCGGCCTGCGTGAGCGGCAGGGTCTCGGACATGCCGTACTCCGCCCAGTGGTCGGCGATCGGAGGCCAGTAGCCCTCCTCGTCGTCGCGCGCGGTGGCGAGGTAGGCGCCGATGCGCGAGGCGGCCGGGCCGAAGTCCTCGTCACCGAACGTGCGCGCGAGCCGGGCGAGCGCCCAGTACGCCTCGCCCGTGTAGTACTTGGAGTACTCGTCCGGCAGCGGGCGGTCCGCCCCGGTGTCATAGAACGCGAGCACGGCGCCGGACGGCTCGATCTGCCCGACCAGGAAGCGGCCGAGCCGGCGCATGAGACCGTCGTAGCGCGTGTCGCCGGTGGCCGCGCGGCGGTAGTCGAGGCCGGCGACGAGCAGCGCGGTCGTGCCCGTGGTCGTGCGTCCGTCCACCGTCACCGCCGCCCAGTCGTCGCGCTCGGTGAGCCGGTCGAGCGCCCACTCCGTCCCGCGATCGGCGGAACGCAGCGCTCCCGGGAGCCCCGCCTCGGCGGCCTGGTAGAGCGCCATGACCGCTCCGGCGTGGCGGACGTCGTTGTACTCGGGCGTCGAGGAGTCGTCGTCGCGGTGGTACTCGTAGAGCCAGGAGCCGTTCGCGTACTGGTTGCGGACGAACCAGTCGACCGCGGCCTGCGCGGAGCGCCGGAGCTCGGCGCTGGTCACCGACGGGCAGCGCTCCGGCGGCGCGATCGCCCCGAACGCGACGATCAGCAGCACACCCAGGACCACGGCGGCCCGCCAGACGCGTGCGGCGACCGTCACGTGCGGCGCGCCCGGCGGACGGAGGGAAGGAGCAGTGCCGGCAGCGCGAACCACGCCGTCAGCGGCAGCCGGCTCAGGAGCAGGACCGCGGCCGGCCGGCCGTGCAGGACGCTGCCGTCGCGGTCGACGAGCTCCAGGCGCGGACCCGCCTCGACGCGGAAGCGCGCGAGCCAGTCGAGCCGGCGCACCAGCGCACGCCGGCGCTCGTCGACGACCACCACCCGATCGCGCGTCGACGGCACCGCCCAGATCACGAGCACCGCGATGCCGAGCACCGAGAAGATCTGGACGTCGGCGGAGACCTGGATGCTCAGGTGGAAGATCACGGCGACCCAGACCGCCGCGTAGCGCGTCCCTCGCCACCACAGGCCACAGGCGATGAACAGCTCGGTCAGCACGACGAGCTTCGCCGCGCCCGTGTGGAAGTCGCGGCTGGTCAACACCGACACGGCCCACGCCGGCAGCGCGCCGAGATCGTCACGGGACTCGACCACGCGCATCCACGGCACCGTGCCGCCGAACCAGTCCGGATCGAGCAGCTTGCTCATCCCCGACGCTCCGTAGACGGCGGCGCACTCGAACCGCAGGAGCCACAGCGGCCAACCGGGCGCGCGCACGGGGAGGGCGGGCAGCCCGCGGCGGCGGCGCAGCCAGGCGTCGACCGACAGCTCGCGCCCGCACGGCGCCACCGCCAGCACCGCCAGCACGATCACCAGGTACGCCCGGTTGTTGTGGAAGTGCGTCGTGGAGAGGAACAGGTTGTAGGCGACGATCGCGAACGTCGCGGCCGTGGCGACCCGCGCGAACAGGCCCAGCGCCATCAACACGGCGGCGACCGCGCCGAGCCCCAGCAGCGCGACGTACAGGGCGCGCGGCAGCTCCGGATACCAGGCGGCGTACGGCTCGTAGAACGCGTCGCTGTAGATCCTCCCGTCGAGCGCGTCCGACAGGAACGGCCACAGGTGCACGAGCACGATCGGCCCGGCGAGGACGCGCAGCAGCGCCAGCGAGCGCATGCTGACCGGACGGCCGAGCAGCTCGTCGAAGCGGCCGACGACCGACGGTGCGCGAACCGTGACGGTCACCGCGGGCGGCTCCGGAAGACCTCGACCCGCGGCGGGTCGTCGTTGTGCCAGGCGGTCACGCGCGCCTCGTAGTACCGGGTCTCGTGATCGCGCGGCGTGTGGGCGGCGACGTAGTCGAGCGCCGATCGCAGGAACGCCAGCTGGTTCGCCAGCCCGGCGTCGGCGTGATGGCGAACCGACGGGTACGTGAGCGCGCTGCCGGGCACCAGCTCGTCCCAGCGATATCCGGCCCACGGCTCCGAGACCGGGACGCGGCGACCGTCGGCGGTCACGCGCACGACGTCGGCCCGCCACGTGCTCGCCTCCGGGAACATCTGGAACGCGAACGTCTTGTGGTCGGACGAGTAGCCGGCCACGATGAACGCCAGCTGCACGACCACGACCGTCGTGAACAGCGCGACCCTCACGCCGCAGCCCGCACCCGTCGTCGCCGCCAGACCTCGCAGCCGATCAGCACGAGCGCCGGAGCGGTCGTGTTGGGTGTCGAGTCGACGACGAGCAACATCTGGTTCCACGCCTCGGCCACCGGCAGCATCACGACCGCCGCCACG
>DASSUW010000185.1:0-24168 GCA_035706585.1 Solirubrobacteraceae bacterium | reverse complement strand
GCGTGGCGCCGGCTCTCGCCGGCGCCACGCTTGCTCTCTCCCTTCCGGGCCTTATTCGTACGCGAGCGCCGTCAGCACGTCGAGCCGGGCGGCGCGACGAGCCGGAGCGATCGCGGCGAGCACGCCCGCCACGCCGGCGACGACCGTGCGCACGACCAGCGATCCGGTCGGGACCGCGAAGGTCAGGCCCTCGTCGCCGAACACCGACGTCACGATCGCCGCCAGGCCGAGCCCGGCCGCGATGCCGAGGCCGGCGCCGATCAGCGCCGTGATGACGCTCTCGTGGCGGACCATCCGGCGGATCTGCCGGCGCGTCATGCCGACCGCGCGCAGCGTGCCGAGCTCACGCGTGCGCTCGAACGTCGAGAGCACGAGCGTGTTGACGATCCCGAACAGGCTCACGATCACGGCGAGCGCGAGCAGCACGTAGAAGATCGCCAGCAGCGTGTCGATGTCGGCGGTCACCGAATCGATGTACGCGCTCTTGGTCAGCGCCTTGGCGTCCGGATACGGCTTCAGCGCGCCGGCCAGCGCCGCGCCGCTGTCCGCGGACACGAGCGTGATCACGTTGCGCTGGTTCTCGAACGCCTTCTCGTACGTGCCCTGGGCGATCGTGATCGGGCCCATGGCGAGGGCGTCGAGCACCGGCGACTTCTCGATCGCCGTGACCGTCAGGGCGAGCTTGTCGCCCTTGGCCGAGGTGACCGTGAAGCGGTCGCCGACGGTCAGGTGGTGCTCGGTGGCGAGCCCCTCGTCGACGATCGCGCCGTCACGGCCGAGCCCGGCTACCGCGTCGTCGGACCCGGACGCGTACTCGAACGAGAACTTGCCGGGGGCGGTGGACGGGTCGATCGAGTTCACGACCTCCTTGTCGCCGAACGCCAGCCCGACGTCCTGCCGGATCGCGGTCACGCCGGAGATGCCGGGCGCCGACGCCACCGCCCGCGCCACCGCCGGATCGGTCGGCGACCAGCCGTCCGCGCCTGTGATGACGTGCGTGGCGGCGATCCGCTTGTCCAGCGTGCCGGACGTCGTGTCGCGCAGCCCCTGGGCGATCACGGTGACCAGCGTCACGAGCGCGACGCCGATCATCAGCGCCGACGCCGTGGTGGCGGTGCGGCCGGGATGGCGCATCGCGTTGCGGCGGGCGAGCGCGCCGGCGGAGCCGCCGAGCTTCTCGGCCGGACGGCCGATCAGCGACGCCAGGCCGCGGACGGCACGCGCCGGCAGACGCACCTTGTGCGCGCCCGGGTCGGCGGCACGCAGCGCCGCCACCGGCGGCACGCGGGTCGCGCGCCACGCCGGGATCAGGCCGGCGATCAGCGTCACGAGCGTGCCGACGAGCATCGCGACGATGACCGTGCGCGACGCGAACACCATGCCGGCGTCCGGCAGCGCGATGTCCATCGAGTCGAAGATCGCGTCCAGGCCCTTGGCGATGCCGAAGCCGGCGGCCAGGCCGACGATCGAGGCGAGCAGGCCGATCGCCAGCGCCTCGAGCAGCACCGAGCCGAGGACCTGCCGGCGCATCGCGCCGACCATCCGCAGCAGGCCGAACTCGCGCGACCGCTGGGCGACCGTGATCGAGAGCGTGTTGAAGATCGTGAACGCTCCGACGAAGATCGCGACGAAGCCGAACACGAGCAGCACGGTCCGGATGATTGAGATGAACTGCTCCAGGCCCTCGAGCGTGAAGCGATCGTGGGCCTCCGCGGTTTGGACCTGCGCGCCGTTGCCCAGAGCCGCAGAGACGGCCTGGCGGACGTCGGCCGCGGGGACGCCGTCACGGCCGGCGACCAGGATCGAGTCGTAAGTGCCGTCGCGGTGGAACAGCGCCTGCGCGGTCTCGAGGTCGAACACCGCGATCGTCGCCGTGCCGAGCGCCTTGACCTCGCCGAACCGGGTCGTGCCGACGACCTTGTACTGCGCGGCGGCGCCGGGGGTCGTCACGCGCACGCTCGCACCGAGGGCGTAATGCTCCTTCTCGGCGGTGGCGGCGTCGATGACGACCTCGCCGGGACCGGTGGGCCAGCGGCCGGAGTCGAGGCGGTACGGGGTGGTGGCCGCCACGCCCTTGACCTGCGAGTCATAGCCCGAGCCGAAGTACGGGCCGTCACCGACCGGCTTGCCGTCGCGGCCGATGATCTTGGTGTCGACGTCGGTGATGTCGCCGACGGCGACCGCGACCTGCGGGACCGCACGGACCTTCGCGAGCACGCTCGCGTCGATCGGTGGGCGCTTGGCCGTCCAGTCGGTCGCCTCCACGTTGAAGGCGGTGCGGGTGCTGACGACGGCGTCGGTGCCGTCGTAGGCGGACGCCGACAGGCTCTGCGCCGCGCCGCGCATGGTGTCGGTGAGCGTGAACGCACCGCTCACCATCGCGACGCCGAGCACGATCGCCAGCATCGTCAGCGCCGTGCGCACCGGGCGCGCGGCGAGTCCTCTCAGTGCGACGCGCTTCATCGGGCGGCCGCCTGCTTCATGACGGCGAGGATGTCGGCCTCGGTCGGCTGGGAGAGGTCCGCGACGACACGGCCGTCGGCGAGGTAGAGCACGCGGTCGGCGATCGCGGCGGCGCGCGGGTCGTGCGTGACCATCAGCGTGGTCTGGCCGTCGAGCTCGACGGCGTCGCGCAGCAGCGCCAGGATGCCGGCCCCGGCCTCGGAGTCGAGGTTGCCGGTCGGCTCGTCGGCGAACAGGACCGTCGGCCGCGTGATCAGCGCTCGCGCGATCGCGACGCGCTGCTGCTGGCCGCCGGACAGCTCGGCCGGGCGATGGTCGCGGCGCTCGCTGAGGCCGACGCGGGTGATCAGGGCATCGATCTCGTCGGCGGGCGGGCGCTTGCCGGCGATCGCCAGCGGGAGCACGACGTTCTCCTCCGCCGACAGCGTCGGCAGCAGGTTGAACGACTGGAACACGAAGCCGATGTGCTTGCGGCGCAGGCGCGTCAGCTCGCGGTCCTTCATCTGGGTGATGTCCTGGCCGGCGACGGCGACGCTGCCCGAGCTGGGCGTGTCGAGGCCGGCGAGCAGGTGCATGAGCGTCGACTTGCCGGAGCCCGACGGGCCCATGACGGCCGTGAACTGGCCGGCCGGCAGGTCGAGCGAGACGCCGCGCAGCGCGTGCACGGCCGAGTCGCCGTCGCCGTACGTGCGCGTGAGCGCCTTGGCCACGACGGCGTGTGAGTCCTCGATGGGGAGAGCGGACAAGGGAGAGAGCCTCCGTCTAGATTGCGACCGCCTCTCGGGCCACACGCCCGAGAGCGGCTTCCAGGGCACCGGCGGACAGCAGGGCGGCCGTCGCCTGCGCGAGCAGCCGACCGGCGATTCCGCCGGATGGGCGAACGGACACGGACGCGCGCACCTCGCTGCCCCCGGCGACCGGGGCCAGCTGGTAGTCGACGTCGAACCCGACGGGGCCGTTCGCCGCGAGCGAGAGCCCGCGGTCGGAGGCCTCGTGGATCTCGACGTCGAAGCCGACGCGCTTGCCGGCGAGCGAGCCGCTGACGCGGGCGCGGGAGCCGGTGGCGAGCCGCCGCCCGTCGAGCTCGTCGACGTCGAAGGGCAGCGGCGCCCAGCGAGCGCAGGCCTCCGGGTCGGTGAGCACGTCGAGCACGTCTTCCGGACGCGCGGCGGTGGTCGTCGTGGCGGTCCATGTCCTCATGGCGAGGACTTTCGCCGCCGGGGCGTCGCGTGTCGTCGCCCGCCGAGACGATCTTGGGCAGGCCGGGCGGAGGATCCGGCGTCATCCTCGAGGATGACTGAGCGATCGTCTTGCAGGACGACGATGACGCGCGCGCGTGGGGCTAGGGTTGCTCTCGATGCTCGCGCGACTGCGCGCACTCGACCCGTTCAAGGCGGACCTCCTGCTCGCCGCGGTCTTCTTCGTGGAGGCCAACATCGAGCTGGCCGTCCTCGTGCCCGCGGACGCGCCGTACCGCTGGGCGGCGTTCCTGCTCATCACGGTCGCCGCGTTCAGCGTGGCGGTCCGCCGCCGCTGGCCGTCGATCGCGGCGCTCGCCGGCGTCGCCGTGCAGCCGCTGGCGCAGTCGCTCGGTGACGCCTACGTCGATCACCTGGTGAGCCCGTTCTTCGCGATCCTGCTCGTGCTGTACGGGATCGGGCGCCACGCCGAGGGCTGGAAGGTGCCGGCGCTGACCGCCTATTCGATCGTGATGATCTGGATCTCGAACGCGATCGACAGCTACCACGACACGGTCGCCGACTACGTGCTCGTCGCGGTGCTGCTCGTCGGCGCGCCGGTGCTCATCGGCCGCGTCCTGCGCCACCGCGCCGGGCTCAACCGCGCGCTGCTGGCCAAGCGCGAGCGCCTCGAGCGCGAGCGGGTGGTCAGCGCGGCCGCCGCCGCGCAGGAGGAGCGCGCGCGGATCGCCGGCGAGCTGCACGACGTCGTCGCCCACGCGCTCAGCGCGATGGTCGTCCAGGCGTCGGGCGCGCGCCGCCTCGCCGAGCGCGACCCGGTCCGCGCCGGCGATGCGTTCCTCGCCGTCGAGCGCAGCGGCCGCGAGGCGCTGACCGAGATCCGCGGGCTGCTCGGCGTGCTCCGCCACGAGGACGAGGAGCTCGCGCTCGCTCCGCAGCCGTCGCTGCGTCACGTGAGCACGCTCGTGCGCAAGGCGCAGGCGGCCGGCCTTCCGGTCCACGTCGACGTCGAGGGCGAGGCACGCGACCTGCCGATCGGCATCGACCTCACCGCCTACCGGGTGATCCAGGAGGCGCTCGGCGGCGCACTGGAGCAGGGGCACGCCGGCGACGCGCGCGTGCGCCTGCGCTACGCCGCCGACCACATCGAGGTCGAGGTCGCCGACGACGGCGGTCACGCCGAGCGGCCGCTGCTCGGCATCCGCGAGCGCGTCGCGCTCTCCGGCGGGCAGCTGCGCGCCGGGGTGCGGCGCAGCGGCGGGCATGTCGTGCGCGCCCGGCTCCCGCTCGGAGGTCCGGCATGACCCGGTGGATCGTCCGCGCGCGCCGGCTGGGGCCCCGCTGGTTCGACCGCGCGCTCGCGTCCGCGTTCCTCGTCGCGGGCATGATCGAGTTCGCCGTCGTCTGGGAGGGCAACGCATTGTGGGCGGCCGCCCCGGTGGTCGCGTACGGCTCGCTGTTCTGGCGCCGTACACGTCCGATCGCCGCCGGCCTCGTGATGATGGCCGCCTGGCTGACGCTGAACTTCGGCTCCGCGGGCGACCTCGAGCCGCTCGAGACCCCGCTCGTGGCGATCCTCTTCCAGGCCTACGCCATGGGCTCCTACACGGTGGGACGGGCGGCGGTCGCCGCTCCGATCGTGCTCGGCGTCGGCATGCTCGTGATCGTCGCGAGCTTCGACGACTCGGTCTTCACGGACTACGTGTTCCCGACCGCGTTCGTGATGGTGGCATGGCTCGCCGGACGCGGGCTCCGCACGCGCGCGCGCCTGACCGAGGAGCTGCACGAGGCGGCGGCGCAGGCACAGGAGGCGCACGAGCTCCAGATCGCGCGCGCGGCGGCCGAAGAGCGCCGCCGGATCGCGCGCGAGATGCACGACGTCGTCGCGCACTCGGTGTCGGTGATGGTCGTGCAGGCCGGTGGCGCGCGCCGGATCCTCGAACGCGATCCGCGCCGCGCGGTCGAGGCGGCGGCCCACATCGAGGACGTCGGCCGGGCCGCGCTCACGGAGATGCGCCGGCTGCTGGGCATGATGCACCACGGCGAGGAGGACGCCGGCCGCGCGCCGCAGCCGACGCTGCGCGAGCTCGACGGCCTGATCGAGCGCTCGCGGGCGGCCGGCCTGGGCGTGACGCTGGTGGTCGAGGGCGACCCCCAGCCGCTGTCGCCCGGCAGGGACCTCGCCGCCTACCGGGTCGTGCAGGAGGCGCTGACGAACGCGATCAAGTACGCGGGACGGGCGACCACGTCGGTCACCGTGCGCTGGGAGCCTTCGTCGCTCGAGCTGGCGATCGTCGACAAAGGCGGGATGGCGATGAACGGACGCAACGGCTCCGGCCACGGGCTGGTCGGGATGGAGGAGCGGATGCGGCTCTATGACGGGTCACTGCGGGCCGGCCCGGCGAGGGGCGGCGGGTTCGAGGTGGTTGCGAGGATGCCGCTATGACGGTGCGGGTCCTGATCGCCGACGACCAGGCGCTGGTGCGCGCCGGCTTCAGGATGATCCTCGACGCCGAGGAGGACATCGACGTGATCGGCGAGGCGTCGGACGGCACCGAGGCCGTGAAGCAGGCCGCACGGCTCAAGCCCGACGTGGTGCTGATGGACATCCGCATGCCCGAGCTCGACGGCATCGAGGCGACCCGCCAGGTCGTGGAGACCGGCGACGACACGCCGCCGCGGGTGCTCATGCTCACCACGTTCGATCTCAACGAGTACGTCTACGAGGCGCTGCGCGCGGGCGCCAGCGGGTTCCTGCTCAAGGACGTCCCGCCCGAGGAGCTCGCCGCCGGCATCCGCGTGGTCGCGCGCGGCGACGCGCTGCTCGCGCCGTCGATCACCCGGCGCCTGATCCACGAGTTCGCCCGCGCCGCACCGGCCGCCGCGCCGCCGCGCGGGTTCGACGAGCTGACCGCCCGCGAGGTCGAGGTGTTCAAGCTCGTGGCCCGCGGCCTCTCCAACGCCGAGATCGCGGCGGAGCTGATCGTCAGCGAGACCACCGTCAAGACGCACGTCGCGCGGCTGCTGATGAAGCTCGGCCTGCGCGACCGCGTGCAGGCGGTCGTGCTCGCCTACGAGTCCGGCATCGCGGTGCCCGGCAGCGCCGCTTAGCTCTGGAGCGCGGGGCGGCGCCCCAGCGCGCGGCGGATCGCCGCGGCCAGGCGCTGGCGATTGCTCTCGACGCGCACCTTGTAGATGATGTGGCGCCCGTCGGCCGTTCGGGTGGGGATGAGGGAGATTCGGGGCATGGGGAGTGCTTCACAGAATGAAGTGACCCCCTGAAGGGAATCTAAGAGCTCCACAACAGGTCGCGGACGAGCGCGTCGGCGGCCTCGTTGTCGGCCCGCGGATGCCAGCGCCAGCGGACCGCGGTGAAGCCGCGCGCGGCGGCGCGGATGTCGCGGACCAGCGCGGCGAGCTCGTCGTCGACCGGCGCGGCCCCCTCGAGCGCGGCGATCGCCAGCCGCGAATCGCTGCACACGTCGATCGGGTCGGCGCCGTGCGCGCCCGCCAGCTCGAGGCCGAGCAGGATCGCCCGGTACTCGGCGGCCGCCGCGGTCGCGCGGCCGATCGCCTCGACCGCGCGCGCGCTCTCGCTCCCGTCGGCCTCCACGAGCACCGCCGCGATCGCCGACGGCCCGGGGTTGCCGCGCGAGGCGCCGTCGCACAGCACGAACGCGCTGCCGCGGGGCGCCGGAGCGGGCGCCGGATTCGCGGCATCGCGTGTCGCACGCGCGAGCTGGCGGCGCTCGCCGTCCTTGAGCGTCCCGCCCTTGCGTCGCGCCCGGCGTGGAGACACCGCGCGACTATAAAGGGGCGATGGCCCTCAGCACGACCGAGACCTGGGACGCCCTCTTCAGCGACTTCTACCTGCGCGCGTTCGCCGACGAGGCGCGCGACGCCGAGGCGCGCGAGCAGGCGCTGGCCGCCGCGCGGCTGTCCGGCTGCCGCGACGACGGTGACCTGCTGGACGTCCCGTGCGGGTTCGGCCGTCACTCGGTCCCGCTGGCCCGCGCCGGCTACCGCGTCGTCGGCGTCGACCGCTCGCAGGCGCTGATCGACGAGGCGCGCCGGCGCGGCGGCGGCGAGCAGTGGCCGAAGCTGGTCCGCGCCGACTACCGCGAGCTGCCGCTGGGGGACGAGAGCTTCGACGCCGCCCTGAACCTCTTCAGCTCGCTCGGCTACCTCGGCGACGAGGGCGACACCAAGGTGCTGGCCGAGATCCGCCGCGTGCTGCGGCCGGGCGGCCGGCTCGTGGTCGAGATCATGCACCGCGATGCGCTGGTGCTGCGCTTCCGCGACACCGGCTGGCACATGGTCGGCGAGGGCCGGCTGCTGCTCGAGCAGCGCACGTTCGATCCCGCGGCCGGCGTCGCGCAGACCACGCAGACGCTCGTCGAGCCGGGCGGGGAGCGCGACTCGCGCACGTTCTCCTTGCGCGTGTACACGGCGACCGAGCTGACGGCGATGCTCGCGCGGGCCGGCTTCGAGGAGTCGCGCTGCTACGGCGACCTGGCCGGCGGTCCGTTCGCGAGCGACACGCGCCTGGTGGCCGTCGCCCGGCGCTAGCGAGGCCGCGCCTGCGGGAAGCGCGGCAGCCCGTCGTCCGGGATCGCCTCCCAGTCGGGCGCCGAGTCCAGCCACTGGTGCCATTGCGGCCGGATGCCAGGATCGCCGTCGACCGCGCCGAGCCGGATGCCGACCACCGGCGTGCTGTCGTCACCGCTCCACAGGTGGCCGCCGCAGGTGCCGCAGAACGCCTTCGGGAACCCGTCCTGCGGCCGCCAGGTCCGGACGGCGTCGGCGCCCGCGACGATCCGCAGCGCGTCCGGCGCCACCATCGCGTTCAGCGACCACGGCACGCCGCTGCGCCGCTGGCAGCGCCGGCAATGGCAGTACCCGGCGGTCGCGAACGGCTCCGTGACCTCGAACCGTACGGTCCCGCATGCGCATGACCCGGTGACCATGCCGACAGCGTGGCACATGCGTGCTCAAGACCGGCGTGCCCGCGGCCGATCCACCGGACGAGCTCCGATGGCCTCGCACCGCATCGACGATCCCCGCGACGAGGGTCCCCTGGCGGATCTGACGTCGGCGGGCATGTGGACCACCGCCGGCCTGGTCGGCGCAGCGATGTACCTGCTGCCCGGCTCGCCGCACGAGCATCTGGCCTTCGGTCTCGTGATCGCCGCCGCGGCCGTCCTGTGGGGCGCGGCCTCGCTGCTGCTGTGGCGCCGGCGCTGGACGATGTCGCTCGCTACGCGGGCATTGGTCACCGCGGTCACCGCTCCCGTGGTCACCGCGGCGATCTGGGCCTCGGGTGGCGCGTCGAGCTTCCTGCAGCCGCTGCTGCTGTTCACCGCGCTGTTCATCTCGTACTTCTTCCCGCCGCGCCTCGCGTGGCCGCTGATGGGCCTGTTCGCGTTCGTGTACTCGACGCCGCTGCTGTACGACGAGCGCGCCGTGCCCGAGAACTTCCCGGCCCACGCGGCCGCCTACACGGTCGCGCTGGCCGGCGCCACGATCGTCATGCAGATGCTCAAGCGGCGGCTCGTCCGCGCCGAGGAGCGCCAGCGCGTGATGGCCGAGCGCGACCCGCTGACCGATCTGCACAACCGCCGCAGCTTCGACGCCGCGCTCGAGCACGCGCTCGAGTCGCCGGCGGGCGTCGCGCTCATCATGTTCGACTTCGACGACTTCAAGGCGGTCAACGACCTGCACGGCCATCCGGTCGGCGACGCCGTGCTGGTCGGGGTCGCCGACGCCTGCGCGCGCGTGGTGCGCGAGGGCGACTCGCTGGCCCGGCTCGGCGGCGACGAGTTCGCGGTGATCGCGCCGGGCGCCGGCTCGGCGGGCGTCGCGCGCATCGTCGCCGCGCTCGAGGACGCGATCGGCGGCGCCGACCTGCCCGCGCAGGTGCCCGCGATCGTCGCCAGCTTCGCCTGGGCGATCGCGCCGCACGACGCCGTCACCGGGCCGGACCTGCTCGACTGCGCCGACCAGCGTTTGCTCTACCGCAAGCGGCTGAACAAGACGCCGTTCTGAGGTCTACCCTTCGTTTCGTCGGGAGCTCGGCGAAATGGGAGGGGACCCATGCGAAAAGTGCTCGTAGGCGTGGTGGCGACGCTGGTGCTCGCGCAGCCGGCGGCGGCGCACGACCGCAAGACGCTGGAGCGCTACGCGGAGGCGACGTGGCGCTCGTTCGCGGCGATGACCGATGAGCAGAGTGGGCTCCCACCGGACAGCTACGGGCGTGACGGCACGCGCAGCGTGCAGACGTCGACGACGAACATCGGCGCGTACCTGTGGAGCGCCGTCGCGGCCGAGCGGCTGCGGATCATCTCCCACCGCGAGCTGGTCAGCCGCCTGCGCAGGACGATCACGACGCTCGAGCACATGGAGCGCCACGAGCCGGACGGCCAGTTCTACAACTGGTACGACCACCGCACCGGCGAACGGCTCGCGATCTGGCCGCCGAGCGGCCAGCCGTTCGACAACTGGCTGTCATCGGTCGACAACGGCTGGCTCGCGACCGGGCTGAAGGTCGTCGCCGGCAGCGTGCCGGAGCTCTCGCACCGCGCCCGCGCGCTGTACGACAGCATGGACTTCGGCTTCTACTACCGGCCGGCCGCGAACCGGATCCTCTTCCACTACCTCCCGGGAGCGAAGAACCCGGAGGCGTGCTGCTACGACACGTACGTCTCCGAGAGTCGGATCGCCAGCTACATCGGCGTGGCCAAGGGCGAGATCCCGCCGCAGGTCGTGTTCGGCACCTGGCGCTCGTTCGGCGACTCGTGCGACTGGAGCTGGACCGAGACCAAGCCGGTCGGGTTCCACCGGACGTACCTCGGCATCGACGTGTTCGAGGGCGCGCTGCCGTACAACGGAACGCGCGTCACGCCGAGCTGGGGCGGCAGCATGTTCGAGGCGCTGATGCCGGCGCTGTTCGTGCCCGAGGAGCGCTGGGCGCCGGGCAGCTGGGGTGCCAATCACCCGCTGACCGTCGATGCGCAGATCCACCACGGCCTCACCGAGGCCGGCTACGGCTACTGGGGCTTCTCGCCCGCCAACGTCCCCGAGGGCGGCTACGACGTGTACGGCGTCGACGGGATCGGCAGCTTCTCGGAGGGCTACACCTCCAACGAGCAGCGCACGCAGGTCGACAACGGCTGGCCGGGCTGCCGCGCGGGCACGAGCAACCCGCCGCCGGAGGCGTACACGAACGGCGTCGTCACGCCGCACGCGGCGTTCCTGGGCCTGCGCTACCGGCCGCACGCGGCGGTCGCGAACCTGCGGCGGCTCGAGCGCGACTTCGGGATCTACACGCCGCTCGGGTTCCTCGACTCGGTCAACGTCGACACCGGCCGCGTCTCGTCGTCGTACCTGTCGCTCGACCAGGGCATGATCATGGCCGCGCTCGGCAACGCGCTCGGGCACGACGCGCTCCGGCGCGCGTTCGCGACCCGGGACGTGGAGCGCTCGCTGCGCCCGGTGATCGGTGTCGAGGAGTTCGGCTCGTCGCCGCGGCCGTGCACGATCACCGGCACGGCGGGCGCCGACCGCCTGCGCGGCACGTCCCACGACGACGTGATCTGCGGGCTCGGCGGCAACGACAGGATCGACGCCCGCGGCGGCGACGACACCGTGTTCGGCGACGCGGGCGACGACCGCATCGACGGCGGCGACGGCGACGACACGCTGTACGGCGGCGACGGCGACGACCGCGTCGACGGCGGCCACGGGTTCGGGTTCGACGTCATCGCCCCCTAAAGGGGTCAGACCCCTTTAGGTGGAGAGGTGGACCGTGTCGTTCCAGAGCATGATCGCGCGCCGCTCGCGCTCGAAGCCGAGCTCGCACACCGATCCCGTGTGCAGGAGGAGGTTGCCGCCGGCGGCCGCCGGTAGCCCGATCCAGCGCGCGCCGAGGTTGCGGAGGAGGTGTCCGTGCGCGAACAGGAGCGAATCGCCGTCGGCGGCGAGCGCGCGCTCGATGACGCGGTCGGCGCGCGCGCCGACCTGATCGACGGTCTCGCCGCCCGGCGAGCCGTGCGTCCACACGCTCCAGCCCGGGACCTCGACGCGGATCTCCGGCGTCGTACGCCCCTCGTACTCGCCGTAGTCCACCTCGGCGAGATCCTCGTCCACCTCCGCCACGGCGCCGTATCCGGCCAGCTGGGCGGTCACGCGCGCCCGCGCGCGCGGCGACGTCAGGACGAGCGCGAACTCGCGGCGGCCGAGCCGCTCGCTGACGCGCTCGGCGTCGCGCCGTCCGGACGCCGTGAGCGGGACGTCGGTGAAGCTCGTGTGCTTGCCCGTCACGCTCCACTCGGTCGCGCCATGGCGGATCAGGACGACGGTCACCCCTGCAGCCTACGTCGGATAGCGTCGAGACGTGACGTTCCCTGAGCGACGGCTCCGCGGGCTGCTGATCGCGCACGCCATCTGGAGCGCGATCCTCGCGGTCGGATACCTCGTCGGCGGCGACACCGGGACGCTCGCGTTCATGGCGAACTCGTTCGCCAAGGACGTGCTGTTCGTGACGCTGTCGGCGATCGGCGCCGCCGACGTGCGGCGCTTCGGCGCCGCCGCGGTGGTCATCGCTATCGGCTACGTCGCGCTGGTCGGCGGCCAGATCGCCACGCTCGCCTGGGGCGGCGCACCGGGGCAGGACGTCCTCGGGCTGTTCACCGTCTCCGGCACCGCCGCGCTGCTCGGGTGGATGGCGGTCGACCTGCTGCTGGCGGCGTGGTTCAGCGCGTGGTGGGTCGCCGCCGTGCGCGCCGGGCGCGGGCTGCGCTACCTGCACCCGGTCGCGTTCCTCTCGCTCGTCGCGATCGCCGAGGTGATGATCGAGGGCAGGCGCGAGGTGGTCCCGCCGGAGGAGGTAGCGCGCAACGTCGACGACTACCTCGCAGAGCTGAAGGCACGCGACAAGGCGCGCGTGCAACTCGCCCTCGTCGCGCTCGGCCTGTGGCCCCTGCTCACGCTCCGGCCGCCGCTGCCGGTGCTCGCTCCCGCGACCCGCAAGCGCTACCTCGAGAAGCGCTTCCTCGACGAGGTCGCCGAGCGGCGGGTGTTCCGGCCGCTGCGCCCGATCGTCCAGGTGCTCATCCGGACCGGCGCGCAGATGTCCTACCTCGGTTACTACGGCGACCGCCGGGCGTGGGCGGACATCGGCTACACGCCGTTCGCGAAGCGCGAGCCGAACGGGCGCCCGGCGCGGCCCGACGACCCGCCCGAGCCGCCGCTGCGCACGCTCACCGTGCCGCCCCGCGACGCTCACTACGACACTGTGATCGTCGGCTCCGGCGCGGCCGGGTCGGTGCTCGCCTACCGCTTCGCCGAGACCGGCCGCAACGTGCTCGTGCTCGAGCGCGGCCCGCACGTGGACCCGCGCCGCTTCACCGACGACGAGGTCGAGCAGTACCTGCGGCTCTACAACGAGGGCGCGCTCGAGCTGGCCACCAACTTCAGCCTCCAAGTGCTGCAGGGCATGTGCGTCGGCGGCGGGACGACGGTCAACAACGCGCTCTGCCTCGCGCCACCGGCGCCGGTGCTCGACCGCTGGGCGCAGCACGGCGTCGACCGCCACGCGCTCGAGCACGCGATCGGCGAGGTCCGGGCGTGGCTGGACGTGACGCCGATCCGGGTCGAGACGACCACGGAGGCGGCGCAGCGCTTCAAGCGCGCGGTCGAGGATCTGCGGCTGCCGGGCCACTTCGAGGTCATGGAGGCGAACATCACCGATCGCTGCCTCGGCTCCGGCTACTGCAACATCGGCTGCCCGTACGGCGGCAAGCAGGCGGCGCTCGACGTCCTGCTCCCGCTCGCCCAGCGGCGCTGGCAGCTCGACGTGCTCGCCGATGTGGAGGTGGACCGGATCGCCCGCCGGGGCGACCGCGTGGCCGGCGTGACCGGCGTCCATGCGAGCGGCGCGCGCCTGTCGGTCACCGCCGACGAGGTCGTCATCGCCGCCGGGCCGATCGGGTCGAGCTACCTGCTGCAGCGCAGCGGCATCGGCGGCGACGCCGTCGGCCACGGGCTGCACTTCAACATCAACTCGCCGCTGACGTGCGAGTTCGAGGACGTGGTCGACTCGTTCGCGGGTATCCAGATGTCTCACGCGTACGTGGCGCCCGGCGACCCGCCCGGCTATCTCGTCGAGACGTGGTTCAACCCGCCCGCCACGCAGGCGCTCGCGATGCCCGGCTGGTTCCACCGCCACTTCCAGAACATGAGCCGGTACCGGCACATGGCCTGCGCGGGCGTGCTCGTCGGCACCACCACGCCCGGGCGCGTGAAGGCGGCGTCGAACGGGCCGGAGGTCGAGTACGCCGTGTCGGACGCCGACCGCGCGAGCATGCGGGACGGGCTCAAGGTCGCCGGCCGGATCTGGCTGCAGGCGGGCGCCACGCGCGTGATGCCGGCGACGTTCGCGTGGCAGGAGTACCGCACGCCGCAGGAGCTCGCGGGCATCGACGGCGCGGTCCGCGAGACCGGCGACCTGCTCATGAGCAGCGCCCACCCGCAGGGCGGCAACCCGATCGGGACCGTCGTCGACGCCGACTTCCGCGTGAACGGCTTCAAGAACCTGTATCTGTGTGACGCGAGCGTGTTCCCCAGCAGCGTCCACGTCAACCCGCAGCTGACCGTCATGGGCATGGCGCAGTACGCCGCCCGGCGGATCGTCGGCGAGCCGCCGATGACGGTCACGCAGCGCGCGTTCCCGCACGTGCCGAGCAGCTGAGCCCATGCGCGTCGTCATCGTCGGAGCCGGCACGTTCGGCGCCTCGCTCGCATGGTGGCTGGCGCGCGGCGGCGACGACGTGACGCTCGTGGACCAGTTCGAGCCCGGCGACGCGCGCGCGAGCTCGGGCGGTGAGACGCGGCTGATCCGCAGCTCGCACGGTGCCGACGCCGACTACACGGCGTCCGCGCGCCGCGCGCGCGTGCTGTGGAAGCAGCTCGAGGCCGAGTCCGGCGAGCAGCTGATGCTCGAGTGCGGCGTCGCGTGGTTCGCGCACCGCGGCGACGGCTGGGAGGCAGCGTCGCTGCGGACCATGCGCGCGCTCGGGATTCCGGCCGAGCGGCTGGACGTGGCCGACGCGGCGCGGCTGTTCCCGAGCGTGCGCGGCGACGACCTCGAGTTCGTGCTGTTCGAGCCGGAGGCCGGCGTCATCCGCGCCCAGCGCGCCGTGCGGATGCTCGCGCGCCAGGCGGTCCGCCACGGCGCGCGGCTCGTCCGCTCGCGCGCACGGCCGGACGGCGACGCCGTCGTGCTCGAGCATGGCGCGCGCCTGGAGGGCGACGCGGTGGTGTGGGCGTGCGGCGGCTGGCTGACGACGCTGTTCGGCGACCTCGTGCCGGTGACGGTGCGCCGGCAGGAGCTGCTGTTCTTCGACGGCGGAGCGCCGTGGCGCTCGCCGGCGGTCCCGGGGTGGGTGGACTACGACCGCGCCATGTACGGCACCGCGGACATCGACGGCTTCGGTGTCAAGGCGGCGCTCGATCTCGAGGGCCCGCTGATGGACCCCGACGCCCCGCTCGACGACCGCCCGCAGACCGTCGGGACCGTGCGCTCGTACGTCCACGAGCGGTTCCCCGGGCTTGCGCGGGCGCGGCTGCTGCAGACCCGCACGTGCCGCTACGAGCTCACGCCCGACTCGCACTTCATCGCCGCCCGCCACCCCGGGTGCGAGCGCGTATGGATCGTCGGCGGCGGCTCCGGGCACGGCTTCAAGCACGGGCCGGCGATGGCGGAGCGGCTCGCGATCACGCTCGCCGGCGGCGGGTCGCTGCCGGGCCGCTTCGCGCTCGGCGGGCGCGTGGCCGCGCGCAGCCTGCGCACCGCGGGCTCGGGTGTGGTTAGCTGAGCGTGTGAGGGGAGCCGCGGTTCTCGTCGTGCTCGCTGCGCTGCTCGCCGCGGCCCGGCCGGCGGCCGCGCAGGCGCCGGGCGTCGACCCGCCGGGGGCCAACGACTTCTCCTGCCGCTCGGCCGAGCATCCCGTCCCGGTGATCCTCGTCCACGGCACGTTCGGGGACATGACGGTGTCGTGGAACCTGTTCTCCCCCGCGCTCGCGCACAACGGCTACTGCGTGTTCGCGCTGGACCTCGTCAAGCGCGCGATGGCGCCGATCGACCAGTCGGCCGACAAGCTCGCCGCGTTCATCGACGAGGTGCTCCGGCGCACGGGCGCGGCGAAGGTGTCGCTCGTCGGGCATTCGCAGGGCGGGATGCTGGGGCGCTACGTCGCGCGCTATCGCGGCAAGCTCGGCGTGATCGACGACATCGTCGGCCTCGCGCCCTCCAGCCACGGGACCACGAACCCGCTGGCGCCGCCGCTCGGCGGGCTCGGCTGCCCGGCGTGCGCGGAGCAGGCCGCCGGATCGGCGTTCATGCAGAAGCTCAACGCCGGCGAGGAGGCGCCCCCGCCGCCGTCCTACACGGTGATCTCGACTCGCTACGACGAGGTCGTGACGCCGTATCGCTCGCAGGCGCTCGACGGCGCGACGAACGTCGTGCTGCAGGACCGCTGTCCCGAAGACATCACCGACCACGTCGGGATCATCTACGACCCGATCGCGCTCGCGTGGACGCTCGACGCGCTCGGCCGTGCTGGACCGGCCGACCCGGCGTTCCGCCCGACGTGCAGCGACGGCGCCGGGGCGCGCGCGCCGTTCATGTTCGCGACCGCGCGCACGCCACGCATCGCCCACGGGCGCGTGGCGCTGCGGATCGCCTGCACGGGCGCGGTCGGGCGCTGCGTCGGGCGCGTGCTCCTGCGCGACCGCCGTGGGCGGTTGGGCGCGAAGGCGGCGCGCATGCGCGTCGGGCACCGCAAGACCGTGCGGGTGCCGCTGGGCCGGCGACCCGCGCGGCGCATCGCTGCCCGCGTCGTCACGTTCCAGCCGGGCGGTTGGGTGCGCGCGACGCTGCGCTACAAGCTACGCCGCTAGCACCGCGTCGGCCTGGCGGGCCTCGCGGCGCTCGCGCATGTACTGCAGGATCGCGCCGGCGACCGCCACCACCGGCATCGCCAGGAACGCCCCCGCCACGCCGGCCAGCACGCCGCCGGCGGTGAGCGCGAGCAGGATCCCGACCGGGTGCAGCGCGAGCTTGCGGCCGACCACGATCGGATAGAAGACGTTGCCCTCGAGCTGCTGGACCGCGACGATGATCACGAGCAGCGCGATCGCGGTCGGGAGCCCGTTCGCCACGAGCGCGACGAGCACGGCGGCGGCGCCGGCCGTGAACGCGCCGACGATCGGGAAGAAGGCCGCCACGAACGTGAGCACGATCAGCGGCATCGCCACCGGCACGCCGAGGACGATCAACCCGGCGCCGATCAGCACCGCGTCGATCGTCGCGACGAGCACGACGCCCTGGACGTAGGCGCTCAGCGCCGCCCAGGAGCGCGAGCCGGCCTCGCGGATCGTGTCCTGACGCTGCTCGTAGAACAGCTCGACGATCCAGTCCCAGATGCTCTCGCCGTCCTTGACGAAGAAGAACGTCAGGACCACGATCAGCACGACGCCGGCGGCCCACTGGGTCACGAGCATCGCGCCCGTGATCACCTCGTTGGCGACCGCGCCGCCCTGGACGGACTTGAGGCCCTCGTCGATCGCGCGGTCCACGTCCCCGCGCCCGATCCCGAGCGGCTCGAGGACGCCGACGGCCTGCTTGGCCCCATCCTGCAGGTTCGCGAACAGATCGTCGGACTGGGAGAGGACGCCGGGGATGATCAGCGCCCATAGGCCGAAGAACACGATCAGCGCGAGCAGCACGCTGGCGAGCGCGGCGGGGGCGGGGCGCCAGCGGTGCCGCTGCAGCCGGCGCGCCAGCGGTACGAGCAGCGTCGTGAGCAGGATCGAGATGATCACCGGCAGGACGACGAGCATCAGCCGCGCCGCGCCGAGCGCGAGGATCACCATGCCCGCGACCACGACCAGCACCCGCAGCGTGATGGCCGACGCGACCGCGAGCCCGCGCGGGACCCCGTCGTCGCCCTTGAGCAGCGTCGACGGGGGCGTCTGCGCCCGGCCGTTGGACGGGCGCGGCGGTGTATGCACGGGCGTCGTGGCCATCGCCTACGACGCGTCTTAGCCGCGTGTTCAGCCGGTCAAACGCGGCTCGGTTATCGTGGCGCGGCGATGCCCGCCCTGATCTTCGACCTCGATGGGACGCTCGTCGACACCGTCTACGCGCACGTGTTCGCCTGGCAGCGCGCCCTGGCGCAGTGCGAGATGTCGATCGACGGTTGGCGCATCCACCGCCGGGTGGGCATGAGCGGAGGGCTGTTCACGCGCGCGGTGGCGCGCGAGCTCGGCCGCGAGATCAGCGACGACGAGGCCGAGCGCGTGCAGCAGATCCACGGCGAGCTGTTCCGCGAACTGCTGCCCGAGCGGCGGCCGCTGCCGGGCGCGCCGGAGCTGCTCGCCGACCTGCGCGAGCGCGGCGTCACCCACGGGATCGCCACCTCCGGCCGCCGTCCGGAGATCAACGCGTCGCTGGACGCGCTCGGCGCGCCGGCCGAGATGGTCGTCGTCGAGCGCGGCGACGTGGCCCGCGCCAAGCCCGAGCCCGACCTGTTCGTCGAGTGCGCCCGCCGGCTCGACGCCGCTCCCGACGACTGCTACGTCGTCGGCGACGCCGTCTGGGACCTCCTCGCCGCCCGCCGCGCCCACATGCTCTCCGTCGGCCTGCTGTCCGGCGGCTACGGCGAGAACGAGCTCGAGCGCGCCGGCGCCTACCGCGTCTACCGCGACGCCGCCGAGCTGCACATCTCGCTCGACGAGCTCGGCGTGGGTTGAGCCTCGGCGCGATTGACTGCGGCATCGAGCGCGGTCGTGTGGGTTTCTTCTCAACGAGCGCGACGCGCGCCGCCGTTGGGAAGAAACCGTCCTAGAGCGAGGGTTTCTTCTCACCCACGGCCGGCGCGGCGCTGAATGGGAAGAAACCCACACTCAATGCGCCGTTGAAGTTCGGTCGAGCCCGGCGAGCGCTTCGTCCCTGAGCGCGGGCATGCCCTCGTGGTGCCCGTAGAGCGCGAGCACGGCGCACAGGAACAGCGCGAGCACGCGGGCGCGCAGGAGCTGGTCGTCGCTGACCGGGCCGTAGGCGGCGAGGAACTCGTCGCGCGACGGCAGCAGGCACCAGACGAGGCACATGTCGATCGCGGGGTCGCCGCGGCAGAGGTCGCCCCAGTCGATCACGCCGGCGGCGGCGCCGGCCTCGTCGACGAGCAGGTGACGCAGGTGGAGGTCGCCGTGGCAGACCGCGTTCGGCGCGGCGGCCGGCAGCGCGGCGGCGGCGTCGAGGACGGCGAGCGCGGACGGCGGGGCGCGCCAGAGGCCCTCGGCGGCGAGCGCGGCGAAGCGCTCACGCGTGCCCGGCACGCGAATTGCCATGTCGGCGCGCCCGAACGGGTCGGGCGGCAGGTCCGGCACCTCGGAGGCGTGCAGCGCTCGCAGGAACTCGCCGAGCGGGCGCGCGAGCCGAGCGCGGGCGCCCGCGGGCAGACCGAGCGGTTCGCTGCCCGGCAGGTAGCGGGCGCCGAAGAACGGCCACGGGAACCCGTCGGCGGGCGCGCCGACGAAGACCGGCGCGGGGACCGGCAACGGCAGCCCGGGGGCGAGCGCCCCGAGCGCCCGGATCTCGCGCTCGAACCCCGGGATCGCGAGCTGCCGGCGCGGGAAGCGGAACACCCATCGCTCGTCCACGAGCCAGACCGTGTTGTCCCAGCCCTCGCCGATCAGGCGCAGCGATTCCAGCGCCACGTCCGGGAACTGCCCCGAGATCAACCGCCGCGCGAAGGCCGCGTCGACCGTGACCTCGGGTGACCACTCGGGCACGGGTCGGGATAATCGCAGCGTGCCGCACTCCGCGACCGTCCGCCGGCGGCAGGCCGAGGTGCTTGTCGTCGGCCTTGCCGAACCCGAGATCCAGCCATGGGTGCGCGCGGCCGGCCACAACGTGCGCGCCGTGCGGCGCGTGAACGAGGCGCTCAACGAGCTCGACAAGACGGCGGCTGACCTCGTGATCGTCGACCGCGAGCCGGGCGGGCTCGACGTGCCCGGAGTGTGCCGCGCGCTCAAGAAGGACCCGCGGCTCGAGGATGCGTGGCTGCTCGCGATCACGCTGTCAGCCCACAAGCGCACCGCCGACGCGGCGCTCGACGCGGGTGCCGACGACTACCTCCATCGCCCGTTCAGCCGCGCCGAGCTGCTCGCCCGCGCCCGCGCCGGCCTGCGCGCCGCCCAGCAGCGCGCCGACGACGCGCTGATGCGGGCGCTGATGGCCAACGTACCGGGCGCGATCTACCGCTCGGCCTGGCATGCCAACTACACGCTGGAGCTGATCAGCGACGAGATCGAGCGCATCTCCGGCTACCCGGCCGCGAACTTCATCGCGAGCAAGCAGCGGACGCTGATGAGCACGATCCACCCCGACGATCGCGACCGCGTCCGCGACGCCGTCCAGCACGCCGTCGACGGTGAGCCGTTCGCGCTCGAGTACCGGATCGTCCGCGCCGACGGCGAGGTCCGCTGGGTGCTCGACCGCGGCCATCTCGTCTCCGCCGCCGGCGGGCGGCTGTGGTGCGACGGCGCCATCTTCGACGTCACCGAGCGCCGCGCCGCCGAGGAGACGCTCCGCACCCGCGAGATCGAGCGGGCGCGCACCGAGGAGATGCGCGCGTCGCGCGCCCGCATCATCGAGGCCGCCGACAACGCCCGCCGCCGCATCGAGCGCGACCTGCACGACGGCGCGCAGCAGCGGCTCGTCGCGCTCGGGCTGCAGGTGCGGCTCGCGCGCTCGCGCGTGGACAAGGACCCGGACGCCGCCGGCCCGCTGCTCGACGAGATCGGGCGGGAGCTCGGCGAGGCGTCGGCCGAGCTGCGCGAGCTCGCCCGCGGCATCCACCCCGCGGTGCTGACCGAGCGCGGCCTCGCCCCCGCGATCGCCGCGCTCGCCGACCGCGCGCCGGTCGAGGTCGAGGTCGTCGAGGTGCCGGACGACCGCTTCCCGGCCGCCGCCGAGGCGACCGCCTACTTCACCGTCGCCGAGGCGCTCACCAACGTCGTCAAGTACGCCGACGCCACGCACGCGACCGTCCGCCTGGCGCGCGAGAACGGCGAGCTGCAGATCGAGGTCCGCGACGACGGCAAGGGAGGCGCGCAGGCGACGCCCGGCTCCGGCCTCTCCGGCCTCGCCGACCGCGTCGGCGCGCTCGACGGCGTGCTCGAGGTCGAGAGCCCGCCCGGCGCGGGGACGGTCCTGCGCGCGGTCCTACCGCTTTGACACGGCGCGCCCGAGCGCGCGGGCGTCCTCGAACAGCGTCTCGCGCAGCGACTGGTTGTGCAGCGCCGCCGCCGGGTGGTAGAGGGGAAACAGCGTGCGGCCGCGCTCGGTGACCTCGGTGCCGTGCACGTCGGAGATCTTCGCCTCGTCGGAGAAATGCGCGAGCGCGTGCCGGCCCAGCGGCACGACGAGGGCGGGCTGGATCAACGCCAGCTGTGCCTCCAGCCACGGCATGTGATGCGCGACCTCGGCGGCGCGCGGATCGCGGTTGCCGGGCGGCCGCGCCTTCACCACGTTCGTGATGTAGACGTCGTCGCGCTCGAGCCCGGCCGCGGCGAGCAGCTCGTCGAGCAGCTTGCCGGCACGGCCCACGAACGGGCGGCCCTGCTTGTCCTCGCTGGCGCCGGGCGCCTCGCCGACGATCATGATGTCGGCGTCGGGATTGCCCTCGCCGGGCACCATGTTCGTTGCGCTCTCGCATGGCTCGAAACCACAGCCGCCGTGCGTGCGTATCTCCTCGTGCAAGTCCTCGAGTGCAGGGAGGGAACGTGAAGCTTCCATCGTGGCTACGCATACCCGCGATCGCCGTGCTGCTCGCGGTCGGTCTGACCGCGACCGCATCGGCGCGGCCGTACCCGGAGACGATCCCGCTGCCGGACGGGTGGCAGCCGGAGGGCATCGCCACCGGGTTCGGCAACCAGTTCTTCGCCGGATCACGCGCCACCGGCGGCATCTTCAAGGGCAACCTGAGGACCGGCGAGGGCGCCGTCCTGGTGCCCGGATTCGGCGGCGCGGCGACCGGGATGAAGGTCGACCGCCGCAACCGGCTGTTCGTGTCGGGCGCGGGAACCGGCACGGCGCGCGTCTACGACGCCCGCACCGGCACGCTGCTGCGCGAGTACGCGCTGAGCGCCGCCCCGACGTTCGTCAACGACGTCACGCTCACGCGCCGGGCGGCGTACTTCACCGACTCCCAGCGGCAGCAGCTCTACGTGCTCGAGCTGCGCCGCCACGGCCGCCTGCCGCGCCACGCGCAGACGCTGCCGCTGACCGGTGACCTGATGTACGACGACGATCCGAGCACGTTCGAGCTCAACGGCATCGCGGCGGTCGACCGCAGGCGGCTGATCACCGTGCAGAGCGCAACCGGCAAGCTGTTCGTGGTCGACGCCCGCACCGGCGACACCCGCGAGATCGACCTCGGCGGCGACAGCGTGACCAACGGCGACGGCCTGCTGCTGCGCGGCCGCACGCTGTATGTGGTGCAGAACCAGGACAACCAGATCGCCGTGGTCCATCTCAACCGCAATCTGCGCCGCGGCGAGATCAAGCGCCATCTGACCGACGACGACTTCGACGTCCCGACGACGATCGCGGCGCGCGGCCGGTTCCTGTGGGCGGTCAACGCCCGCTTCAGCACGCCGCCGACGCCGACGACGACCTACGACGTGGTGCGCGTCAGTCGATAAGCCTGCGCTCCACCGCCCAGCGGCTGAGCTCGTGCCGGTTGGAGAGCTGCAGCTTGCGCAGCACTGCCGACACGTGCGCCTCCACGGTCTTCGTAGAGATCGACAGCCGCTGGGCGATCTCCTTGTAGAGGTAGCCGCGCGCGATGTGGCGCAGGACCTCGCGCTCGCGCGCGGTCAGCTGGTCGAGCTGCGGATCGACCTCCCGCTCGGGCATCCCGCCCGCGAACGCGTCGAGCACGAAGCCGGCCAGCCGCGGCGAGAACACCGCGTCGCCGTCGGCCACCCGGCGTACCGCGTCGGCGAGCTCGGGGCCGGAGATCGTCTTGGTGACGTAGCCGCGCGCGCCCGCGCGGATGATCGCGATCACGTCCTCCGGGGCGTCGCTCACCGACAGCGCGAGGAATCGCTGCGCCGGCCGGCGCTCGGCGACCTGGCGGATCACCTCGACCCCGCCGCCGCCCGGCATCTGCACGTCGAGCACCACGACGTCGGGCTCGGTGTCGAGCACGAGCCGCACGGCGTCCTCGACCGTCGCGGCGTCGCCGAGCACGTCGACGAGGCCGTCGAGCTCGGCACGCACGCCCGACCGGAAAAGCTGGTGGTCGTCGACGATGACGACCGAGGTCATCGCTCGATCACCAGCTCGACCTCGGTGCCCTCGCCCGGAGCGGTGTGCAGCACGGCGCGGCCGCCGTGGCGCTCCATGCGGCCGACGATCGACTCGCGGACGCCGCGCCGGTCGGCCGGCACGCGATCGGGCTCGAAGCCGGGGCCGCGGTCGCGCACGAACACCTCGATCCGCTCGGGCGCGACCTCCGCGTACAGCGCGACCGGCCCGTCGGGGGCGAACTTGGCGGCGTTCACGAGCGCCTCGCGGGCGGCGGCGACCAGCGCCTCGGCGCGCGCGTCGAGCGGCGCGTCGCCGACCGCGACGACCTCGACCGGGACGCCGTGCGCCTCCTCGACCTCGGCGGCGGCCGCCTCCAGCGAGCTCGCGACCGTGGCCTCGCCCGCCGCGCGGCGGCCGTTGAGCCAGGCCCGCAGCTCGCGCTCCTGACGGCGCGCGAGCGCCGCGACCTCGCGCGGGTCGTCGACGCGCTTCTGCATCAGCGCGAGCGTCTGGAGCACCGAGTCGTGCAAATGGGCGGCGACCTCGGCGCGCTCCTGGGAGCGGATGCGCTCGGCGCGCTCGGCGGCAAGGCCGCGCACGAGCCGCACCCACCACGGCGCGAGGATCAGCGTGAGCGCGATCAGCACCACGACGACCGCGAGCAGAACGTCGCGCGCCGGCTGCAGCGCGTCGTTGAGCCACAGGAAGACGAGCCCGCCGCCGACGACGAGCGCGACGCCGACGAGCGCGCGCCCCGAGGCGTCCGCCGGAAGCCGGACCGTGGGCGCGGAGCGCGTGCGCGCAGCGGTGCGCGGCGGCGCGCCCTCCGCGGGCGGCGCGGTCGACTGCCGCCAGATCAGCGCCCCGCCGGCGGCCGCGAGGATCCCCGGCCACACGATCGCGTCGCTGAGCCACAGCCCCCACTCGCGCAGGAGCAGCAGCGCCGCCAGCGCGAGGCAGGCGGCGCCGGTCACGATCATCCACGTGTCGCGGCGGCCGGCGATCCGCTCGATCGGCGCCGGCGCACCGCCCTCGGTCGGGATCAGCACCCAGCACAGCAGGTAGGCGGCGAGCCCGGCGCCGCCGGCGACCGAGGTCGCCGCGAACGCGACGCGGACGATCACCGGG
>DASSUW010000184.1:0-3149 GCA_035706585.1 Solirubrobacteraceae bacterium | reverse complement strand
GGGTCCACGAGCCCGGCGCTGGCACGGGCCGCCCACAGCGCGGCATCGACGGCGCGCAGCAGCGTCGTCGACACCGCGACCTCCTCGCCCGCGCGGGCGTTGAGGGCGCTCAGCTCGCTGGCGCCGTCGAAGCGGGTGAGCGTGCGGTGCAGGCGCTGGAAGAGCGCCTGGACGCGCACGGCGTCGAGCGGCGTCGCCGCGTTCACGAGGACGCGCACGTCGGTCGCGAACGCGCGGAAGCGGTGCTCGTGCTCGGTCACGACGTGCGGGTGATCACGGGCGCGGGCGCCTGGGCCGACTGGCCGCCGTCCGGGCTCGAGATCTGGCCCGTGGGCTGGCCCGCGCCGGTGCCGGCGTCCGAGCGCTTGCGCAGGACGCCGACGAACAGCACCGACCAGATGAGCACGGCCGCGACCAGCGCGACCGCCGCGAGCCGGAGCACGGTGCCTGACACGGAGGGCCGCGGCGCCCGGGCGGGGCGTCGCGCGGCCGGGGAGACGGCGCTATTCATCGTTTTCGAACCCTTCGAAGCGGTCGTCGCCGGTCGCGATCACGGCGGGCGCCGGCGTGCGGGCCTGTGCCGCGGCGGACGGCGCCGTGGCGGTCGTCGCGGGCTGCGGTTGGCCGCCGTGCGCCGCGAGGCCCGCGGCGGAGATGCCGGCCAGGAACAGCGCGGTGACGGCGGCGGCGATCTTGATGCGGGCCTGGTCGGTCATGACCATCACCCTCGCGGGTCCGGTCAAGACGCAGGTAAGAGGCGATCCAGAAGCCGCTTACCCCTCGGGCACGGCGCGGATCGGCGCATAGCATGGGCTGCGACATGCGGATCCTGGTCGTCGAGGACGAACGCACGCTGGCCGGCTTCATCGAACAGGCGCTGCAGGCCGAGGGCTACGCGCCGACCGTCGTCCACGACGGCGACGCGGGGACGGCCGAGGCGCTGACCGGCGACTACGCGCTCGTGCTGCTCGACCTGATGCTGCCGGGTCGCAGCGGGCTGGAGGTGCTCGACGCGATCCGGGCGCGCAAGCCGGAGCTGCCGGTGATCGTCGTGACGGCGCAAAGCGCGATCGAGCAGCGCGTCGAAGGGCTCGACCGGGGCGCCAACGACTACGTGACCAAGCCGTTCTCGTTCGAGGAGCTGCTCGCGCGCGTGCGGGCGCAGCTGCGGGCGCCCGGCCAGCGCGAGGCATCCGTGCTCGAGGCGGGTGCTGTGCGGGTGGACCTGCGTACGCGCCGCGTCGAGTTCGACGGTCACGAGGTGCAGTTGACCGCGCGCGAGTTCGAGCTGCTCGCGTATCTGGCGCGCCACCCCGATCAGGTGCTCTCGCGCGAGCAGATCCTCAACGCGGTCTGGGGCTTCGACTTCGATCCGGGCACGAAGGTGCTGGAGGTCTACATCGGCTACCTGCGCCGCAAGTTCGGCGACGACGACGGGGAGGGGCCGATCGAGACGGTTCGCAACGTCGGCTACCGGCTGCGCGCGCCCCGTGGCTAGCCGGTTCCTGCCGGGCGGTCTGCGGGCACAGCTCGCGACGGCGATCGCGCTGGTCACCGCGCTCGCGGTCGGTCTGAGCTTCCTGGCGATGTACCGCGGAACGGGCGCGCGGCTGCGTGATCAGATCGACGGCGACCTGAGGACCCAGGTGGCCGAGTGGGATCGGCTGCGAACCGGCGACCAGCTCGCGAGTCCCGACGACCTCGAGCGACTGGCCCAGCGGTACATCGGCTCCCAGAGCTACCACCCCGCCTCGCGGGTGTTCGTCGTCGACGTCGCCGGTGGCGAGCCGGTGACCAACCATCCGCAGATCCTCGAGCAGGAGCAGGCGCGCGAGCAGGAGGGCGAGCCGGAGGAGGAGGACGAGCTCGTCCACGGGCTGCTGCGGGCTCCGGCCGGCCTGTCGGACGTCTCCGTCGAGGCGGCGGGGCGCATGCGCGTGCTCGCGCGTCCGATCAGCCACGGCGGCCGCGACGTCGGAACGCTGTACGTCGCGGATCCGTTGACCCCGGTCAGCGACGCGCAGGCGAGCCTGCTGCGCACGTTCGCGCTCGTCGGGTCGCTCGCGCTCGCGCTCGCGGTCGCGGCGGGCGTGCTGATCGCGACGCTGATCGCCCGGCCGCTGCGGCGCATGGCGACGGTCGCCGCCGCGGTCGACTCGGGCGATCTCTCGCTGCGGGCCGGCGCGGTCGGCGCGCGCGGCGAGGTCGGCGTGCTCGCCACCGCGTTCGACCACATGCTCGCCCGGCTCGAGCGCGCCTTCGCGCGCCAGCGCGACTTCGTATCGGACGCCTCGCACGAGCTGCGCACCCCGCTGGCCGTGCTCCGCGCCCAGGTGGAGCTGCTCGATCGCGAGCCCGACGCGCACGCGCGCCACGAGGGCACGCGCCTGCTGCTGCGGCGGCTGGACGAGATGGACCGCCTGGTCGACGACATGCTCACGCTGGCCAGCGCCGAGGGCGGCCGCCTGGTCCAGCCACGGCCGATCGCGCTCGCCGACTTCTTCGAGGACGTGCGCCGCGACCTGCCGCTGTTCGGCGAACGCGACTTCCACGTCGAGCCGGTCGACGGCGTGCTCGACGCCGATCCGGACCGGCTCACCCAGGTGCTCCGCAACCTCGTCCGCAACGCCGTCGCGCATACCGATCCCGGCGGCCACGTCGGCGTCGTCGCCACGGCCCGCGACGGGTGGCTGACGATCGCGGTCAGCGATGACGGCCCGGGGATCCCGCCCGCGCATCTGGAACGCGTGTTCGAGCGCTTCCACCGCGTCGACGAGGATCGCGCCCGCGAGGGCGGGGGGGCCGGGCTCGGCCTCGCGATCGCCCGCGCCATCGTCGAAGCCCACGGCGGCCGCATCCAGGCCGACTCCCGCGCCGGCGCGGGCACGACGATCACGCTGGCGCTGCCGGGCTACCGGCCCGGCGGCGAGCGCCAGGTAAGAGGCTTCTGACCTGCGGCTTACGCCGGTCTGACCGGCGCCGCCGATCGTGGAGGCATGACCTCGACGGGCATCGTTATCGCCGGCGGCGGCCTGGCCGCCCAGCGCGCCGCGGAGACCCTGCGCCGATCCGGCTACGACGGCCCGCTGCGCCTGCTCGCCGCAGAGCCGGTGCATCCGTACGACCGGCCGCCGCTGACGAAGGAGTTC
>DASSUW010000183.1:0-5337 GCA_035706585.1 Solirubrobacteraceae bacterium | reverse complement strand
CTCCGACCGAGAGACGTCTGGGGGCGGCGAGGGCCGTGAGGACGTGCTCTCGCGCGCGTTCAGCGACGCCGCGGCCGGCAAGGGCGTGTTGCTCGTGCTGCTGTTGACCGCGTTCGCGTGGGGCGCACTGCACGCGCTCTCGCCCGGCCACGGCAAGGCGATGGTCGCCGCGTACCTGGTCGGCACGCGCGGCACGGCGCGGCACGCCGCGGCGCTCGGCGCCACGGTCACGGTCACGCACACCGCCGGGGTGTTCCTGCTCGGCGTGGTCGCGCTCGCGTTGTCCGAGTACGTGCTGCCCGAGGACCTGTACCCGTGGCTGAACCTGATCTCGGGGCTGATGGTCCTCGGCGTCGGCGCCTACGTCCTGCGCAAGAACCTGCGGCGGCGGCGCGCACATCATCATCATCACCACCACCATCACCACGGGCCGGACGAGCTGTCCTGGCGCGGCATCCTCGCCATGGGCACCGCGGCGGGGATCATCCCGTGCCCGTCCGCGCTGGTCGTCCTGCTCGGCGCGATCGCGCAGGGCGAGATCGCGCTCGGGATGCTGATGATCGTTGCGTTCAGCCTCGGCCTCGCGGCCACGCTGACGAGCCTCGGCCTGGCCGTCGTGTCAGCCGGACGGGCGCTCGCGCGGCTCAACGTGCCGGCCCGGTTCGTGACCGCGATCCCCGCGCTCTCGGCGATCCTGATCGTCGGCGTCGGCCTCGTCCTGACCCTGCAGGCGGTGCCGCGCGTCGCGTGATGGTCGGGTCGGCGATCCAGTGATCCGCTGTTGCGGGTCGTGCGCACTAGCGCCTGACACCGCCGAGCAGGGGCGGCGCCACTGAGGAGAAAGGCTCGAATGACCGTTCCGCACGAGACGCGGGCGCTGGCCCCTGCCAGCCTGCCCGCCGCCATCACGACCCTGCGGGTACGCGGCATGCGCGTGTCGTCCGCGCGCCGCCTGGTGCTCGAGGCGCTGTTCGCCGCCCAGGGTCCCGTCACGGCGGAGGCGATCGCCGCCGGCCTCGACGGGCGCTTCCCGGCCTCCGACCTCGCCTCCGTGTACCGCAACCTCGACACGCTCGAGCAGATCGGGCTCGTCCGCCACTTCCACGTCGCCCACGGCGCCGGCCTCTACGCGCTCGCGGCCAGGCACCAGGCCGGCTACGTCGCCTGCGAGCGCTGCGGCGCGCACCAGCCGCTCCAGGCCGCCGCCGTCGCGCAGGTCGCGGCGGTGCTGCGCGAGGCCTGCGGCTACGAGCCGCAGCTCCTCCACTTCCCCGTCATCGGCCGCTGCCGGGAGTGCCGCCATGCACATTCCTGACGGCTTCCTCAGCCCCGAGGTGGCGGCGGTGTGCGCCGTCCCCGCGATCGCCGCGGTCGGCTACGGACTGCGGCGCGCGAGCCGGGAGCTGGACGAGCGGCGCGTCCCGCTGCTCGGCGTCACCGCCGCGTTCGTGTTCGCGGCGCAGATGCTCAACTTCCCGGTCGCCGGCGGCACGAGCGGACACTTCCTCGGCGCGGCGCTCGCGGCGATCCTGCTCGGGCCGTGGCTCGCGGGTCTCGTGCTCGCGGTCGTGCTCGTCGTGCAGTCGTTCGTGTTCGCCGACGGCGGCGTGACGGCGCTGGGCGCGAACGTCCTCAACATGGGCGTGATCGGCGCGCTCGTCGTCGGCGGGCTGATGGTCGGCGCCCGGCGCGTCCTGCCCAAGCGCCGCCGCGTGTTCCTCGCCGTGTCGGCCGTCGGCGCGTGGCTGGCCGTGATGGCCGGCGCGACCGCGACCGCGCTCGAGCTCGCGATCTCCGGGACCGTCCCGCTCGGGACCGTGCTGCCGGCGATGCTCGGCGTCCACGCGCTGATCGGCGTCGGCGAGGCCGTGATCACGGTCGCCGCGGTCAGCGCCGTCATGTCGACGCGGCCCGACGTCGTGCGGGCGCTGCCCCAGGGAGCCCTGGCATGAAGTGGTTCACGATCCTCGCCCTCGCGCTGGCCATCGGCCTCGCGACGGCCGCCTCCCCGTTCGCGTCGTCGTCGCCGGACGGGCTCGAGCGCGTCGCCGGCGACAGCGGCTTCGCGGCGCGCGGCGAGCGCCGCGGGGCGCCGCTGCTGGACTACGGGACCGGCTCGAAGATCGCCACCGGGCTCGCCGGATTCGCCGGGACCTTGATCGTCTTCGCCCTCGCGGGCGGCGTCGCGACGGTGGTGCGGCGGCGATGAGCGCGAATCACGAGGCCGGCATCGCGGGCGACCCCGGCAGCCGCATCCACCGGCTCGACCCGCGCGCGAAGCTCCTCGGGCTGGCCGGGATCACCGGCGTCGCGGTCTCGACGCCGCCACGGCTGTGGCCCGTCCTCGCCGCCTGCGCGCTGGCGCTGGCGGCGATCGCGGCGACGGGCGGCGTCGGCCCCGGCGTGATCTGGGCGCGCGCACGTGTCGTGCTGCCGCTGGTGATCTTCGTCGGCGTCTTCGTGCCGTTCGTGCGTGGCGGCCAGCAGGTCGACGTCGGCCCGGTGGACGTCTCGCGCGAGGGGCTGACGACGTTCTTCGCCGTCAGCTCGAAGGCGCTGATCGGCACCGTGAGCGCGGTGCTGCTCGGCGCGACGACGAGCTTCCCCGACCTCCTGCACGGGCTCGAGCGGATGCGCGCGCCGCGGCTGCTCACGCTGATCGCGGCGTTCATGTACCGCTACCTGTTCGTCATCACCGGCGAGGCGCGGCGCATGCGCGTGGCGCTCGCCGCGCGCGGCTACCGGCCGCGCCACGCGCTGCAGGCGGCGGCGCTCGGCCGCGTGGCGACCGCGCTGTTCCTGCGCACGTTCGAGCGCGGCGAGCGGGTGTACGTCGCGATGCTCGCCCGCGGATACACCGGCACGACGCCGCGGCTGCGCGCGCTTGCGTTCGCCCGTGCCGACGCGCTGTTCCTGGCCGCGCTGGTCGCGGCGCTGGTCCCGCTGCGGGTGCTCGCATGAGCTGCGCGATCGAGGCCCGCGGATTGCGCTTCCGCTACCCGAACGGCGTGACCGGCCTCGACGGCGTCGACCTGTCGGTCCGCCACGGCGAGCGCGTCGCCGTGCTCGGCCCCAACGGCGCCGGCAAGACGACGCTGATGCTCCACCTCAACGGGCTGCTCGCCGGCGAGGGATCGCTGACGGTGGCGGGTGTCGACGTCGGCGAGGGCGACACGCGCGCGCTGCGCGCGCGGGTCGGGCTCGTGTTCCAGGACCCGGACGACCAGCTGTTCATGCCGACCGTGCGCGAGGACGTGGCCTTCGGCCCGCTCAACCTCGGCGTGGACGACGTCACCGCCCGCGTGGAATCGGCGCTGGCCACGGTGCGGATGCTCGACGCCGCCGACCGCGCGCCGCATCAGCTGTCGCTGGGTCAGCGCCGGCGCGTCGCGATCGCCACCGTGCTGGCCATGGATCCGCATCTGCTGGTGCTCGACGAGCCGTCGGCGAGCCTGGATCCCCGCTCGCGCCGCGAGCTGCTGGAGATGCTCGGCGCCCTGGAGCAGACGATGCTCGTCGTCACCCACGATCTGCTGTTCGCCGCCGAGCTGTGCGAGCGCGCGGTGATCCTCTCGGCCGGGCGCGTCGTCGCCGATGGCCGGTGTCTGGACATCCTCCGCGACGAGGACATGCTCGCCGCGCACGATCTCGAGCTGCCGCGCGGGCGCCTGGAGGTTGCCGCCGCCGCCTGATCCCTACACTCCGGCCATGGCCGACGTCGCGATGCCCCGCCTGTCCGACTCCATGGAGGAGGGCACGATCCTGAAGTGGCTCAAGTCCGACGGCGACGAGGTGTCGCGCGGAGACGAGCTGGTCGAGATCGAGACCGACAAGGCCAACATGACCTACGAGGCCGACCAGGACGGCACGCTCTCGATCGTGGCCCAGGAGGGCGACACGCTCGCCGTCGGCGAGACGATCGCCCGCATCGGCGAGGGTGGCGAGTCCAACGGCGCCGCGCCGGCCGAGCGCGAGGCGTCCGAGGGCGGCGACGAGGGCCGCGGCGCGGCCGAGACCGCCACCGCGACCACCGAGGCGCCGGCGCAGCCGCGCAGCGAGGAGCCGCCGGCGGAGGACCGCGGACGCGCCGTGACCGAACCGCCGGCGGGCGGCGAGGAAGCGCCCGCACCCGCCGAGGGCGGCAACGGACGCATCAAGGCCTCGCCGGTCGCCCGGCGGATGGCCCGCGAGCTGGGGCTCGAGCTCGGAGCGGTGCAGGGCACCGGCCCCGGCGGCCGGATCGTGAAGGCCGACGTCGAGGCCGCGTCCAAGGGCGACGGCGCGCAGGCCGCGGCACCCGCCGAGGCACCGGCCGCGCCCGCGGCGGAGCCGGAGCCGGAGCGCGAGGAGCGCACGGCGCCCCCGGCCGTCGTGTCCGGCGACGCGGAGACCGGCAAGGGCCAGACCACGACCCAGGACCTCACGCGGCTGCAGCAGACCGTCGCGCGCCGGATGGCCGAGTCGAAGGCGACGGCGCCGGACTTCGTGCTCAATATCGACGTCGACATGGAGGAAGCCGTCGACCTGCGCAAGCGGCTCAAGGCCGCGGCCGCCGAGGGCCAGTCCGTGCCGTCGTTCAACGACTTCGTCGTCAAGGCCTCCGCGCTCGCGCTGGTCGACTTCCCGCGCGCGAACGGCGCCTATCGCGACGGCAAGTTCGAGCTCTACTCGCGCGTGAACGTCGGCGTCGCGGTGGCCGGCCAGGACGCGCTCGTGGTGCCGACCGTGTTCGACGCGGACACCAAGTCGCTGGGCCAGATCTCGCGCGAGACGCGGGCGCTCGCCGAGCGCGTGCGCGCGGGCGCGATCACGCCGCCGGAGCTCTCCTCGGGCACGTTCACGGTCTCCAACCTCGGCATGTTCGGGATCCAGAGCTTCGTCGCGGTGATCAACCCGCCGCAGGCGGCGATCCTGGCGGTCGGCGCGACGACGCCGACGCCGGTGGTCCGCGACGGCGAGGTCGTGGTGCGCAACATCATGCGCCTCACGCTCGCGTGCGATCACCGGATCCTCTACGGCGCCGACGCCGCCGAGTTCCTCGGACGCATCCGCGAGCGGCTCGAGAGCCCGCTGCAGCTCGCGCTCTAACCGCCCGGCAGCAGTGCGCCGGTGACGCCGTCGACGGTCTCGTCGACGGTGCCGGCGACGTCCTGCACGGTGCCGGCAACCCGGTTGACCGGGGCCTGCACCGGCTCCGGCACGGCGTCGACGACCGGCTGCACGGCGCCGCGCGTCTGCTCGACGGTGCGCTCGACCGACGGGAGCTCGGGCGCGGCGGGCGGCACCACGGGCGTCGGCGGGGTCGGCGTCGCCCCCGGCGGCGTGGTCCGGGGGGCC
>DASSUW010000182.1:0-4995 GCA_035706585.1 Solirubrobacteraceae bacterium | reverse complement strand
GGCGCGCATCCTCGCGGGCGATCTCATGACGCTGCCGTCGGAGCGGACGCTGGCCGACGAGCTCGGCGCGTCCCGGCACGCGGTGCGCGAGGCGCTCAAGCGCCTGCAGCAGTCCGGGCTCGTCCGCATCAGCCAGGGCGGGGCGACGCGGGTGCGCGACTGGCGGCGGCACGGCGGGCTGGAGCTGCTGCTCGGGCTCGACGAGGTGCCGCCGGGGCTGGAGATCGAGCGGGCGGTGATGGAGATGCGGGCGAGCATCGGCGCCGACGCCGCCCGCCGCGCCGCCGTGCGCGCGACCGCGGTCCAGCGCGCCGAGCTCGAGGCGCGGGCGGAGATGCTCGCGGCCGAGCGCGACCTCGACGTCCGCAACTCGATCTATGAGGCGTTCTGGGACCTGGTCATCGACGCCGCCGACAACGTCGCCTACCGGCTCTCGCTGAACACGCTCGTGAGCCAGGACGCGGTGAGCCTGGACGCGGCGAGCGTCGCGGCCGAGATCGGTGACGCGGAAGCGATTCGCAAGCTGGCCGGCGAGATCGCGCGCGGGCGCGAGGAGCGTGCCTTCGGCGCGGCTCGAGAGCTTCTCGAGCGGTCGCTGACGCGCACGGGTTCGCCGGAGCGGTCCGCCTGATGGTCGAGGTCCTCTACTACGCGATCCCGTTCTTCGTGCTGCTGCTCGTGGTCGAGGCGATCAGCTTCCGCCACTACCACGAGGACGACCTCGTCGGCTACGAGCTCAACGACACGCGGACGAGCCTGGCGATGGGGCTCGGCAACGTGACGATCAACGTCGGCTGGAAGGCCGTTGTCGTGGTGATCTACGCGGCGCTCTACGAGCTGACGCCGCTACGGCTCGACAGCGGCGACTGGTGGGTCTGGCTGCTGCTGTTCGCCGCCGACGACCTCGCCTACTACTGGTTCCACCGCATCTCGCACGTGAGCCGCGTCTTCTGGGCGAGCCACATCGTCCACCACTCCAGTCAGCACTTCAATCTCTCGACCGCGCTGCGCCAGACGTGGGTGCCGATGACCTACCTGCCGTTCTGGCTGCCGCTGCTGATCGTGGGCTTCCCGCCGTGGATGGTCCTGCTCGCGCAGTCGTGGAGCCTGATCTACCAGTTCGGCCTGCACACCGAGCGGATCGGGCGGCTGCCCCGGCCGATCGAGTTCATCTTCAACACGCCGTCGCATCACCGCGTGCACCACGGCGCCAACGAGCAGTACCTCGACCGCAACTACGGGGGCATCCTGATCATCTGGGACCGCATCTTCGGCAGCTTCATCCGCGAGGAGGAGCGCGTCCGCTACGGGCTGACGACGAACATCCGCACGTTCAATCCCGTCAAGGTGGCGTTCGGCGAGTACGGCGCGCTGTGGCGCGACGTCCGCGCCGCCGGCGACCTCAGGACGAAGCTGCAGATCGCGCTGCGCGGGCCGGGCTGGCTACCGGCCGGTGTCGACGACCTCGAAGTCGCGACCGGAGAGCACGTCCAGCGCGTGTAGCTGGTCGTTGTCCCACCTGCGGCTGGGCGCGCCGGAGATGAACCAGTCCGAGCCGTTGTCGGCGACGATCACGCCGTAGGTCTTCATCGCGCGCGCGACGCGGCGCGCCTGGCGCGGGAAGCGCGAGACGTCGACGCTCGCCTTCAGCCGCAACCGCTCGCCCATCCGCGGCAGCGACGGGTCGCTGTCGTCGGACGCCTGGTGGCGGGCCGGCCACACGTACGCCGAGCGCGTGCGCGAGACCGTGACGCGGATCGCGTGCCGGATCGGGCGCTTGCCGGGCGTCGCCAGCAGCGGCAGGATCGGCAGGCCGGCGGCGTCGGCCGACGTCCAGCCCGCCGGGCGGGCTCGGAAGCGGCGCAAGTTCCAGGTCGCGCCCGAGCCGGCGTGCCAGCGCTTGCCGCGGCGCTCGAGCGCGTACAGCTCGTACAGCCGGCAGCGCGAGCGGTCGAGCAGCAGCGCATGGCGGTCGCCGCCGCCCTCGATCTTCACGCGCCGCGGGATCGGGTAGCGCACGCGGTCGCTCTCGTCGGCGTAGTCGAAGGTCACCCGCGACCGCTTCGTCCCGCGGCCCACGACCGTGTAGGGGATGCCGATCCGGCTGCCCTCCCACCTGCCCGACCCGAAGTCGGCGTGCACGGTGTCGTCGAGCCCGATCGAGCGGACGATCGCGCCCGAGTTCGCAGCGACCGGCAGGCGATCGACCCGCTGGCTGGTGGGGAACGACGGCCCGAACAGCGGGCAGCCGGCAAGCGCAGCGGTGGCGACGGCGACTCCCAGCATGGCTGGGGGTTATATCGGCGCTAGCGCGCGAAGTCCGTAGCGTCGACCAGGCCGTGGCGCAGCGCCTGGATCATCGTCTCGACCTCGGCGACCATGCGGCTGCGGTCGAGGCGCTCGAGCGCGCGGGCGACGATGTCCATCCGCCGGTCCAGCTCGAGGTCGAAGCGCGCGGCGATCTCGTTGGTGACCGTCACCTCACGCCAGGTGTCGCACGCGCCGCAGCGCAGCAGCATCCACCAGTGCGTGTCGCCGACGGGCTCCCAGTCGACGGGATTCACGAAGTCCCCGGCGCACATCGCGCACGTCTCCAGATGCTTCGCTGGATCGTGCTGGTCGCGCTTGGAACGGAGTCGGTCGAACATCGCAGTCCGAGTATTCGGCAGCCCATCAGCGAATTGGAGCCGGATACCACCAATTCGGGGGTGTGGCAGACACTACGTTTGACCAGGGCGAACGGATGACCGTAGGTTGCGCGCATGACCGTCTTGGCGAGATTCGTGACGGGCCGCCGGACCAAGTGGCTCGTGCTGGTCGCCTGGATTGTCCTGCTCATCCCCATGTTCGCGCTCGGCTCGGAGCTCGCCGACGTCACCGACAACCGCACGGAGAGCTTCCTTCCGCCGGGTGCGGAGTCCACCGAGGTCCTCCGGCTCGTCGAAGGGCGCTTCCGGGGCGGTGAGACCGTCTCCGGGCTGGTCGTCTACCGCCGCGCGGGCGGCCTCCAGCCGGCGGATCTCGACCGCATCGAGCGCGACACCAGGGCCGCGGCCGCCGCGCTGCCGCTCGTCGGCAAGCCGTCCGAGCCGGTCGTCAGCCCGTCGCGCGACGTCGCGTTCGTCAGCTTCTCGGTGCCCGACGACAACGAGCAGATACCCCAGTGGGGCAAGGACCTGCGCGCCGCTGTCGACAGCGGGAGGAGCGACGGCCTCGAGGTGTTCGTCACCGGCGGCCTCGGCTACAACGCCGACTTCGAGGAGGTCTTCGGCGACATCGACACCAAGGTGCTCGGGGTCACGGTCGTGCTCGTGCTCGTCCTGCTCGGCCTCATCTACCGGTCGCCGCTGATCGCGCTGATCCCGCTCGTCGTCGTCTTCATGGCGTTCAACATCGCCGAGGGCCTCGTCTACCTGTACGCCGACTCGGGCGGGACGGTCAGCGACAACGGCGCGACGATCCTCGTGGTGCTCATGTTCGGGGTGGGGACCGACTACTGCCTGCTGCTGGTCTCCCGGTACCGCGAAGAGCTGCGCCGGTTCGAGGACAAGCACGAGGCGATGGAGCACGCGCTCCAGCGGGCCGGGCCGGCGATCCTGGCCAGCGGCATGACCGTCGCGCTGACGATGCTCGTGCTGCTGCTCGCCGACGTCGGGAGCACGCACTCGCTCGGCCCGGTGTCGGCGATCGGCGTGACGATCGCGTTCATCGCCGGTCTCACGCTCCTGCCGGCGCTGCTGACGATCGCCGGCCGGACCGGGTTCTGGCCGCGGCGCGCGATCGTCGCGTACCGGCCCGAGGGCGGCGGCGAGGAGCGGATCGGGATCTGGCGCCGCGTCGGGACGCACGTGCTGCAGCGGCCGGGCCGCGCGCTCGGCACGACCGTGGTCCTGTTCAGCCTCGGCGCGCTCGGCCTGCTCGCCTACAAGGAGGACTACAGCGTCGACGGCTTCTTCAAGAAGCGCACCGAGAGCGCGGACGGGTTCAACGTGCTGCGCGCCGCGCTCCCTGCCGGCGTGCTGGTGCCGACGACCGTGCTCGTGGTCCGCGACGACGGCGCGGTGACCGACGCCGACGTCGCCGCCGTGCGCAAGCAGGCGGCCGCGCTGCCGGGCGTCGCCGCGGTCGACGACGGCTCGGACCGCGCCAGCGACGGCTCCGCCGCCCGCCTGACGGTGACGTTCAGCGACGACCCGTTCGAGGCGTCCGCGCTGGATCGCGTGAAGGCGCTGCGCGAGCGCCTGCACGCGGCGGCGCCGCCCGGCACGCGGGTGCTGGTCGGCGACGGCAGCGCGGTTCAGGCGGACTTCAACGACGCGGCGGCGCGCGACCTGCGGCTGATCGTGCCGCTGGCCCTGGTCGTGATCTTCGCGATCCTCGCGGTGCTGCTCGAGGCGGTCCTCGCGCCGCTGCTGCTGATCGGCTCGGTCGTGCTCTCGTTCGTCGGCACGCTCGGGCTGTCGCTGCTCGTGTTCCGGTTCGTGATCGGCGACGCGGGGGTCGACAACTCGCTGCCGACGTACGCGTTCATCTTCCTCGTCGCGCTGGGGATCGACTACACGATCTTCCTGATGAGCCGGGTGCGCGAGGAGGCGCGGACGCACGGCACCCGCGAGGGGACGCTGCGCGCGCTGGCGGCGACCGGGCCGGTGATCACGAGCGCGGGCATCATCCTCGCCGGCACGTTCTCGGTGCTGATGACGCTCCCGGTGACGTTCATCTTCGACCTCGGGTTCATGGTGGCGGTCGGGATCCTGCTCGACACGTTCGTGGTGCGCACGATCATGGTTCCGGCGATCATCGAACTGGTCGGCGACCGCGTCTGGTGGCCGGGGACCGCCGGGGGCGGTCCCTTCGAGTTCCACGGCTGGTTTGGGCGGCGCCGCCGTTCCGAGGAACTCGACCAGGTGTAGCTGCGAGTTGGCCGGGGACCGCCGGGGGCGGTCCCTTCGAGTTCCACGGCTGGTTTGGGCGGCGCCGCCGTTCCGAGGAACT
>DASSUW010000181.1:0-8950 GCA_035706585.1 Solirubrobacteraceae bacterium | reverse complement strand
AGCCGCCCGCCCGCCGCCCGCGCGGCCGCGGCCGCGGCGTCGGCATCGTCGACCCAGACGTACGTGATCCACGCGGGCGCGAGATCGTCGCCGACTCCCAGACCGGCGGCGTCGCGACCGCGATGCCGAAAGATCGAGTACTCGCCGCGCGCCGCCTCCCAGCCGAGCAGCTCGGAGTAGAAGGCCGCCGCCGCGTCGGGGTCGGCGGCCCATGTGTCGACCCAGCAGGGGACACCCGGTGCGTATCCGTTGCGTTCGCTCATGCACGCCACCGTACAGCATGAAGTTGGAAATTCCAACTATCTCGTTTGATATTCTGACCCTATGGCGCGGAGAACGTACGGCGACCGCTGCGGCATCGCCCGCGCGCTCGACCTCGTCGGGGAGCGCTGGGCGCTGCTGGTCGTGCGCGAGCTGCTGCTCGGCCCCAAGCGCTTCACCGACCTGCGCGCCGGGCTGCCGAACATCGGACCTGACGTGCTCGCGCAGCGGCTGCGCGACCTCGAGGCGAGCGGCATCGTCGCGCGCGCCACGCTCCCTCCCCCGGCCGCATCGCACGTGTACGAGCTCACCGACTGGGGCCGCGAGCTCGAAGGCGTCGTACTCGGGCTCGGGCGCTGGGGCAGCCGTGCGCCGGCGCCGTCCGCGGACGCCCCGCTCGGCCCGGACGCGGCGATGCTCGCGCTCAAGACGATGTTCGCCCCGACCGACGGCCTGACCGCCCGTTACGAGGTGCGGTTCGGCGACAACGTCTACGACGTGCGCGTCGACGGCGCGCGGCTGGACATCGCGCGCGGCCCGAGCGAGCGCCCGGACGCCACGATCGCCACCGACCCCGGCACGCTGGCGACCGTCCTGTGGCACGACGGCAACGCCGACGCGATCGCGGTGGACGGCGACCGCGACGCGTTCGCGCGATTCCTCGGCCTCTTCCGAAAGACCTAGGACCAACCGACCCCCCGGGGTTCGGACAGCACGATTGAGGCTTGTGCCGACCGGCGCAAACCTGGGGTCCTATGCCTTCTCAGACGGACCGCACACGCTGGCTCGCGCTCCTCGTGCTCTGTTGCGGGGACCTGATGATCGTCCTCGACTCGACGATCGTGAACGTCGCCCTGCCGTCGATCCGGGCGGATCTGGGCTTCTCGGAGACCTCCCTCGCCTGGGTCGTCAACGCCTACCTGCTGACGTTCGGCGGGTTCCTGCTGCTGGGCGGCCGGCTCGGTGACCTGTTCGGCCACCGGCGGCTGTTCGTCGGCGGCATCGCGCTGTTCACGCTGTCCTCGCTGTTCTGCGGGCTCGCCGGCTCGCAGGAGGTCCTCGTGGTCGGGCGCGCGATCCAGGGCCTCGGCGGCGCCGTCGTCTCGGCGGTCGCCCTGTCGCTGATCATGGTGATGTTCACGCAACCCGCCGAACGCGCGAAGGCGATGGGCATCTTCGGCTTCGTGCTCTCGGGCGGCGGCACCGTCGGCGTGCTGCTCGGCGGCATCCTCACCGACATCCTCAGCTGGCACTGGATCTTCCTCGTCAACGTCCCGATCGGCGTCGCCGTGTACCTGACCTCGCTGCGGCTCCTGCCCGGCAAGGAGGAGCTCGGCGAGCGCGAGAGCGTCGACATCGCCGGCGCGCTCACCGTGACCGCGGCGCTCGTCGCGGCGGTGTACGCGATCGTCAACGGCAACGAGGCGGGCTGGACGTCGGCGCAGACGCTCGGCCTGCTCGCCGCCGCCGTCGTGCTGCTCGGCGCGTTCCTCGTGATCGAGACGCGCGCCAAGCATCCGCTGATGCCGCTGTCGATCTTCCGCCACCGCACGCTCGCCAGCGCGAACGTGATGGGCGTCCTGATGGCCGCCGGCCTGTTCGCGGCGTTCTTCCTGTCCGCGCTCTACATGCAGCTCGTGCTCGACTACAGCCCGCTCGAGGTCGGCTTCGCATACCTGCCGCAGACGCTCGTCTGGGGCGGTGTGTCGCTGTTCCTGTCCGACAAGCTGGTGATGCGCTACGGGATCAAGATGCCGATCGTGCTCGGGTTCCCGGCGTTCGCGCTCGGCATCCTGCTGTTCGCGCGCGCGCCCGTCGACGGCAACTACTTCGTCGACATGCTGCCCGCGATGATCCTGCAGGGATTCGGCGCCGGCATCGCGTTCAACCCGCTGCTGCTGGCGGCGATGGGCGACGTCGAGCCGCAGGACTCCGGCCTCGCGTCGGGCGTCGTGAACACCGCGTTCATGATGGGCGGCGCGCTCGGCCTGGCGATCCTGGCCAGTGCCGCCGACTCGCGGACGGACAGCCTCGTGGCGTCCGGCGAGAACGCGGTCGACGCGCTGCTCGGCGGTTACCACCTGGCGTTCCTGATCGGCGCCGTGTTCGCCGCCGGCGCGGCACTCGTCGGCGCGATCTTCCTGCGCCCGGCCGAGCAGCCGGCCATGCACGGCGCTCCGGAGCCGGCGGCCGAGGCGGCCTGAACTGCGGCATTAAGGGTGCGGGATCGGCCGCGACTCGGGTCCCTGGCACGTTTACGTCGCATATCGACGTAAAAGCGCCAAGGGACCGCCGAGCCGGCCGGTCCCTCGCCGCCCGACCCAGCCGCAGTTGACGGTCGAGCTACAGCTCCCAACCGAAGCAGACCGACCGCCACGTCGGCTGCTCGCGGTCGTAGAACCGGTGGGCGTCGGCGCGCGCCTCGCCGGAGTCCAGCTCGAGGTGCGAGGCGCCGCGCGCGCGGCCCCAGTCCTTCGCCGCGTCCAGCAGCGCCTTGCCGTGCCCGGCCGATCGGTGGTCCGCGTGGACCGCCAGGTCCTCGACCCAGGCGCGCTGCCCGAACCGCACGGACTCGATGTCGAGCGCGACCGTGCAGATGCCGACGATCGCGCCGTCGTCGTCGGCCACGAGCACCTCGCCGTCGTCAGCGGCGATCAGCGCGCGCAGGCGCCGCGCCGCGGCGTCCGGGTCCCACATCGGCGGCCGGGATCCGGGCGGCGCGAACAGCCACTCGTACGCCGCGACGAGCGCCGCGACCTCGTCGGCACGTGCGGGACGGATCACCCGCCGGCCATCGCCGGCAGGATCACCAGCGTGTCGGCCTCGCCGACGCCGGTGTCCAGCCCGTCCAGGACGCGGACGTCCTCGTCGTTGAGATACACGTTCACGTAGCGGTTGAGCGACCCGTCGGGGCCGAACAGCTGCTCCTGCGTCGCGGGGTGCTGCGAGGCGAGGTCGTGAAGGACCGCGCCGACCGTGTCGCCGGCCGCGGAGACCTCCTTCTCGCCGCCGACCGACGGCCGCAGCACCGGGGGAACCTTGATCGTTGCCATCGCGCGCTGAGGCTATCCGGCGGCGGCGCAGAACGCCTCGTAGTCCGGGAACACGCCCATCTCGTCGTCGGAGATCTCGGACGGGTCCTTCGCGCAGATCGGGCACTCGGGATCGCGCCGCACCTTGAGCTCGGTGAACGTCGCGCCGAGCGCCTCGTAGAGCAGCAGGCGGCCGACGAGCGGCTCGCCGGCGCCGGTCACCAGCTTGACGACCTCGGTCGCCTGCAGCAGGCCCATCGTGCCGGGCAGCACGCCCAGCACGCCGTTGGCGCCGCAGGACGGGGCCAGCTCGGCGGGCGGCGGCACCGGATACAGGCAGCGGTAGCACGGGCCGTCGTGCGGCTTGAAGACCGAGAGCTGGCCGTCGAAGCCGAGGATCGAGGCCGACACGACCGGGATGCCCAGCCGCACCGTCGCGTCGTTGAGCAGGTACCGCGTGGGGAAGTTGTCGACGCCGTCGACGATCACGTCGTAGCCGTCGATGATCTCCATGATGTTGGAGGCGTCCAGGCGCGTCTTGTACTTGACGACCTCGACGTCCGGGTTGATCGCCGTGATCGCGGTCTCGGCCGAGTCGACCTTCGGCGTGCCGATGCGGTCGGTCGTGTGGATGACCTGGCGCTGCAGGTTCGAGAGATCGACGTCGTCGTCGTCGACCACGCCGAGCGTCCCGACGCCCGCCGCCGCGAGGTACAGCGCGGTCGGCGACCCGAGGCCGCCGGCGCCGAGCAGCAGCACCTTTGACTCGAGCAGCTTGGTCTGGCCCTCCAGCCCGATCTCGGGCACGAGCAGGTGGCGCGAGTAGCGCTCGCGCTGCTCGGCCGTCAGCGCCTTCGGGACCTCGACCTTGTAGCCGCGGTCCTTCCACAGCGTGATGCCGCCGGTCATCGACTTCACGTTCGCGTAGCCGAGCTGGTCCGACAGCGTGTGGGCGGCGAGCGCCGAGCGCTGGCCGGACGCGCAGTAGAGGACGATCTCCTGGTCGCGGTCGGCGCCCACGGCGCCCTCGATCCGCGACTCCAGATACGCGCGCGGGACGTGCTTGGCGCCGGGGATGTGGCCGGCGTCCCACTCCGTGCTCTCGCGCACGTCGACCAGGACGATGCCGTTCCCCAGGTGCTCGGACACCTGGGCCGGATCCACCTCCTCGACCTGGCTCTTGATCTGGCGGATGTACTCCGCCCCGCTCGGCGTCATAGAGAAGTCCTTGAAACTCGGTCGGGATTCAAAGCTTCAAAAATGATAGCGCCGCTCCGGGGCCGCGGGGGCCCCCTGGGGTCTGTCCACCATCAGGCCGAAGGCTAAAGGTGCCGATGTACCGGGCGGATGCGCTCTCGCACGCTGCTCAGCCAGGTCCTCGCGGTCAATACGGTGCTCGTCGCGCTCACGGCGTTCGTGGCCGCGCTGATCGCCCGCGACCGCCTCGAGGACGCGGCCTCGATCGAGGGCCTGCTGCTGATCGCGCTGGCGGTCTTCGTCGTCGTGCTGCTGAACTCGATCCTGCTGCGGCGCCGCCTGGAGCCGATGGGCCGGCTCGTCGACACGATGAGCTCGGTCGACCTCACGAGCCCGGGCAAGCGCGCGGACGTCTCCAAGAACGCCGCCGACGAGGTCCGCCGGCTGTCGGCCGACTTCAACCGCATGCTGGAGCGGCTCGAGCAGGAGCGCCGCGAGTCCGGACGCGCCGTGCTGCGCGCCCAGGAGGTCGAGCGCTCGCGCATCGCCCAGGACCTCCACGACGAGGTCAACCAGGCGCTGACGGCGATCCTGCTGCGCCTGTCGGCGACGATCAGCGATGCGCCGCCCGCGCTGCAGGAGGAGCTGCGCGAGACGCAGGCGCTCGCCACCCAGGCGATGGAGGAGCTGCTGCATCTCGCGCGCGAGCTGCGGCCGACCGCCCTGGACGACCACGGCCTCGTGCCGGCGCTGACCTCCCAGGTGGCCGGCTTCGGCGAGCGCACCGGCATCCGCTCGACGTTCCGCCGCCACGGCACCGTGCCGCCGCTGTCCGACGAGGAGCAGCTCGTCATCTACCGCGTCACGCAGGAGAGTCTCTCCAACGTCGCCCAGCACGCGGGCGCGCGCCACGTGGACGTGGAGCTCTCGTTCGTCGGCCGCACGGTGCTGCGCGTCCGCGACGACGGCCACGGCTTCAAGGTGTCCAGCAACGGCCGCACCCGCCTCGGCGTCTCCGGCATGCGCGAGCGCGCGCTGCTGGTCGGCGGCCACCTCACGATCTTCTCCGAGCCCGGCGAGGGCACAACCATCGAACTGACCATGGGAGCCACATGAGGATCCTCATCGCCGACGATCACGGCATCGTCCGCGGCGGCCTGAAGCTGCTGATCGAGCGTCAGCCCGACATGCAGGTGGTCGCCGAGGCCGACGACGGCGTCGCGGCCTTCGAGCAGGCGCTCGCGACAAAGCCGGACCTGTGCGTACTCGACGTGTCGATGCCGCGCATGACCGGCCTGCAGGCCGCGCGCCAGATCCGCGCGCATCTGCCCGAGACGCAGGTGCTCGCCCTGTCGATGCACGACGACGAGCGCTACGTGTTCGACGCGCTGAAGGCGGGCGCGTCCGGCTACGTGCTCAAGCGCGAGGTCGATCAGGCGCTGCTGAACGCGATCCGCGCCGTCCACCGCGGCGACGCCTTCCTGACCAACGCGGTCGAGCGCTCGCTCATCCGCGAGTGGATGTCCGACGCGGCCCAGGGCCCGGAGGAGCCGCTGTCGCCGCGCGAGCAGGAGGTGCTGAAGCTGATCGCCGAGGCGCACACGAACAAGCAGATCGCGGAGATCCTGCACCTGGCGGAGAAGACGGTCGAGTCGCATCGCGCGAACCTGCTGCGCAAGCTCGGCATGCGCGACCGCGTCGAGCTCGTCCGCTACGCGATCCGTCGCGGTCTGACCGAAGCCTAAGCTTCGGTGAGTGCCAAGTCGCCTAGCGCTCGCGCTCACGACGCTCGTCATCTGCGCCACCGCCGGCGTGTTCGGCGTGTGGCTGGCGAACGCGCGGGACGACGAGCCGGCCGCGGCGAGCTGGCAGGGCGCGGTGCGGCCGCCGGGAGCGCGGATGCCCGACTTCACGCTCACGAACCAGGACGGGGAGCGCGTGACCGCGGCATCGCTTCGCGGCGCGCCCGTCGTGTTCGCGTTCGTGTACTCGACCTGCAAGGACACCTGCCCGGCGCAGGTGCAGAGCATCCGCGGGGCGCTCGACGACCTCGGGCGCGACGTCCGTGTGGTCGGCGTCTCGGTGGATCCGGCGAACGACACTCCCGACCGCGCCCGCACGTTCCTGCTCGAGCAGTCGATGACCGGCCGCATGGACTTCCTGCTCGGCTCGCGCACGCAGCTGCAGCCCGTCTGGAAGGCGTTCGGCATCGCGCCGCAGCGCAAGGGCCGCGAGCACTCGTCGTACACGGTGATCGTTGATGGCGACGGACGTCAGCGCATCGGCTTCCCGGCGTCCCAGCTCACCTCGCGAGGCCTCGCCACGGACCTTGCCGCTCTTTGACGATCTCTCCTTCGGGGGAACGTGGCGGCGCTACCAGAACGCCGCGGTCGCGGCGTTCGAGCGCGACCGCGCCGCCGGCCGGCGGCGCACGCACCTGATCGCGCCGCCCGGCTCGGGCAAGACGCTGCTCGGCGTGGAGATCGTCCGCCGGATCGGCCGCCGCGCGCTCGTGCTCACGCCCAACAGCGCGATCCAGATGCAGTGGCCGCGCACGGTCCGCAGGTTCGGCTCGGCGGCCGACGTCGCGCGCACGGCCGGGCCCGAGCCGGCGTTCCCGATCGCCGTGATGACCTACCAGTCGCTGTGCCAGCTCGACGACCCGGACGCGGCGATCCGCCAGGTCGCCGCGGCGCGCTGGGCGACCGACCGCGCCGCGGCCACCGGCGTCGAGTTCGAGGAGGCCGAGCGCGAGGGGCTGTCCTACGAAGGCGCGGCGGCCGAGCGGCGCGCCGCCGAGATCGCCCGCATCACGGCGGCCGTCAAGCGCGAGATCGCGCGCGGCGAGCACGCCGAGGTCGAGCTCGCGGAGCTGCTGTCCGAGTCCGCGCGCAAGCGGATCGACGCGTTCAAGGCCGCGCGCATCGGCACGATCGTGCTCGACGAATGCCACCACCTCGCGTCGATGTGGGGCTACGTCGTGCGCGCGGTGCTCGACGAGCTGCGCGACGACGACGTGCACGTGGTCGGGCTCACCGCCACGCCGCCCGGCGACCTCACGGGTCCCGAGGAGGAGCTGTACGCCGAGCTGCTCGGGCCCGTCGACTTCGTCGTGCCGACGCCCGCGGTCGTGCGCGAGGGCCACCTCGCCCCGTTCCAGGAGCTGGCGTGGCTGACCGAGCCGCTCGACTCCGAACGGGCGTGGCTGGCCGAGCACGACACGCGCTTCAAGGAGCTCGTGACGGCGCTGCACGACGATGCCGAGGGGCCGCTCTCGTTCCCGGGCTGGGTGATCACGCGCCTGCGCGAGCGCCGCCGCACGGCCGACGACGAGACCCAGCAGTCGTGGGAGGACTTCCAGCACAGCCGCCCGGAGCTCGCCCGCGCCGGCGTGCGCTTCCTCGCCTCCGCCGGCCTCGCCCTGCCCGCGGGCGCCCCGCACGGCGAGGCCTACCGCAGGCCGCCGGACCTCGACGACTGGCTCGTGCTGCTCGAGGACTACGCGCTGCGCTGCCTGCACGCTTCGCCCGACCCGGAGGCCGGCGATCGCTACGCCGCGGTGGCGGCCGCGTTGAGCGAGCTCGGCTTCCGGCTCACGCGCCGCGGCATCCGCCGCGGCACCTCCGAGGTCGACCGGCTGCTGACCGGCTCGCAGGCCAAGGCGCTCGGCCTGGTCGAGGTGCTGGCCGCCGAGATGGAGTCCCGGGGCGACGCGCTGCGGGCGCTCGTGCTGTGCGACGCCGAGCTCGCGCAGGCCAAGCCGGACGCGCAGCTCGGCGGCGTGCTCGACCCCGCCGCCGGTACGGCCCGGCACGCGCTGATGGCGGTCGGCGCCGACTCGCGGACCGCGCCGCTGCGGCCGCTGGTCGTCTCGGGCCGCGGCCTGCGCTGCCTGCCGCAGGACGCCGACGTGCTGCTCGCGGCGCTCGTGCAGCAGGCCGAGGAGCACCTGGCGCTGCCGGAGTGGGAGGCCGCACCCGACGGCGTGCTGATCTCGCTGCGCTCGTCGGGCGCCGAGTGGGTCCCGCGCGCGTGGGTGGAGCTGGCCACGCGCGTGCTCGAGAGCGGCGTGTGCGGGGCGCTGATCGGCACACGTGCGCTGCTCGGCGAGGGCTGGGACTGCCCGATGGTCAACTGCCTCGTCGACCTCACGGTGGCCGCCACCGGCGTCTCGGTCCAGCAGATGCGCGGGCGCTCGCTGCGCCTGAACCCGGACGAGCCCGACAAGGTCGCGTCCAACTGGGACATCGTGTGCGTGGCGGGCGACCTGGTTCGCGGCAGCGCCGACTACGAACGCTTCGTCCGCAAGCACCTGCACCTGTACGCGCCGGCCGACGACGGCGAGATCGAGGCCGGCCCGTCCCACGTCCACGCGGAGCTCGGCCCGTTCGCGCCGCCGCCCGCCGAGCGGCTCGGCGCGCTGAACCGCGCGATGCTCGAGCGCGCCGCCGCCACGGCCG
>DASSUW010000180.1:0-10855 GCA_035706585.1 Solirubrobacteraceae bacterium | reverse complement strand
GGTGTTGCCCCGAGCGGCGCGGCGCTGCGCTGCGCTGCGCGTCGCGTGTTGCCCCGAGCGGCGCGGCGCTGCGCTGCGCGCCGCGTGTTGCCCCGAGCGCCGCGGCGCGACGCTGCGCGCGCGCCGGAGTATCGTCGGAGGGCATGCCCGTCCACATCGGCGCCGGCCTGTCGACGAGCCCCGACGCGCGCGCGGGCGCGCTCGAGGCGGCCATGACCGCACGCGAGGGTCTCGCGGGCGCGCACTGCGATCTGGCGGTGGTGTTCGCCGCCGGCATGCACCTGGCGGCGCCCGAGGCGGTGCTGGAGGCGGTCGGCGAGGCGCTCGATCCCGGTCAGGTGGCAGGATGCGCCGCCGGGGGCGTGATCGGGGCGCGCCGCGAGGTCGAGGACGGCACCGCGGTCTCGGTCTGGGCGGCGCATCTCGGCGACGGCGAGGCGTCGGCGTTCCACGCCACCGTCGAGGAGGTCGACGAGGGCACGGGCGCGCTGGCCGGCATGGCCGACGTCGAGGGCGCCGCGGGCGTGATCCTGCTCGCCGATCCGGCGACGTTCCCGACCGACGCGGTCCTGCGCTTCCTCGGCGAGGCCGCTCCCGCGGTGCCGGTCATGGGCGGGCTGGCGTCCGCGCGCACGGCTGGCGGTGGGACGGCGCTGTTCCTCGGCGAGGAGGTGTTCGAGGACGGCGCGGTCGGCGTCCGGCTCGACGACGTCGAGATCCTGCCGTGCGTGTCGCAGGGCGCCGCGCCGATCGGGCCCGAGCTGACGATCACCGCCGCCGACGGCAACGTGATCGGCGAACTCGCGGGCAAGCCGGCGCTCGACAAGCTGCGCGAGACGATCGAGGCGCTGCCGCCGCATGATCTGGCGCTGGTCCAGGGCGGCCTGCTCGTGGGGATCGTGGTCGACACGAACAAGCCCGAGTACGTGCAGGGCGACTTCCTCGTGCGCGGGCTCGTGGGCGCCGACCCCGCAACGGGCCAGGTGGCCGTGGCCGCCGACGTGCACGCGGGGCAGGTCGTGCGGCTGCACGCGCGCGACGCGGCGTCCGCCGACCGCGACCTGCGCCAGGCACTGGGGGTCCGGATGGCGGCGCTCGGCGGCCGCACCCCCGCCGGCGCGCTGCTGTTCTCCTGCAACGGCCGCGGGCGCGGCCTGTTCGGGCACAGCGACCACGATGCCGAGACCGTGGCCGACGAGCTCGCGGGCGCGCCCGCGGCGGGCTTCTTCGCGGCGGGCGAGATCGGCCCCGTCGGCGGCGAGTCGTTCCTGCACGGCTTCACCGCCACCGTCGCCGTCTTCCCCTGAGGGGCGAGGGCCCGCCGCGGCGTGGCGACGTCGCCGGCCCTGGGGGCGATCTCCGCCGCCAGGCGCGATCTCCGCCGCCAGGCGCGACCTCCGCACGGCGTCACCGGAATCTGGCACGCTTGCGGCTCGTGAACCTCGGGGGACGGACCGCGTTGGTGACGGGCGCGAGCGGCGGGCTCGGCCAGGCGATCGTGCGCGCGCTCGCCGGTCGTGGCGCGCAGGTGGTCCTCAGCGCCCGCCGCGTCGACGTGCTCGAAGCGCTTGCGGCGGAGACCGGCGGCCGTGCCGTGGCGTGCGATCTCACCGACCGAGCGGCGGTGTCGCAGCTGGTCGAGGATGCGGGACCGGTGGATGTGCTGATCGCGAACGCGGGCCTGCCGGCCAGCGGCCCGCTCAAGTCGTTCACGGTCGAGGAGCTCGACCGCGCGCTGGACGTCAACCTGCGCGCGCCGATGATCCTGGCGCGGCTGATCGGCGAGGCGATGGTCGAGCGCGGCGGCGGTCACATCGTCTTCGTGTCCTCGCTCAGCGGCAAGGCCGCCACCGTCGGCTCGTCGGTCTATTCGGCCACCAAGTTCGGCCTGCGGGGCTTCGCGATGGGCCTGCGGGAGGACCTGCGGCCGCGCGGCGTCGGCGTCTCGACCGTGTTCCCCGGCTTCATCCGCGACGCGGGCATGTTCCACGACGCCGGTACCAAGCTCCCGCCCTACGTGGGCACCAAGCGGCCCGAGGACGTCGGCGCCGCCGTCGTGCGGGCGATCGAGCACGACAAGTCCGAGCTCGACGTCGCGCCGATCCCGCTGCGGCTGGGCGCGGCGTTCACCGGCCTCGCGCCGGAGATCGCCGCGATCGTCCAGCGGCGCATGGGCGCGAGCGATGTCGCGAACGAGATGGAGCGGGGCCAGCGCGACAAGCGCTAACGGCGCTAGCTCTCGAACTCCTGGGTGATGTGCGAGCGGCGCTGCGCGTCGGCGCCGCGGACGTCGCTGTCCGGCTCGACAGGGTCCAAGCCGTCGTCGCCGTCGCGCGTCACGGCCCCGATCGCAGCGAGGACCTCATCCGCGAGCTTCGGGCCGTCGGAGGCTGCCAGCGGCGTCGCGCCGATGCGCACGATCACCTCGTCGCGGTCGACCTCCTCCAGCGAGATGTGCGGCTCCGAGCGCACGGGCGTCTCGACGGACTCCTCGAGCAGCGCCTGCAGGTCGCTGGGCTTCACGTCCGGTCGCAGGCGGGCGCGGAGGTCCACCGACGCCGGCTCGCGCAGCGGAACGACCGCCGCGGTGAGCACGACGTTGTTCGGAACCATGATCGAGTCCTGGCCCTGCGCGAACGTCGTGTAGAGCAGGCCGAGCGACGCGACGACGCCCTCGATCTGCCCGGCGATGCCGCCGGCCTGCAGGCGCACGCGGTCGCCGACCTTGAACGGCCGCGCCGAGATCAGCACCATGCCCGCGATCAGGTTGCCGAGCGTCTGCTGCGCCGCGAGGCCGAGCACCACGGCCGTGATCGCACCACCGACGGCCAGCGTCCCGGGCTTGAGACCTGCCGCCCGCAGCGCGAACAGCGCCGACGCCGCCAGGAACACGAGCCGGATCAGGAACCCGACCGTGCCCGCGGTGGCCGGATCCATGCGCCGGAACAGTGCAGGCGCGGTCGAGCGGCCGAGATCGCGCGCCAGCGCCCAGCCGAGCACCACGATCACCAGCGCCGTGCCGACCCGCACCGGCGTGTCGGCGCCGAACAGCTCCTCGCGCCGCAGGTAGCAGTACAGCGTGATCGCGAGCAGCGGGACGATGACGACCAGCTCGGCCCTCGCCCGGCGGGCGTGCCTGGCCGTCTGCACCGTCAGGCTCCGCGCGCGCCCGGGCGCGGCGGCGATGTGCGGTCGGCGTAGACGTGGCATCTCGTCAGGCAACACGTCCCCGACTACCCGGTTTCTTGAGTGTGACGTTCGTCACTGTGCAATCCCGCTCGCACCGCAGTGGCCGCCGTACGAGGCGCCCGGCGCCCGAAGCCGGCGATCACGTCGCGGGCGGCGGGCGGCGCTCAAAAGAGCGCCTGCTGGCGCGCCTCCTCGGTCTCCCTCTGTTCGCGGCCGGACGGCAGGCGGGCGCCGCCGCGATGCCGGAACCGCTGGGCGTACGTCCGGCCGGCCCACGGCGCGCCGGCGGCCCGCTCGATCGTGCGCCGCTCGTCCGCCGGCAGATACGCCCCGCGCGCGTACAGCCGCTCGTAACGCTCGACGAGATCCGGCCTGTGCTCGCGCAGCCACTCGAAGAAGACGTCCTTCACAGAGCCGCGCAGCCACAGCGTGATCCCGCCGATGTGCACGGCGCCGGCCTCGGTCGCCAGCGCGACGATCTTCTCGACCTGCTCGCGCGAGTCGTTGATGCCGGGCATCAACGGCGCGATCAGGATCCCGGTCGGGATGCCGAGGCGGTTGAGCTCGGCCACCGCCTCCAGCCGTGCCCGGGGATTCGGCGTGTGCGGCTCGGTACTTCGCCAGGTCTTCTCGTCCAGCGTCGGGACCGAGAAGCAGGCGCTCACCTGCGTGCGCTCGGCGATCTCGCACAGCAGATCCGAGTCCCGGAGCAGCAGCGGCGACTTCGTGAGGATCGAGCACGGGTTCGCGAAGTCGCGCATCGCCTCCCAGATGCCGCGCATGAGCCGGTAGCGGCCCTCGACCCACTGGTACGGGTCGGTGTTCGTGCCCATCGCGATGTGGGCGCCCTTCCACGACGGCCGCGCCAGCTCGGCTCGCAGCACCTCGGGCACGTTGACCTTGACGATGATCTCCTTCTCGAAGTCGCGCCCCGCGTTGAAGTCCAGGTACTCGTGCGTGGGGCGCGCGAAGCAGTTGTGGCTCACAACGCCATCGGCGATGAAGTCCCCCGTGCCGGTTGTGATGTCGTAGAGCGGCGCTTGCATCCCGAGCGGCTCGATCGACGTCACCCTCGCGAGCGCGTCCGAGCTGAGCGCGACACCCTCGATGCTGCGCTTGCGCGTGATCGCAGGGTCGGTCAGGTGCAGGAAGCGCAGCCGCTCCTTCAGGCCACCGCGGATGCGCACGACCCGGCAGCCGTCGGGCCGGGGCGGCTCGACGACCGTGTCGAACCCGAGGCGGTCGAGCGACTCCTGGGTGTAGTGGATGATCTGGCTGTCCTTGTTGCCGATGCGCAGCGCATCGGCGCCCTCGCACGATCCCTCGGCATCGAAGATGCCGGCCAGGAAACCCTTGCGCCACTGCGTGTTCGGTCTGACGGGCCAGCGGATCAGCTCGCACACGGCTGCGTAGGTTGCGCGCGGCCCTGAGACGAGCGGGCGCATCTCGCGGTAGCTGCCGGAGGCTGCCGCAAGCAGCCGCTCGCCGGTATCGATCGCCAAGCCGTCGAGAAACAGCTGTGCGCGACGGAGTGCCTCGAAGTCGACGAGGGCGAGCCGGGACCCGTGATCGTTCTGCGCCGGGTACTCGTATCGACCGAGGTGCCCGTCACCCCGAATCACGCCGCAGAGATACCCGCGCCGATAATCCGCGCAGTGACGCGGGGCGTCGGCGAAGCGCCCTGTGGCGACCAGCGAGTCATTCGTCGTGAGGTGCGGGCGGGCGGGCTGCGAGCGCGCTGAGTTGCACACGTGCTTCCAGCCTCGGTCGGAGAGGAACCGGTGATCGCCGCTCGTCATGAGGCGCGTGCCGTCCTCCAGCGTGACCGCCCACACGGGCTTGATCGTCATCCAGTGATCGACGACTTCCGTCGTCACATACCGCCGGTGTGCACCGTCCCGAATCGTCCCGATGATCTTGTCCCCGACGCCCAGATCCTCCAATTTGCTTGTTCGCCCGTCGGCCATGAGCACCGGCGTGGCGCCCCAGGCGCAATAGGCGCAGGCGTGAGAACAGCCGCGATATGGGTTCACGGTCCACTCGAATGGGACGCGCGAGACCTGCGGCACGCGGTTGATCGCGGACTTGGTCCTGATCTCGTGGAAGCGGGTGTCGAGCGCCTCCGGGGCGTTGAAGCGGCGGACGACGACGTCCTCGCTGAAGCCCGGCAGGCGAGGGTCGTGATCGGCCTTGACGCTTTGTGAATCCCAGCGCACGAACGTATGTTCGCACGTCGGGCGGACGGATCGCAAGCCGGCGGCGGGCCGCGCCTGCGCGGCCGGATCGCACCCGGCGGACGGATCGCGCCCCGGCGGCCGGATCGCACCCGGCGGCCGGATCGCACGCCGGCGGCCGGATCGCACGCCGGCGCCGACGGACGTCTAGCCCGCGCGCGCGAGCAGTGACATCTCGCCGCTGAGGGTCTGGCTCGTGGCAGCCGTGATCTCGACCGGGACGATTTCCCCCGGTGACGCCAGGCCGTCGAAGTTGACGACCTTGTTGTGCGTCGTGCGGCCACGGAGGCGGCTCGGGTCGGTCCGCGACGTGCCCTCCACGAGGACGTCGAGCGTGCGGCCGACGAACCGCTGGGCGCGCTCGCGGGCGCGGCGTTGAACGACCTCGACGAGCCGCTCCATGCGCTCGACCGCGACCTCGTGCGGGACCAGGCCGTCGGTGAACGTCGCGGCCTCCGTACCGCGACGCGGCGAGTAGATGAACGTGAAGGCGCCGTCGTAGCCGACCTCGTCGGCGACCGCGAGCGTCTCCTCGAAGTCCGCGTCCGTCTCGCCCGGGAAGCCGACGATGATGTCGGTCGTGATCGCGCAGTCCGGGACGTGCTCGCGGATCAGCGCCACGCGGTCCATGTACCGCCCGCGGTTGTAGGTCCGGCGCATCGCCTTGAGGATCCGCGAGCTGCCGGACTGGAGCGGGAGGTGGATGTGCGCGCAGACGGACTCGAGGTTCGCGTGGGCGAGGATCACGTCCTCGCTCATGTGCGCGGGGTGTGGGCTCGTGTAGCGGATGCGGTCGATGCCGTCGATCGCGTCGACCGCCGCCAGCAGCTCGGAGAAGCGCCGCGGCTCGGGTCTGAGCCGGGTGCCGTACGAGTTGACGTTCTGGCCGAGCAGCGTGACCTCGCGGACGCCGTCCCGCGCGAGCGCCTCGATCTCCGAGACGAGCTCCTCCAGCGGGCGGCTGACCTCGCGTCCGCGCGTGGAGGGGACGATGCAGAACGCGCACTTCATGTTGCAGCCGGCGGAGATCTGCACCCAGCCCTGGAAGTGGCGGGCGCGCTTGGCGGGGAGATGGCCGGTGAAGCCCTCGAACTCGAAGTAGCCCTGGGCGGTGAGGCTGTCGCTGGTCAGGAACTCCGCGAGCTTGTGGACCTGACCGGGTCCGAACGCCACGTCGACGAACGGGAACTGCCGGAAGACGTTGTCCTTCATGGACTGCGCCCAGCAGCCGCCGACGCCGATGACGCGGTCGGGGTCGTGGCGCTTGAGCTTGTGCGCCTCGTGGAGGTGCGCGACGAAGCGCTCGTCCGCCTTCTCGCGGATCGAGCAGGTGTTGAAGAGGATGAGATCGGCTTCGTCGCGCGTGGCGCTTTCCGCGTAGCCGAGCGACTCGAGCATGCCTTTCATGCGCTCGGAGTCGTGCTCGTTCATCTGGCAGCCGAACGTGGTGACGTGGAACGTGGGCACCGTCGTGGAGGGTAGTCGTTGCGCGGACTGCGGCATCGAGGGGGGCGAAGTTTCGCGTGGGGCTGCTAAGTAGCGATATGCGCAACTCCGCAACCCCACCCGACCGCCGGCTCGCTGATCTCGCCCGCCGCCAGCACGGGGTCGTGAGCGTCGCGCAGCTGCACGAGCTCGGCCTTGATCGGTACGCGATCGCGCGCCGGGTGCAGAGTGGGCGGCTCCATCGGCTCTACCGCGGCGTCTACGCCGTCGGCCACACCGTGCTGCGGCCCGAGGCGCGGTGGCTTGCCCCCGTGCTGGCCTGCGGCGAGGGGGCGGTGCTCAGCCATCGCAGCGCCGCGGCGCTGTGGGCGCTCCACCCCACCGCGGCGGCAAGGGTCGACGTGACCGTCGCCCACACGAGCGGGGTTCGAACCACGGCACGGATCGCGGTGCACCGTTCGCGGCGCGGCATCCAGAGCACGCGCCATCACGGCATACCGGTCACGACGCCGATGCAGACGCTGGCGGACCTGGCCGTCGCGGTGCCGCGGCGCATGCTCGAGAAGGCGGCCGAGAACGCCGAGGCGGCCAGGCTGCTCGACCTGAACGGCCTCGACGCCGCCCACCCGGGCGCGAAGCGCCTGCTGGCGGTCTTCGACGAGCACGACCTCGGGTCGTACACGCGCAGCGAGACCGAGGACGCGTTCCTGCAGCTGTGCGACGATCACGGCATCCCGCGCCCGCTCGTGAACGCGCGCGTCGAGGGGTTCGAGGTCGACTTCTGCTGGCCCGGCGAGCGGCTGATCGTCGAGACCGACGGCCGCCACCACCTCACACGCGCGCGATTCGAGAGCGATCGCGCGCGTGATGCGCTGCTGACGTCGATCGGCTGGCGCGTGATGCGGTTCACGCGCCGGCAGGTGCGCCGCGCCTCTGCCCAGGTCGCGGCGCGTGTGCTCAGCGCGCGTAGTCCGTCGCTCGCGACTCCCGGATCACGGTCACCTTGATCTGCCCCGGGTACTCGAGCTCCTGCTCGATCTCGCGCGCGATCTCATGCGAGAGCAGGGCCGCGCCGTCGTCGTCGAGCGTGCCCGGCTGGACCATCACGCGGATCTCGCGACCGGCCTGCATCGCGTAGACCTTGTCGACGCCGGCGTGGCGGGTCGCGATCTGCTCGAGGTCGCGCAGGCGCTTGACGTACTGCTCGAGCGACTCGCCGCGCGCACCGGGGCGGGCGCCCGAGAGCGCGTCGGCGGCCTGGACGATCACGGCCTCGATCGTCTGCGGCTCGACCTCGTTGTGGTGGGCCTCCATCGCGTGGGCCACGGCCTCGCTCTCGCCGTGGCGGCGCGCGAGCTCGCCGCCGACGAGCGCGTGCGGACCCTCGACCTCGTGCGAGACGGCCTTGCCGATGTCGTGGAGCAGCGCGGCGCGGCGCGCGGTCTTGGCCGACGCGCCGAGCTCGTCCGCCATCATCGCGGCGAGGTGGGCGCACTCGACCGAATGGGCGAGGACGTTCTGGCCGTACGACGTGCGGTACTTCAGGCGACCGAGCATCTTCGTCAGCTCGGCGTCCAGGCCCTGCACGTTGGCGTCGAAGCACGCCTGCTCGCCGGACTCGAGGATGTGGCTCTCCAGCTCGGACTTGGCCTGGTAGTAGGTCTCCTCGATCCGCGCCGGGTGGATGCGGCCGTCCTGGAGGAGCTTCTCGAGCGTGAGCCGCGCGATCTCGCGGCGGACCCCGTCGAAGCCCGACAGGATCACGGCGTTCGGCGTGTCGTCGATGATGAAGTCGACGCCGGTCAGGTGCTCGAGCGCCCGGATGTTGCGGCCCTCGCGGCCGATGATGCGCCCCTTCATGTCGTCGGCCTGCAGCTGCACGACCGAGACCGTCGTCTCGGCGGCGTGGCCGGCCGCCAGGCGCTGCATCACGACGGAGAGGATGTTGCGCACCCGCCGCTCGGCGTCGCGCTTGGTCTCCTCCTCGATCGCGCGCACGCGACGGGCGGAGTCGTGGCGGACCTGGTCCTCGAGCTCCTTGAGCAGCATCGCCTTGGCCTGCGACGCCGACATGCCCGAAGCGCGCTCGAGCGCGCGCACCGCCTTCTCGCGGACCTCGTCGATCTCCTGCTCGCGGGCGGCCATTCGTCGCTCGCGCTCGGCGACGTCGGCCTGCCGCTGTTCGAGCGCTTCCTCGCGAGCGAGGAGCCGCTCGCCGGCGCGGCCGTCTTCGGTTCTCTCGGCGGTGGCCTTGCGCACGTCGGGGGCCCGTTTGACCGGCGCCGTGGCCGTCGTCGCCGAGGCGACGCCGGGCGCACGCTTCGCCAGCACCCCCGCCGCGATCACCAGGCCGGCCGCGAGGCCCAAGGCCACCACGACCGCCGCGATCACGATTTCCATTGCGTTTCCTCTCCCCTTCGCCGCCGCCCGTGGGCCGCGACGCGAGTTCATTCACTGTCCTGGAAACGCGGCAGACCGATCCGTACCCCGGCTCACGCGGAGAGGACCAGCAGGATGGCGGCCGCAGCCGCCGCGTCAGATGGCGGCTGTCGTGCGCTGTTGGGTCGGTTCTGCCGGACGCGCTCGCCCGGATGCGGTGCCTGGTCGCCCGCGAGGTTCGTTCGTGGTGGCCGTCTTCACTGAAGCTGCTGCTTCCGCGATCAAATACGTCGATTTCCTGGGAATTTCACGAGCCGTCGCCGACCCGGTCTGTCGCTGTGCCGGATCGTAGTACCGGTGGGGGCTGTGCGCAATGAGGTCCGGAGCTCAGTCCAAAGCGGGCGCTCCGGCATGGCGCCGGATCGCGTCGTGCGCCAGCTCGAGCTCGTAGCCCTTGCGAACCAGCATCCCGAGCGCACGCTCGCAGTCGCGCGGAGTGGCCGGCGGCTCGGGGAAGCGGCGGCGCAGCAGCGCCACGGCGGCATCGAGCTCTTCGTCTGCGCCCTGACACGCGACCGCGGCGGCGACGAGCTCCCGGTCGATGCCGAGCGTCGCGAGCTTGCGCTCGATGCGCTCGGCGCCCCAGCCGTCGAGCCGCCGGCGGTCCTCGGCGAAGCGGTGGGCGAACCGCGCGTCGTCGAGATAGCCCTGCTCGCACAGCTCCCCCACGACCGCGTCCATGACCGCCGGCTCGACCCGCTTGCGAGCGAGCACGCGGGCGATCTCGGCGACGGTGTGGTCGCGCCGGTTCAGCGCCCGCCAGGCGACGTCGCGCGCGTGCTGGAGCCTGACCTCGGGGTCGGGCGAGCGCTCGGGCGGCAGATCGCGCTCGGCCTCGAGACCGCCGGCGGCGAAACCGGCGGGCTCGAGGTCGTCGAACTCGGGCACTACGCGGCGGCGGGCTCCGCGGCGGAGATGTCCGGCACCGGCGGGGCGTCCTCGTCGCGCTCGATCGGCTGGACGAGGTCCTGCCCGATGCCGAGCGCGTCGTAGACCTTGGACTCGATCTCCTTGGCGATCTCCTGGTGCTCGTCCAGATACGCCTTGGCGTTGTTGCGGCCCTGGCCGAGCCGCTCGTCGCCGTACGAGAAGAACGAGCCGGACTTGGAGACGATGCCGTGCTCGAGCCCGAGGTCGAGGATGCAGCCGGCGGTCGAGATGCCCTTGCCGAACTCGATGTCGAACTCGGCCTGGCGGAACGGCGCCGCCACCTTGTTCTTGACGACCTTCACGCGCACCCGGTTGCCGATCGCCTCGGTGCCCTCCTTGAGGGTCTCGATGCGGCGGATGTCGAGCCGCTGGGACGAGTAGAACTTCAGCGCGCGGCCGCCGGGCTGGGTCTCGGGCGAGCCGAACATCACGCCGACCTTCTCGCGGATCTGGTTGACGAACAGGCAGAGCGTCTGCGTGCGGTTCAGGTTGCCGGCCAGCTTGCGCATGGCCTGGGACATCATCCGCGCCTGCACGCCGACCGTCTGGTCGCCCATCTGGCCCTCGAGCTCCGCGCGCGGCGTCAGCGCCGCCACGGAGTCGACCGCCACGACGTC
>DASSUW010000179.1:0-7521 GCA_035706585.1 Solirubrobacteraceae bacterium | reverse complement strand
GCGCGGTGATCACGTTCTCGGTCGGGTTGCCGGCGCCGTCGGCCTGCTCGAGCCCGAACGCGTCGACCATCGTGTGTCCGGTGTCGTCGGTCGTGGCGATCAACGTCCCGCCGTCGAGCACGAACTGCCGCAGCGCCTCCTTCTCGGCCGCGCTGAACGTCGAGGTCTCGACCCAGCCCGTGAAGAAGACGTCGGCGCCCGCGAGCGTCCGCGCGTTCGCGACCCGGATGCCCGGCGCGACGTCGTAGCGGCGGGGAACGATCCCGGTCGCGCCGAACAGCGCGCCGTCCTGCAGGTAGCCGCGCGTCTGGTCCAGGAACGACTCGGTGAGGCCCCAATCGAAGTCGGTCCGCGCCGGTGAGTAGCTCTCGATCACGAGGCCGTTGTCGGGCGGCGTCGTGAACGCGAACGTGAGCGTGCACGTCTTGATCTCGCCCGCCGCGAGCACGATGTCGCCCTCGCACCCAGGGCCGGGCGTCGCGACGTAGCCACGGGCCGCCTCGGCGCCGAGCCGGTACGTGCCGGCGGGGATCGCGAACGAGTCGCCCTCCGGCTCGCCGTTCCCCGGCCGCGGGGCGATCGCGTCGCCGCCGTCGCGCGTCACGCGGATCGTGAAGTCCTCCGCGTCCCAGCCGCCGCCGCTCACGACCGTGTTCACGGTCAGCGTCGCGGGCGGGACCACCTCGACCGCGCCGATGTCGCACGCGTCGCCCTGCGGACGGTCGATGCCGCGCTGGTCGGTGGCCACGCACGGGGTCGCGCCGGCGTCGACGGCCGGGCTGTCGAACAGCAGCGCGTGCGTGTCGGTCTCGCCGCCGTTGTCGGCGAGGAAGTCGAGCCGCGAGTCGGGGACGACCTGGTTCTCGGACCCGTCGAACTCGCACGCGCCGTCGTCGCTGAGCCCGTTCGTCGACTCGATCACGATCGTCGTGCCGCCGCAGTTGCCGCCGAGGTTGCGCGCGAGCAGCACGCTCGTCGCGAGCGTGCGCTGCGCGCCGGCGAACTCCTGGTCGAGCCCGCCGCCGAAGTTGTCGGCGATCGTGACGTTCGTGAGGTCGAGGTTCGCCTGGGTGTAGATGCCGCCGCCGTCCACCTCGGCGCTGTTGCTGCTGATCGTGCTGTTCTCGAGCGATGCCGTCCCCGCGGCGACGTACAGGCCGCCGCCGCGTCCGTCCGACTGCCCGCCGTCCGCGCCATTGAACGCGAGCGTCGAGCGCTCGACCACGAGCGTCCCCGAGCTGACGATCCCGCCGCCGCGATCGGCGTCGTTGCCCTCAACGGCGCTGTCGGAGAGATGCAGCTCGGCGCCCGCCTCGACGAGGATGCCACCGCCCGCAGCGGCCGGGACAGTGCCGCCCGTGATCAGGACGCCGGAGACGTTCGCGGCCGCCAGTGAGTCGATCGAGAGGACGCGGCCGGGGAACTCGATGTCGCGCCGGATCGTCGTCGACCGGGCGCCGGCCCCCTGGATCGTCATGTCGCGCGGGACGACGAGGTCGCTGACCAGCGCGTAGTCGCCGGCCGGCACGATCACCGTCTCGCCCGCCGGCGCTGTGGCCACCGCCTCGCGCAGAGTGCAGTCGCCGTCCGTGCAGGAACCGTCGCTCGGACCGTCCGCCGTCGCGTCCACGACGACGTCCGCGCTCGCCACGCCGGGCAGGGCCAGCAGCGCGCAGACGGCCGCCAGCACGACCCGCGTCATCCGGCCACGTACTTCTTGCCCGCCCTGACGACGACCGTCTTCTTCTTGGCGAAGTCACGCACCTTGACCCGCCCGCGGGCCACGCGCGTCAATGTCGAGCCGCAGCGGTCCTCGACCAGCCACTTGGTGCCCACGACCGTCGCGGCGCTGTGCTTGCCCTTGGTCCGGAAGCGGCCCTTGCCGTCACCCCACAGGCGGCGCTTGCGCTTCTTCTTCTTCTTCTTCGCCGCGCTCGCCTGCGACTTCTTCGCACACGCGAGCTTCCCGACGAGCTTGAGCGTCGTCAGGGGCTTGGAGCCCTTCTTCTGCCCGATCTTGAACACGCCGGCGTAGAAGCTCGCGTGCGCGCCGCCCGCGGCGACGAGCGTCACACGCCCCTTCGTCACGTCCACCGTGGTGCCGACCGGGATCTGGTCGGTCGCGCCGAGCACCTGGAAGCCGTCCTCGCCCGGCAGCTTGACCTTGACCGTTCCGCTCGTCGGCAGCGCGTTGACGCTCTTGCCCGCCACCGGCGGAGGCACCGACGACGCGAACCCGCGGACGACGACCACGCGGTCGCCGCCGCCGAACGTCGAGAACAGGAAGTCGCCGGTGACCGGGTCGATGAACGCGCCGTCGGCGCCGTCGAGCCCGCTGATGAACGAGCGCCGCGTCGACGGGATCGGGTTGCCGTTGCCGTCGACCGCGTAGGCGGCGACGCCGTCGGCCGCGTACTCGGAGACGAGCATGCTCGGTCCGCCGAACTGGCGCGAGCCGGCGTTCACGTACACGAAGCCGACGATGCCGCCGGGCAGCGTCGACCCCGGCACGGCTGTCACGCCGACGAGGTTGTAGGTGCCGCTGCCGTCGGGGGCGACGCCCGCGTCGTACCACTCGCCGCCGCTGTAGCTGGCGAGCTTCAGCCGTCCCGCGCCCGGGTGGCCGGGCGGGACGAAGCCCAGCGACACGAGCGAGCTGGCGACACCGAACGGCGCGACATCGATCACCTTGTCGGTGGCGCTGCTGCCCGGCTTGGTCTGGCCGAGCTCGTTGACCGGCCAGCGCGCGAGGAACAGGACGTTGCCGGGCCCGTACGCGACGCCGCCGTCGTTGTAGGCGGCGTCGGCGAACCGCGTGGCGGTCCCCGCGAAGCCGGTGATGTGCCCGCTCGCGTTGCGGACGACGCGGACCTCGTAGAGCGCGCCGTTCGCGCCGTCGGCCTCGCCGCCGATCAGCAGCCGGTCGGTCGTCCCGGCCTTGAGCGTGAGGCCGCCGAGGCGCGTCGGCACGCCGGGCGGCGGCCCGAGATCGGCGAGCGAGTAGGAGCCCGCGAACGGCGCCTCGAGCTTGAGGTCCTGTGCGCGCGCAGGCGCGCCCGCAACGGCGAGAGCGAAGATCGTGAGGACGAGTACCCGGCGCACCAGAAAGCCGACCTTCTCGGAGGCGCGCAGGGGATGTCAACCGAACCTGGCCGGTCAGCCAGGAGGCGCGCCCGCAGTTGGCGCGTCGGCAAACGTTCTCAGCGCCGACCGGCCGCCCTGCCGGATCGGCTCGCCGTGGGCGAGCAGCAGCGCGTCGAACTCGACGTCGTCGCACAACCGCCGGAACGCCGCCCGCAACCCGTCGCGGATCGCCTGCGGGTCGTCGCCGAGCAGCTCGTCCGGGACGAACCCGAGCTCGCCGTGGCGACCCCGGATGACGCAGTCGGCGAACGCCACCGCGTCGCCGACCTGGACCGCCGTTTCGTCCGGGCACAGCACGCCGACCTCATGGACGCGCACGCCCGGCGCGAGCTCGTCACCCCACGCGAAGCCCTCGACCGCGCGGCCGTCGTCGAACTCGTGCAGCCCGGCCTCGTGGCAGAACACCGGACAGCCGAAACGATCGCTCTCGCGGTAGTGATGGCGGTTCGTGAGCAGGACCCGCCGCGGCCGCTCGATGTGGTCGATCCCCTCCGGCGGCACCATCGGATCGATCAGCGTGCCCGACGGCGCATGGAAGTAGGAGTGCACCTCGGCGCCGATCGTGTCGCGGAAGGCGGTCCAGTGCAGCAGGCCGGGTTGAATGTGCTCCATACGCGAGCACGTACCCGGAATGCGCTTCATAGTCGAGCCGAGCCCCGCCGGCGGCTATCACGTGCGCCTGCTCGGCACCGACGCGCCGCTCTCCCACCACGACACCGAGGAGGAGGCCGAGGCCCGCCGCCAGGCGTACGAGCGCGGCGCCGCCGAGCCGCGCGGCGAGCTGGTCGACCTGCCGGACGGCTCGGAGGTGCTCGTGCGGCCGGTGCGGCCCCAGGACAAGCCGCTGTTCGTGGCGGGCTGGGAGCACTTCGGCGCGGAGTCGCGGTACCGGCGCTTCATGGGCCACAAGGCGGCGCTGTCGACGCGCGAGCTGGAGTTCTTCACCGAGCTCGACCACGTCGACCACGAGGCGATCGGCGCGCTCGACCCACGCACCGGCGAAGGGCTCGGCGTCGCCCGCTACATGCGCAACCGGGCCCAGCCGGACTCCGCCGAGGCGGCCGTGGCGGTGATCGACGCGTGGCAGGGCCGCGGGCTCGGCGGCGTGCTGCTCCGCCGCCTCTGCCGCCGCGCGTCCGCCAACGGGATCCGCACGTTCACCGCGTCGCTGCTGACCGGCAACCGCAGCATGCTGGCCCTGTTCGAGCGGCTGGGAGCCGTGCGGACGCGCGGCTTCGAGGGCGGTGTGCTGGAGATCGACGTCGAGTTGCCGGTCGATGAGGTCGGCGTGCTGCTGCGCAGCGCGGCCACCGGGCATGTCGGGCACGCCGGCGAACGGCCGCATCGACGGGGCTAGGATCGCGACCGTGTTCGGCCTCGACAACCTTCCCTACGGCGCCGTCGCGCGGCCCGGCGAGGCCGCCTGGCTCGCCGCGCGCTACGAGGACGCCGCGCTGCCGCTCGCGCCGCTCGCAGCAGATCTCCCCGCCGGTACGCTCGCCGGCCCGACGCTGAACCCGCTGCTCGCGCTCGGGCGCGAGGCGTGGTCGGCGCTGCGAGAACGCGTGCGCGAGGCGATCGAGGCCGGTGCGGAGATGACGCCGCTCGCGCAGCTCGAGGCGCGGCTGCCGATCGCGGTCGGCGACTACGTCGACTTCTACTCGTCGCTCGAGCACGCCACGAACCTCGGCCGCATGTTCCGGCCCGACACCGAGCCGCTGCTGCCGAACTGGCGCCACCTGCCCGTCGGCTACCACGGCCGCGCCAGCTCGATCGTCGTGTCCGGGACGCCGATCCGGCGTCCGCACGGGCAGCTGCCGACGCCCGAGGGTCCGCCCACGTTCGGCCCCACCGAGCGGCTCGACATCGAGCTCGAGCTCGGCTTCGTCACCGGCCCCGGCAACGACCTCGGCACGCCGATCACGACCGCCGAGGCGGCCGAGCACGTCTTCGGCTTCGTCCTCGTCAACGACTGGAGCGCGCGCGACATCCAGCGCTGGGAGTACCAACCGCTCGGCCCCTTCCTCGGCAAGTCGTTCGCCACCTCGATCGCGCCCTGGATCACGCCGCTCGAGGCGCTCGACGCCCACCGCGTGCCCGCCCGCCCCCAGGACCCGGCCCCGCTCCCGTATCTCGAGACCGCCGGCGACTGGGCGTTGGATATCGACCTCGAGGTCGAGCTCAACCGTACGGTCATATCGCGCACCAACGCCAGCGGCCTCTACTGGACGTTCCCGCAACAGCTCGCCCACGCGACCGTCAACGGCACCAACGTCAGACCCGGCGATCTCTACGCGTCCGGCACGATCTCGGGGTCGCAGCCGGGCAGCCAGGGCAGCCTGATCGAGCTGCAGCGCCCGTTCCTCCAGGACGGCGACACGGTCACCCTGCGCGGCCGCGCGGGCGACGTGACGCTGGGCGAGGTGACGGGCACGATCGTGCCCTGACGCACCACACCCCCCCACCCGGGGGGCACCGGACTGTGATGGGGGTCACACGAGCGAACCGATCCCCAGTTCGTGTGTTGAACATGGAAGCCCTCGGGCAAGGAACACCTGGGTCCACCGGCGCGATGCTCCCCCCTTCCGCGCCGGCCTGACCCGGGCCGCACGACCCCAATCCCCGCAAATTCGACCCAGACCAGGGAGGTCTGAGTGCGTCTCGACATCGTGATGCCTGCGCACAACGAAGAGGACCGGATCGATCGCACGCTGCGTGCGTATCGCGCCGCCTGCCCGGATGACGGCGTCCGCTTCATCGTCGCGCTCGACTCGTGCACCGACCGCACGCCGGACATCGTCCACGCCCACGAGCGCGAGGACGATCGCGTGCGCTCGTTCGAGTACCCCAAGCTCGGCAAGGGCGGCGTGATCGCCGAGACCTTCGCGCGGTCGAACGCGGAGCTGGTCGGCTTCGTCGACGCCGACGGCGCGACGCCGCCGCGCGAGATGCTGCGCCTGGCCGACGCCGCCCGCCACGTCGACGGCGCGATCGCCTCGCGCCGCCACCCGGCCGCGATGCTGCCCGCGCGCCGCCCGCTCGCCCGCGAGATCACGAGCGCCGGCTTCGCCGGCAGCGTGCGGATGCTGATGGGCCTGCCGTACCGCGACACGCAGTGCGGCGCGAAGGTCCTGCGCCGCCACGTCGTCCGCGACGTGCTGCCGCGGCTGGCCTCGCACGACCTGCTGTTCGACGTCGATCTGCTCACCGCCGCCCGCGACGGCGGCTGGCGCGTCGTCGAGGTCCCGACGGTGTGGATCGACCAGGAGGGCTCGCGCGTGAGCACCGTGGCCGACTCGCGCCGCATGGGCACGTCGCTGCTCCGCCTGTGGCTGCGCCGCCGCATGCGCGGCCGCCGCGCCGAGCTCACGAGGAGGCCGCGTGTCCGCGCCTGACGTCGCGCTCATCAGCCCGTTCCCCGCGCTCGGCGAGCGCCACGGCGGCTTCACCGGCGTGGCGTCCTACAGCGCCAACCTCGCCGGCGCGCTCGACGACGCGGGCGCCCGCGTGACCGTGCTCGCCGCGCACGACGCGAGCGAGCCGGAGGTCGCCGCCGACGGGACGCTGGAGGTCCGGCGCGTGTGGAAGCGCGGGCCCGCCGCGCTGCCCGCCGCGGCCGCGGCCGCGCTCGCCACCGGCGCGCCCGCCGTCCATCTCCAGCACGAGCTGTTCCTCTACGGCGGGCCGGCGGCGCTGCCGGGGATCGTCCCTGCGCTCGCCGCGCTGCGCCGCCGCAACGCCGTCGTGACGATGCACCACGTCGTCGACCCGAAGGCCGTCGACGCCGGCTTCACCGCCACGCACCGCGTCCGCGCGCCCGCGCCGGTCGCCCGCCTCGGCGTCGCTGCCGTGCAGCGGACGATCGCCGCGCTCGCCGACACCGTCGTCGTCCACGAGCCGTCGTTCGCGCGCGTGGTCCCGGGGGCCGACGTCGTCCCACACGGCGTCGAGACCCCGCAGCGCGGCGACCGCGCGGCGGCGCGCGCCGCCCTCGGCGTCACCGGCCTGTGCGTGCTGTGCTTCGGGTTCCTCGCGCCCTACAAGGGGCTCGAGGCCGCGCTCGGAGCCGCCCGGCTCGCGGGCGAGGACGTCGAGCTCGTGATCGCCGGCGGCGAGCACCCGCGGCTGGCCGGCGACGGCTACGCCGACGCGCTGCGCGCCTCGGCGCCCGCCAACGCGCGCTTCGCCGGCTACGTCGCCGACGCCGATGTCGCCCGCTGGTTCGCCGCCGCCGACGTCGCGCTGCTGCCGTACCCGCAGCCGTTCGCCTCGTCCGGCCCGCTCGCGCTCGCGCTCGCCCACGGCACGCCCGTCCTGCTGTCCGACGCGCTCGCGCGCACGGTCGGCGCGCCGGACGCGGTCGCCGTCTCCACCGAC
>DASSUW010000178.1:0-5942 GCA_035706585.1 Solirubrobacteraceae bacterium | reverse complement strand
GCGTGCGCCGCCGTCGGGTTCGCGGGCGGCAGCGCCGTGACGACGGTCCGCGGCGGGTGGGACACGACGAGCGCGGTCAGCGTGCCGCAGGTGGCCGGCGAGACGCGGGCCGCGGCGCAGGCGATCCTGGCCGACGCCGGCCTGGAGGCGGTCACGGGGTCCGAGCCGTCGAGGTCGGTTCCGGAGGGCTCGGCGACCCGCACCGACCCGCCGGGCGGCGCGACCGTCGACGACGGTGCCCGTGTCGCGCTGTTCATCTCGACCGGGCCGCCGGGCGCGACCGTCAAGCTCCCGGACGTCACCGGGAGTGAACGCGACGCGGCCCGCGCGATCCTGCGCGACGCGGGCGTGCGACCACGTCTGCGCACCGAGGCGTCGGCGACGATCGCCGCCGACCACGCGACGCGCACGCTCCCGCCCGCCGGGACGACGGTGGATCGTGACGCGCGGGTCACGCTGCTGATCTCGACCGGGCCCGCGACGCAGACGATCGCGATCCCGGATGTCAGAGGGAAGCCGCGCGCGGAGGCGCTCGCGACGCTCCGGGGAGCCGGCCTGCGGCCGCGTACCGCGAGCGAGCCGTCCGACGAGATCGACGAAGGCGCGGCCACGCGTACCGACCCGGCCGCCGGCACCGAGGTCGAGCGCGGCGCCGTCGTGACCGTGTTCGTGTCGTCCGGCCGCGTGCCCGGTCGCGTGACGGTGCCGAACGTCGCCAACGCCGCGCGCGCGGACGCCTACGCCACGCTCGAGAACCTGGGCCTGCAGCCGGAGGGGGCGACCGAGCCGTCGGCCGCGGTCGCGGAGGGTGCCGCGACGCGCACCGATCCCGTCGCCGGCACGGTCGTCGACGAGGGCAGCACGGTCACGGTGTTCATCTCGTCCGGCCCGCCGCCGCTGCTCGTGCCGAAGGTCGCGGGCCTCGGCGAGAGCGACGCCCAGGACGCGCTGGGCGCCGTGGGCCTGAAGTGGTCGACCACGCGCACCGAATCGGCGACCGTGGCCGCCGGGGTCGTCATCGACAGCAACCCGGACGCCGGGCAGCGGATCGCGCCGGGCGGAATCGTCGAGCTGATCGTCAGCTGTGGGTCATCCTGCATCGACTGATGCGACGCCTCTACCTGCTGCGCCACGCGAAGTCGAGCTGGAAGGAGACCGGGATCCCGGACCACGACCGGCCGCTCGCCGGGCGCGGCCGCAAGGCGTCCAAGGCGATGGCCAGGTATTTGCACGAGCAGCGCGTGCGGCCGGAGCTGGTGCTGTGCTCGTCGGCCACGCGCGCACGGCAGACGTTCGAGCGGCTCGAGCCGCTCGGCGCGCGCGAGGTGCACATCGAGCGCGAGCTCTACGCGGCCGACGCCGCGACGCTGCTCGCGCGCCTGCGCGACGTGGCGGCCGGCGTCGCGTCGGTGATGCTGATCGGCCACAACCCGGGCCTCGAGGATCTCGCGCTCGTGCTCGCGCGGGAGTCGCCGGTGCGCGACGATCTCGTGACCAAGTTCCCCACCGCCGCGCTCGCCACGCTCGCGTTCACCGATCGCGACTGGGCCGCGCTGGAGCGGGGCACCGCCGAGCTGGTCGGCTTCGTCAGGCCGCGCGAGCTTGCTGATTAGCGTCCAGCTGCGGGTCCGGGCGGTACTCGACCGACTCCAGGACACGCAGCTCGCTGCCGCAGTCGTCGCACACGATCACGTACTGCAGCTGCCCGCTGGCCACCGTGTACCGACCCTGGCCGGAATGGAATCCGGCATGGTCGCAGGGATCCATGGCGCCGCAAAGTACCCGCAAGGGCGGCGGATTCACCGGTGCGGGAAGACGCGGCGCACTGCCGCTACGGGCCGAGCTCGCGCAGCTCGCCGCTCGGCAGGACCTGGAGCGTCGCGACGGTGTTCTCCCCGGCGTGCAGCGACGACTGCGGGACGAGCGCGGCGTAGCGGTTGCCGTACGCGCGCGTGGTCTGCGCGATGCGGCCGTCGACCGCGACGGCGAGCACGCTGCCGGCCGGGGCGCGGCCGGTGATGAACGACGGCAGCACCGGCGACTCGGGGTCGACGAAGACCGTGCGGCCGTCGCCGGAGACGGCGCGGCCGAGGAGGTCCGGCCGCGGGCCGATCCCGTAGATGCCGTCGCGCAGGAGGCGCTCCTCGACGGCGTCGCGCTCGCGCCGCTTGGCCTCGATCGCCGCCAGCGGCTCGGTCAGCACGAGCGTGCCCTGGTGGGAGACGTCGATCGGGGCCTCCGGGTCGACCGCCCGCTCGTCGGCGGGCACGCCCTGCGCGTTCCACGGGAGCGCGACGCCGGCGGCCCTGGCGAGCGTCGGCAGCACGTCCATCGTGCGGACGGCGCGGTCGGAGACCTGCCCGCGGGTCTGGCCCGGCAGCCTGACGAAGAACGGCACCGGCGCGATCGCGCCCGCGTTCCCCGCCACGATCGGCCGTTTCGGTTGGCCGGAGACGAACGCCGAGCCGTGGTCGGCGGCGACGACGAGCACCGCGTCGTCGGGCACCACGTCGAGCAGCCGGCCGAGCAGGCGGTCGACGTACTGCACCTGCAGGAGGTGTCGCTGGAACTCCTGATCGACCTGCCACTGCGGCCCCACCCAGCCCTCGCTCGCCAGGCCGAGGTAGCCGTTGCCGGGCGTCGGGTACTGCTTGCCGTCCGGCAGGAAGCGCCACGGCCCGTGCGGGAGCGTCGAGTGCAGGAAGACCAGCGGGGGGCGCGAGCCGCCCGCGCGCAGCGCCGCGATCGCCTTCTCCCACCCGGCCGTCGCGTCGTCGCGGTGCAGGCGGGCGAGCACGTCGCGGCGCAGGTTCGCCTCGCTCGTCAGCTCGCCGTCCGCGCCGAGCTGATCCTGCTCGAACCCCTCCCACACCCGGTCGATCGCCGGCAGCCCCGCCCGCAGGTCCTCCGGGTACAGCTGCTGCCTGACCACGACCTCGAGGTCGGACTCCAGCGTCGTCAGCCGGTCCCACGTCCCCGGCCGCGTGCTGCCGCACAGCCGCTCGGGGCACAGCGCCGTGATCGGCTCGACGACGGTCAGCCGGTGGCTGCGCCCGAACAGCGTGAACAGGCTGCGCGGGTAGTCGGTCGTGGTCGGCAGGGCGCCGGCCGGCGGGCGGGAGCCGGTGAGCTGCGCCGGGACCGCGCCCGCCGTCATGTCGTCGACCGTCGTGGCGTTGCGGTACCACGTCGACTCGCGCGCGAGCCGCGCGAAGTTGGGAAACCGCCGCGCGTCGATCCGCCCGTCGGTGCCGACGAGCGTCGACAGCGGCAGCTCGTCGAGCACGACGTGCACGATCGGCGTGCTCGAGCGCGCCGGCCCGGCGACGGCTCCGCCGGCGTCGCTCGGGAACAGCAGGCCGCGCACGGGGGAGACGAGCAGGAACAGGACGAGGACGACGGCCGGGGCGACCGCGATCACGGTCGCGAACGCGCGCACGCCGCTCACGCGCGCGTACAGAGACGCCGCGGCCGCCCCCAGCAGCACGGCCACCGGGATCGCCAGCGCCGAGCCGCCGAGCGCCTCGCCGACCGGCGGCAGGACGAACGCCGCCACCAGCAGCGCCACGAACACGAGCAGCGCGCCCCAGCCGAGCTCGGGCCGCAGCTTGCCGAGCCCCCACGCGATCGCCGCCAGCACGAGCGGCGGCACCAGCGTGTACCCGAACGCCAGCAGCAGAATGTCCCCGGCCGTGCTCCCGCGCGCGACGAAGAACTCCGCGTTGCGGCCGAGCAGCTGGAAGAGCGGCTGTGCGAACGCGAGCGCCCACAGCCCTCCGAGGTGGAGGGCCGCGCGCGGGAACGTCACGCCAGGGGGCGTGCCTCGTACAGCGTCCGCGTCTCGGACACCGGGCTCTTCTGATCGATCGTGAATCGCTCTGCGAGTGCGCTCTCGAAGACCGCTGCGTCGTAGTCGGGGTTGCTCCCGTCGCGCTTGCCGCTCAGGAGCCGCTCGACCATCGGGTCGCTGCGGTCAGGGAACTCGATCACCAGCGCGGTGTCCAGCGACCGCAGCCAGTCAAGGAACTCTCGCACCGGCACGTTGCCGGTGATGCAGACGTGATGCACGACGGCGAGGCACAGCGTCAGGTCCGGCGTGCCGCGCCGCTCGAGCGAGGCGCGCTCGCGGCCGCGCCAGCCGAGGTCCGGCGACGGGTCGGTGACGCTCATGACCAGCGGCAGGATGTCCTCGCGGCCCTCCTCGCGCAGGGCGCGATACGTGGCGTCGACGGTCGCGTGGTCGGCGTCGAACGCCACCACCAGGTCGGCGTTCTCGGCCGCGATCCGCGAGTAGCGGCCGTCGTTGCAGCCGACGTCCCAGGCCAGCGCCGAGCGCCGGCGCGCGGCCGCGGCGCGCACGAAGTCGGCCTTCGCGCCGGCCGACCGCTCGTCGTAGGTGTTGACCTCGCCGTAGCTGGTCCAGGCGGTCTCGCCGGCCTGCCACTCGAGCCGCCGCACGAGCTTCTCCATCTTGCCGAAGTTCGCCGCCAGCAGCTCCTCGCTGAAGCCCGCGCGCTTCATCTCCTGCTTGACCTCGCGGCCCCCGGTGTCGCCGTAGCGCGACTCCATCTTCGCGTGCAGCAGGACGTTGGACATCACGCCCTTCTTGAAGCGGTCGCCGGCGAACACGGCGCGCGCCTCGGCCGGCGCGATCCCGTCGAGCGAGCCGCGCAGGATCGGGTGGTACGGCAGGTCCTTGTACGCCTGGAACATCAGCGGATACAGGAACTGCATGCAGAACTGCCGGTAGCCGATCCACGGCTCGCCGGGCCGCAGCTTCTCGAACGACCCGACGTCGATGAACACCGGCCGCGTGCCCTTGAACTGGATGTTGTAGGGCGTCGCGTCCTTGATCGCGATCCCGGCGCGCAGCGCGCGCTGGTTGAGCTCGAGCTGCAGCAGCGCGGCGTCCTTGAGCATCGAGAACGGCCACTCGTACGGGTACGAGATGAACGGCACACGCTCGTGGCGCAGCACGCCGGCCGTCTCGCCGGCCAGCAGCTGCGGGGCAGCGTCCAGCGTCGCCGGCTCGGTGGCGACCACGCGTCCTTCGTCAACCAGCCCGGGCCAGAGCTGCGAGCCGCTCAGCGCCTCCCAGTCCTGCCAGCCGACAGGGCTGAGCACGCGGAAGACCCCTTCCGCGTTGACGAAGACGCGACTCTCGTGGTCGCGAAAGGAGCCGGGCTCGGCGCTCAGTGCTCTTGTTTCTCGGGCTCGGGCTTGCGGATCCGCAAGAACGTCAGCAGACGCCGCCAGTAGAACTTCGCCGTCACGGCGACGGCGGCAACTCCGCCAACCACGAGCTGGACCAGCATGCTGCCGGTCCCTGGGTCCAGATAGGCCAACACTCGTCGACACGGTACACACTCCGGTAACAAGTCGCGCCGCCGGGCGGGTTTCAGCCGCACCGGCGGGTACGGCTGGCCGCCGCGCGGTAGGGGGCTGGCCGAGGGCGCAGAGAAGGGGTGGCCCGGAGCAGGACGCGGGGCATCCCCCATGGTCGGCGCGGCCCGGCCGGACGATGCTTGCGCCATGTCGATCAAGCCCAACATGGCGCAGCGCGACCTGGTCCGCCTCGCCGTCCTGATGTGCGGCGATCGTGCCGGCGAGAAGTACCGCCGGCCGGGCAAGGGCGCTCAGAACTCGAGCAACCCGTACCCGACCCGCGGCTTCGACCGGTAGCGGCTCGTCGCGGCCGCGACCAGCGGCGCCCTCATGACGACGCCACGTGGTCTAGCTTCTGTATAGGGTTTGTGCAAGCCATGCAGTTGCGGATCGGCGAGCTGAGCCGGCGCTCGGGCGTGAGTCCCGAGCTCCTGCGTGCCTGGGAACGGCGCTACGGCCTGCTGCAGCCGGAGCGCACCGCGGGCGGACTGCGCCTCTACACGGGTGAGGACCTCGAGCGTGTGCGCGCGATGCGCCGCCACATGGAGGACGGCCTG
>DASSUW010000177.1:0-2633 GCA_035706585.1 Solirubrobacteraceae bacterium | reverse complement strand
CGACGTCGACCCCGAGGTGGCCGAGGCGATCCAGGGCGAGCTCCGCCGCCAGCAGGGCACGCTGGAGATGATCGCGTCCGAGAACTTCGTGCCCCAGGCGATCCTCGAGTGCCAGGGCTCCGTGCTCACGAACAAGTACGCGGAGGGCTATCCCGGCAGGCGCTACTACGGCGGCTGCGAGCACGTCGACGTGATCGAGCAGCTCGCGATCGACCGGGCGAAGGCACTGTTCGGCGCCGAGCACGCGAACGTGCAGCCGCACGCGGGGGCGCAGGCCAACGCCGCCGTCTACCACGCGCTGCTGCAGCCGGGCGACACGATCATGGGCCTCGCGCTCCCGCACGGCGGTCACCTCACGCACGGCATGAAGATCAACGTGTCGGGCCGGCTGTACGACATCGCGCCGTACGAGGTCGACCGCGAGACGAGTCGGATCGACATGGACGAGGTCGAGCGGATCGCCAAGGAGCGGCGGCCGAAGCTGATCCTCGCCGGCTGGTCGGCGTACCCGCGGTTCCTTGACTTCGAGCGCTTCCGCGCGATCGCCGACGAGGTCGATGCGCTGCTGATGGTCGACATGGCCCACTTCGCCGGGCTGGTCGCCGCCGGCGAGCATCCGAACCCGGTCCCGTATGCCGACGTCGTCACCACCACGGTCCACAAGACGCTCGGCGGCGCGCGCGGCGGCGCGATCCTGTGCAAGGAGGAGTACGCCAAGAAGATCAACTCGGCGGTCTTCCCCGGCCAGCAGGGCGGCCCGCTCGAGCACGTCATCGCCGGCAAGGCGGTGGCGTTCAGGATCGCCGCGACCGAGACCTTCCGCGAGCGCCAGCGCCGGACGGTGGCGGGCGCCAAGGCACTGGCCGAGGAGCTGCTCGGCGCCGGCCACGGTGTCAGCGTCCTCACCGGCGGGACGGACGTCCATCTCGTCCTGGTGGACCTGCGCGAGTCCGAGCTCGACGGCCAGCAGGCCGAGGACCGCCTGCACGACATCGGCATCACGGTCAACCGCAACGCCGTGCCGTTCGACCCGCGCCCGCCGATGGTCACGAGCGGCCTGCGGGTCGGCGCGCCCGCGCTGGCGACGCGCGGGTTGCAGGCCGAGGACTTCACCGAGGTCGGGCGGGTGATCGCGCGGGCGCTGCAGCCGGACTTCGACGCGGCGCGCGAGGAGCTCGCAGACCGAGTGGCCACCGTGGCGGAGCGCTACCCGCTGTACGCGAACCTCGGCGTCGGCGCCGCGGTTTAGGGAGGCGACGGGACGGCCAGGCCGGCGGCTCCTGGCGCTTTTTCACTCATATGCGATGAAAAGGCGCCAAGGGACCGGCGAGACGGCCCCAACCCAGCTGCGGTTCGAACGCGCATCAGCGCCGGCCGAGGACCATCCGCCGCGGCAGCGCCGCCACCAGCGGCTCCAGGCCGCCGGCGAACTCCGCGGCGGTCGGCCGCTCCGCCGCGTCGCGCGCCAGCGCGGCGCGGAGAAGCTCCGCGAGGGAGGGGGGAACGCGGCGCGGCAGGGGCTCCGGGTCGCGCGTGAGCTGCGGGAAGCGCTCGGCGCCGCGGCGCGGGAACGGCCGCCGCCCGCCGATCGCGTGGTGCAGCGTGGCGGCGAGGCCGAAGACGTCGGCGGCCGGGCCGAGCGGGCCGCGGGCGGGGTCGCACTGCTCGGGCGCCATGTAGCCGTCGGTCCCGATCGGGCTGCGCAGGCGCCGGGCGGCCTCGACCGACCGCGCCACGCTGAGGTCGATCAGCCGCGGCGGCGCGCCCATCACGACGTTGTCGGGCTTGACGTCGAGGTGCACCATGCCCTCGGCCGCCACGTAGTGGAGCGCCGAGGCCACGTGCAGGCCCAGCGGCAGCGCCTGCTCGACCGCCAGCGCGCCGTCGCGCGCGATCAGCTCGCGCAGCGTCGGTCCTTCGAGATGCTCGAGGACCAGGTGCGGGAAGCGGCCGTCGGTGACCGCGTCGAACCCGCGGACGATCACCGGATGCGACAGCCGCGCCAGCGCGTCCGCCTCGGAGGCGAGGTCGCGCAGCGCGACCGGGTCGTCCGCCTGGTCGGGCCGCAGGACCTTCGCGACCAGCACGGCCAGCCGGCGGTCGTCCCAGACCAGGTAGACCTCGTAGCGCCGGCCGCCGCCCAGCCGGCGCAGCACGCTGCGGCCGGGAGCGATCGCGGCGCCCTCGTCGAGCCCCCAGCTGTGCGATGCGCGGCCGTCTCCGGCCGTGCCGTCCGCCGACGGCGTCTCCCACGGCGGCGGCTCGGCCACCGTGGACATCGCGCGGGTCGGCTCAGGCGTCACGCGTCGCCGTCGTCATCGTCGGCCGCGAACGACAGCGCGGCCTTGCCGGCGGGCGTCGCGGCGGGCTGGTCTGCCGGCACGCGGTCCGGGCCGGCGGCCGCCCAGGCGAGCGGCGCGCCCAGCGCGAGCGTGATCGCCGCCGCCAGCGCGCCCACGGCGCGCGGCACGGAGCGCTGCCCGAGCGGCGGCTCGGGATCGTCGCCGAGCGCCAGGTAGGCGGCGGCGAGGCGTCGGTGGTTTCCGGGCACGTCTCCCATGGGGTCAGGCGACTCGGCGCGTAGCTGCCCGCGAAGCCGCCGCGCCAATCCCGATTCGGCGCGCAAATGCATA
>DASSUW010000176.1:0-16896 GCA_035706585.1 Solirubrobacteraceae bacterium | reverse complement strand
GTGCCGTAGTCGGGCTGGATCGTGAAGAAGTCCGCGATGTCGTAGCCGCCGTCGCGCAGCGGCGACTTGTAGAACGGCAGCAGCCAGATGCAGTCGATGCCCAGCCACTGCAGGTAGTCGAGCTTCTCGATCAGCCCGCGGAAGTCACCGGAGCCGTCGCCGTTGGCGTCGAAGAACGCCCGCGTGTGGATCTCGTAGAAGACGGCCGTCTTGAACCAGAGCGGTTCGGCCTCGAACCAGTGGCCGGGGTCGTTGCGACTCACGTGACGACGCGGAAGACGTGGGTCTGGTTGCCGTGCGGGTCCAGGCGCACGTAGTTGGACCCGATGCGCCAGTCGTAGTGGTCGCCGGTCAGCAGGTCCTCGACCGCGAACACCGGCGGGAGCCCGAGCTGCGCCGGGATCGTCACGGCGCCCTCCTGCGCGGTGTGCGGATCGATGTTGACCACGGCGATGACGCAGTTGCCCGGGATCTGCTTCGCGTACGCGATCAGCCCGTCGTTCTGGGTCTCGAGCCAGAAGACGTTCGAGAGCACCTGCAGCGCCGGGTTCTCCTGCCGGATCTCGTTGATGCGGCGGATCATCGGCAGCAGCGGCCCGTCGAGCGCTCGCTCGCGGACCTCGTACTTCTCCGAGTTCAGGTACTCCTCGCTGCCCTCGCGGACCGGCGAGTTCTCGAAGCTCTCGTAGCCGGAGTAGATCCCGTAGCTCGGGCTCAGCGTGGCGGCCAGGACGAGCCGCGCGACGAACGCCGGCGGCCCGCCGTGTTGCAGGTACGCGTGCAGGATGTCCGGCGTGACCGGGAAGAAGTTGGGCCGGAAGTACTCGCGCTCCGGCCCCCACGCGAGCTCGTTGACGTACTCGGTGAGCTCCCAGCGCGAGTTCTTCCACGTGAAGTACGTGTACGACTGCGTGAAGCCGAGCTTGGCCAGCTCGCGCATGACCGCCCGGCGGGTGAACGCCTCCGCCAGGAAGATCACGTCGCGGTCGACCTTGTGGACCTCGGCGATCAGCCACTCCCAGAACGGGAACGGCTTCGTGTGCGGGTTGTCGACGCGGAACACCTTCACGCCGGCGTGGACCCACACCAGCATGATCCGCAGCCACTCCTCCCACATCTCCCGCCAGGCCGGCGTGTCCCAGTTGAAGTTGTAGATGTCCTGGTACTTCTTGGGCGGGTTCTCGGCGTACTTGATCGTGCCGTCCGGCCGCTGCAGGAACCACTCGGGATGCTCGGTCAGCCACGGGTGGTCGGCCGACGCGTTGAGCGCGAGGTCGAGCGCCACGTCCATGCCGTGCTCGCGCGCGGTGGCGCACAACGAGCGCATGTCGTCCATCGTGCCCAGCTCGGGGTGCACGGCGTCGTGCCCGCCCTCGGCCGCGCCGATCGCGTACGGCGAGCCGGGATCGTCGGGCCCGGCGGTCAGCGCGTTGTTGCGGCCCTTGCGGTTCTTGCGGCCGATCGGGTGGATCGGCGGGAAGTAGAGGACGTCGAAGCCGAGCTCGGCGATCGCGGGGATCTGCGCCTCGACGCCCTTCAGGCCGCCCCACGAGCGCGGGAACAGCTCGTACCAGGACGAGAAGCGGGCGCGCACCCGGTCGACGTCGATCGCGACGTTCTGCGGCAGCCGCGTCGCGCCGTGGCGCTCGGCGACCCTCTCCATCGCCTCGAACAGGTCGGGCGCCAGGGCGGCCTGCGGCGACGCGCCGCCCGTGATCGCGTCGAGCGCGCCCTCGATCGTGGCGCGGTCGTCGCCGCTGCGGGCGCGCGCGGCGGCGTCCTCGAGCATCACGACGCCCTCGGACATCTCGCCGGCGAGGTCGTCCTGCGCGGCGGCGACCTTGCGCTGGAGCTCGTCGCGCCAGGTGGCGAACTGGTCGCTCCAGGCCTCGATCGTCCACTCCCAGCGGCCGGCGGTCTCGACCGTGAACTCGCCTTGCCAGCGCACGCCGTTGATGTGCGCGTCGAGCGGCTGCATGGGCACTTCGACCCAGCGGCGCGACCCCGGCGCCTTGTAGCGGACGACGGCGCGCAGGATCTCGTGGCCGTCGCGGAAGATGTCGGCCGACACGGTGACCGTGTCGCCGATGCAGCGCTTGGCCGGGTAGCGTCCGCCGTCGACCGTCGGCGCGGGGTAGTTGATCCGGATCCTCGCCGGAGATTCGGCTCCCTTTGGCGCGGGCATTCCTCGCCGCAAGTTATCCGTGATCGCACTTACATGAACCTCTCCCGTTCCAGCGGCGTCCAGTTGCACCCCACTTCGCTCCCCGGCGGACGGCTCGGGCGCGAAGCCCACCGGTTCGTGGACTGGCTCGCCGACGCGGGCCAGTCGTGGTGGCAGATGCTGCCGCTCGGGCCGCCGGACCGGCACGGCTCGCCGTACAAGTCGGCGTCGGCGTTCGCCGCCTGGCCGGGCCTGCTCGCCGAGCCGCGCGCGCCGGTGCCGAAGGCGGCCGAGCTGGACTTCCGCGAGCGCAACGCGTTCTGGATCGACGACTGGGCGAAGCGCGGCTCGATCGCCGACCAGGTGCGGTTCGACCGCGAGTGGGCGGCGCTGCGCGCGCATGCCGAGGCGCGCGGGGTGCGGCTGATCGGCGACGTGCCGATCTACGTCGCCCCCGGATCGGCCGACCACCGCGCGCACCCGGAGCTGTTCCGCGCGGACGCGGTCGCCGGCACGCCGCCCGACGCCTACACCGACAAGGGCCAGCTGTGGGGCAACCCGCTGTACGACTGGCCGGCGCTCCGGCGCCGCGGCTACCGCTGGTGGACCGAGCGCTTCCGCCGCACGTTCGAGCTCTACGACGTCGCGCGCATCGACCACTTCCGCGGCTTCGTCGCCTACTGGGCGGTGCCGCGGGGCGCCCGCCACGCGCTGTCGGGCCGCTGGCAGCGCGGACCGGGGCGGGCGCCGTTCGCGGCCGCGGCGCGCGACCTGCAGCGCGAGCTGCCGCTGATCGCCGAGGACCTGGGGGTCATCACGCCGGCCGTGACGCGGTTGCGGCAGTCGCTCGGCTTCCCCGGCATGGCCGTGCTCCAGTGGGGCTTCGGCTCCGACGACCCGGCGAACGTGCACGCGCCGCGCAACCACGCGAGCGACGTGATCGTCTACACCGGCACGCACGACAACGACACGGTTCGCGGCTGGTACGACGCGCTCGAGCCGGCGGTGCGCAGCGAGGTCGACGAGGCGATCGCGGCCGCCGCCGTGCGCGAGCGCACACCGCACTGGTCGCTCATCCGTCTCGCGTTCGCGTCGCCGGCACGCGTGGCGATGGCGCAGATGCAGGACGTGCTCGGGCTCGGCTCGGAGGCGCGCATGAACACCCCGGGCCGCTCGACGGGCGCGTGGAAGTGGCGCCTGGAGCGCATGCCGGGCACGGACCTCGCGCGCCGGCTGCGAGCCGCGACCGAGGCCGCCGGACGCATCTAGACTCAGGCGGTCGATGGCCGCTCCCACCGCTCCCGACGAGATCCTCGACGTCAACCGCCGCTACCACGACGTGGCGGCGGGGGACTACGACGCCAAGTGGGGGATCTCGTTCGGCGAGATCGGCCGCCGCCAGGTGCTCGGCAAGGTCACGAAGCTGCTCGGGGAGCGGCCCGGGCCGTTCGCGCGCTCGCTGGAGATCGGCGCCGGGACCGGCTACTTCTCGCTCAACCTCATGCAGGACGGCGTGATCGGCGCCGCGACGTGCACCGACATCTCGCCCGGGATGCTCGAGACGCTCGAGCACAACGCCGAGCAGCTCGGGCTCGCGGTCCAGACCGCGGCGTGCGACGCGTCCTCGCTGCCGTTCGACGACGAGAGCTTCGACCTCGTGCTCGGGCACGCCGTGCTGCACCACCTGCCCGACCTGGACCGCGCGTTCGCCGAGTTCCGGCGTGTGCTGGCGCCCGGCGGGACGCTGTTCTTCGCCGGCGAGCCGTCGCGCCACGGCGACCGCATCGCCGCCGTTCCCAAGCGCGCGGCCGTGCGGCTCGCCCCCGCGTGGCGGCGGGCGCTGAGGCTGCGGCCCGCGCCCGCCGAGGAGTCGGACGAGCACGAGCTGGAGGGGCTGGTCGACGTCCACGCGTTCGTGCCCGCCGACCTCGAGCGGCACGCCGCGGCCGCGGGCCTGCGCGACGTGCGCGTCCAGGGCGAGGAGCTGCTCGCGAACTGGTTCGGCTGGTTCAACCGGACGCTGGAGGCGACCGCCGACCCGGCCGGCATCCCGTGGGGCTGGATCCAGTACGCCTATCGCGGTTACATCCTGCTGCAGGCGGTCGACCGGCGCGCGCTGGAGCCGCGGCTGCCGCCACACGTCTTCTACAACCTCATGCTGACCGCGCGCAAGTGACGTCACAGCCGCCGAGCCCACTCGACATGCTCCGCGACCGGCGCGCGATCGTCGACACGGGGCTCGGGCCGGTCGCGTTCGTCACGGTCAACGCGCTCGCCGACCTCGACACCGCCGCGATCGCCGCGCTGGCGATCGCGGGCGTGATGGCGCTCTACCGGGCGATCCGCCGGCACCCGCTCGCCAACGCGATCGGCGGCGTGCTCGGAACCGGGCTGTGCGTGTTCATCGCGCTGCGCACGGGCAGCGCGTCCGGCTACTTCGTGCCGCGGGCGCTGCAGAACGCCGGGCTCGCGCTCGCGTTCCTGCTCTCGATCCTCGTCAAGCGCCCGCTCGTCGGGCTGATCGCCGCGCCGCTCTACCACATCCCCGGCGGCTGGCGCGAGGACCCGCGGATCCGGCGGCCGTTCGCCGAGGCGTCATTGGCGTGGGTGCTCCTGTTCGGCGTGCGCGCGACCGTCTACACGGTGCTGATCGCGGCCGGCAAGGAGGGCGCGCTCGCGGGTGCGGTCGTCGTGCTGGGCTGGCCGGCGTTCCTCGGCACCCTGTGGTTCACCTACCGCTACCTGACGCGCCGCTTCGACCAGCTCGGTATCGATCCCAGGCAGCGCGAGCCGACACCTTCGAGTGGCGATACACGTACGTGAGGTCGCCGCGCAGCCGCCGCCAGCGGGTCGTCTCGTAGCTGATCATCGCGGCGGGTGACCGGCGCGCGGGCAGGCCGTCGGCGGCGAGCACGGCGAGCGCGCGCTCGGCGATCGCGATCTGGCCGAATGCGGTCGGATGCACGTGATCGGTCATCACGAGGTTGCGGGCGCCGAAGTCGCGCAGGTCGACCACCAGCGCGCCGACGGAGCGCGCCGACGCCTCGATCGCGGCGTTGACCTCGTGCACCTTGGCGCCGGCGCGCGGCCGGCCGAGGTCGAGCGGCACGGTCATCGTGAGCACGCGCTCGCAGCGCTCGGCGAGGAACGCGAGCGCCGTGCGGTGCCCGCGCTCGAACGCGGCGCGGTCCCAGTCGGGCGCGCGCACGTCGTTGACGCCGACGTACAGGCAGCCGAGGTCGTAGCGCGCGTCCGCGGCCACGGCGGGCAGCTGGTGGGCGAGGACGTCGCCGATGCGCGCGCCGTCGACGGCGAACGGCGAGTACGGGAGCGCCAGCGCACGGGCCACCCACAGCGCCCACGACTGCAGCGCGACGCCCCATTGCAGCTCGCCGCCGCCGTTCGTGATGGAGTCGCCGAAGGCGAGGACCCCGAGGCGGCAGGCGGACACCCGCGGATGTCTACCGGACGCGGAAGCCGCGCCTGACCGCACGCGCGCGGCCGGCGTTGCTGGAGAGCACGACCACGGCGCGGTAGCGGCCCCGGTGCAGGCGCTTGGTCTTCAGCCGCGCGCGGAGCGTCGGGCTCGTCGCGAGCGTCTTGCGCGCGACCCGGCGCCAGCGCTTGCCGCGCTTGCGCTGGACGGTGATCCTCACGGTCGCGGCGCGGCTCGTGCGCACGGTGACCTTGGCGCGGCGCTTGCGCGACTTCGTCGCCAGTGCGGTGACGGCCGGCAGCGGGCAGCCGTCGTTGCTGTGCGCCGGCTCGTTCGGGCACGCGTCGGCCCGGTCGATGCGCCCGTCGTGGTCGCGGTCGGTGGACACCGGGGCGCTGACGACGATCGGGCAGCCGTAGGGGTCGGTGCCGTAGACCGTCGGGCAGCGGTCGTCGAGCGAGCCCTTGCCGTCGTGGTCGATGTCCGGGCCGCGCGGCGTCGGGTCGCAGGCGTCCCCGATCCCGTCGCGGTCGGCGTCGGCCTGCGTCGGGTTGGCGTTCACGTCACAGTTGTCGTCCGCGTCGGGCCGGCCGTCGCTGTCGCGGTCGAGCGGGCAGCCGTTGGACTGGCCGGGCGCGGCGACTGCCGGGCAGGCGTCGGCCGCGTCGACGACGCCGTCGCCGTCGCTGTCGCGCGGGATGCCGCCCTCGAGCACGGTCGCAACCGCCGTCGCCGCGTTGAGCCGGCCGCCCGACACCGAGTAGCTCTCGAACGCCGGCTTGTCGTCGGCGGCGTCGACGAGGATCTCGCGCAGCTGCTGCGCGCTCAGGAGCGGATCGGCCTGGAGCATCAGCGCGGCGACGCCCGAGACGTGCGGGGCGGCCTGTGACGTGCCGTCGAAGAACACGTACGGGTCCTCTTCGAACCCCGCGATCGTGTCGAACGGGATCGTCGACAGGATCTTCACGCCGGGCGCGAACAGGTCGACCGTCTCGGCGCCGTAGTTGGAGAACGTCGCGCGCTCGTCGCGCGGGTCGGACGCGCCGACGCAGATCACGTTCGGGTACGGCGAGTTGCAGGGCCAGACGTCGGCGGCGTCGTTGTCGTCGCCGACCTCGTCGCCGCCGCCGTTGCCCGCCGACACGACGAACAGCGTGTTCGGATAGGCGCTGATGGCGGCGTCGAGCGTGTGCGAGGCGCCCGAGCCGCCCAGCGACGCGTTGACGATGCGCGCGCCGTGCGCGCCGGCGTAGCGGAACGCCTCGGCGATGTCGGAGTCGAAGCCGCCGCCGTCGTCGCCCAGCGCGCGCAGCGCCATGAGCTTCGCTGCCGGGGCGACGCCGACGATGCCGGTGTCGTTGTCGCGGACCGCGGCGATCGTGCCGCTGACGTGCGTGCCGTGGCCCGTGCCGTCGGTGACGTCGGTCGCGCCGCGGTCGTCGACGAAGTTGCGCTGGGACGCGACCTGGCCGCCGAGGTCCTGGTGCGTGACGTCGATCCCGGAGTCCACGACGGCGACGATCACGCCGGAGCCGCTGATCGCCACCGGGCCCTCGGCACCCTCGAACGTGAGCTCCCACGCCTCCGGCGCGTCGATGTCCGCGTCCTCGGTGCCGCCGAGGAACCGGTTCGTGCCGGGGTTGTTGAGCCCCCACATCCACGCCCAGTACGGGTCGGCGTTGGCCGTGCGGCGGTGGTCGATCTCGGCGTAGACGACGTCGCGGTCGGCGCGCAGGTCGCGCAGGGCGCCGGCCGCGTCGCGCGCCGGAGCCGCGACGACCTCGGTCCGCGGAACGCTCAGGGTCTCGATCAGGCGAACACCGGCGTCCGCACGGATGTCACGCCGCTCGGCGCCGCTGAGCCCGCCGTCGCGCTTGAGGATGATCCGGGCGGGTTCGGCGGCCGCCGCGCGCGTCGGCAGGACGAGCGCGAACATGAGAAAAATGAGCGAGAGTGGACGGATTTCCACCATGCGTGCAATCGGCGTGCCCGATCTGACCCTTTAGACCCACCGTCAGCTAGAGAACATCCTAGACTCGGGATGGATGCGGTCGCTAGGCCATACCGCCCTCGGGACATGGAGCGGCGGCCGGTTCATGCACTTCGGCGAGCCGCTCGACGAGCCGCGCCTGGAGGCATTGCTGCGCCCGGGCGGAGGCATCTCGACGGTCATCACCGCGGACGCCTACGGCGCCGGGGAAGCAGACACCGTTCTCGGCCGATCGTTGCAGGGATTGGCGCGCTCGCAGTACCAGCTGGTGGGCGCGATCGGCCACGACTTCTACACCGGACAGCGGCAGGGCGCGAAGGGCTTCCCGCGCTTCACCGATCCGGCGCTGCGCGGCGCCGGCGAGTACGCGGGCTACATCCGGATGGCGGTCGAGCGCAGCCTTGCGCGGATCGGCGTCGACGCGTTCGACGTGCTGCTCCTCCACAACCCCGACCGCACGGGCTACACCGACGAGCGGGTGTGGGACGGGATGGCCGCCGTGCGCGAGGCGGGGCTGGCCGGCGCGCTCGGCGTGGCGCCCGGCCCGGCGAACGGCTTCACGCTCGACCTGATCGACTGCCTGGAGCGGTTCGGCGATCGGATCGACTGGGCGATGGTGATCCTCAATCCGCTCGAGCCGTGGCCGGGCGAGCTGGTGCTCGACGCTGCGCGCCGCCACGACGTCCGCCTGATCACCCGCGTCGTCGACTACGGCGGGCTGTTCCACGACGACGTGCTGCCCGGGCACGAGTTCGCGCCGCGCGACCATCGCTCGTTCCGGCCGGCGGGCTGGGTCGAGCGCGGGCGTGAGCGGATCGAGCGGATGCGCCCGATCGCCGAGCGGCACGGGCTCACGATGCTGCAGCTCGCGTGCGCGTGGAACCTCGCGCACGCGCCCGTCGCCTGCGTCGCGCCGACGCTGATCCAGGAGATCGGCGGCCGGCCGGTCGAGGCCAAGCGCGCGGAGCTGGCCGCGCTGCCGGCCGCGTCGCCGCTGTCGGACGCCGAGGTCGCGGAGATCCGCGCGATCGGCGACAACACCGGCTCGATGGCGCTCAAGGGCGCCGCTCCGGACTTCGAGGGCGACCCGCTGCCCGACCGCTGGCCGCTGAGCGCCGACCTGGCCGCGCTCGCCGGGCGCTGGGGGATCGACCCCGGCCGGGACCTGGTCCAGGCCGTCTGAACTGCGGCATCGAGGGGTGCGCCACCGGTGGGTGTGCTCACTTGACGGCGTATATGGGGGTCAAGCGAGCACACCCGATCGCGTCGCCCCTCAATGCCGCAGTTGAAGTTCTCGCGCCGCGGCCGACTACCGGGGCGAGATGCGCCTCGTCCTGCTCGTCTTCGCGATCACGCTTGCCGGGACGACCCCCGCCGCCGCGCACGGCGTCGAGGGGTCGCTGACGCATCGCGACACGCGCGACGAGCTCAGCGAGGTCAACGTTGCCGCCACCGCGGCGGCCGCCGGCGCCCCGGACGCGCTCCCCTACGGCTGGTGCGGCGACGAGCGCATGAGCGACGACGTCGCGCACGCCGCGCTCCCCGCCGGCTCCCCCCGCTTCAAGATCGTCTACGCGCACCCCGCCGACCGGCCCGACCGCTTCGCCGGCTGGCGTGACGCGATCCAGGCCAACGTCGCGCTCGTCCAGCGCTTCCTCGCCTCCCAGAGCGGCGGCAAGAAGGCCCTGCGGTTCGACATGGGCACGCGCTGCGGGCCGCAGTTCGTCGACCTGCAGGTCGTCCACCTGAGCGGTCCGCGCTCGCGCTACGTCGACAACTTCACGGCGATCGTCAGCGAGGTCGAGAACAACCTCGGGCCGTCCGACGCGCCGCGCAACGTCGTCGTCTACGCCGACACGCTCAACGGCGCCGGCTACGACTACGGCCTCGGCGAGAACGTGCTCGGCGCGTACGGCGACCGGCCCGGCGCCGACAACGTCCACAACCGCGGCGGGTTCGCCTCCGTGCTGTTCTCGCGCGACGGCCAGGCCGCGCCGGGCGCGAGCACGCGCGGCTGGTGGCCGGAGGGTCTGCTGCACGAGATCACGCACAACCTCGGCGGCGTGCAGTGGTCGGCGCCGCACTCGACCCAGCCGTTCGGCTTTCAGGACCCGCGCTACGGCCACTGCTGGCAGGGCGCCGACGTCATGTGCTACCTCGAGGACGCGGGCGCCGCGCACGCGATGCGCAACGACTGCCCGCGCATCGGCGGCGCGATCCCGCAGGTCTACGACTGCGGCCGCGACGACTACTTCAACCCGGCGCCGGCGGTCGGCAGCTATCTCGCGACGCACTGGAACGTCTACGACAACGACTTCCTCGCCCCCTGCGTGACGATCGCCCCCGCCTGCGGTGGCGGCATGGCGGGCCTGATTCCCGAGCCGCCGGTCGCGACCGCCGGCCCGCAGGTCGTCGGCTCACCGCGCCGCGGCGCGGTCGTGCTCGCCAACGGCGGCACGTGGCGCAACGGCCCGATCAGCTACTCCTATCGCTGGCAGCGCCAGCGGGGGCGCAGGTGGATCAACATCGGCGGCGCCACCCGCGCCAACTACCGCGCCAGGCGCGCCGACCGCGGCCGCCGGCTGCGCGTGCAGGTCGTCGCGACCAACCAGGACGGCCGCGCCTCGGCGGCCTCGCCGCCCACCGTCCGGGTGGCCGACCGGAAGGTCGGCCGCGCCCAGACGGTGAGCAGCTCGCAGTGCCGCAAGAAGGGCCACGCCAAGCGGCGGCGCGCTAAGGCCCGAGCTCGACGGATTGCTGCCATGTGCCGCGGTCATAGAACTTCAAGGCGGGCGGCGAAGCGCCGCCGGTAGCGGTCACCTCGTACATCCGCCGCGGCTCGCGCCAGCCGGCCGGATCGGCCGATCCGAAGCGCGACTGCAACGCGGTCGCCGCGTCGGCGGCGAGCTCTTGCAGGTCGGCGCCGCGCAGGATCGCGGTGGCCGCCGCCGCCCCGAAGTCGAACTGGTGCGAGCGACCCGGGCCGCCGAGCCAGTCGCGCGCCGCGCGCGGCAGCGACCGCTCGGCCGCGGCCGTGAACGCCTCCCACGCGGCGACGCCCGGGTCGACGGTGCCGGCCGCGTCGGTGCGGTCGTAGTTGCCGTCCCAGGCGACGATCGTGTCGAGCACGGTCTTGGCGGCCCCGGTGGCGCCGCTCGCCGCGCTGCGCAGCTGCGCGTCGAGCAGCACGCGCTGCTGGGCGGTCGTGCCCACGACGCGGTCGACGCCCTTCACCGCGTCATAGCTCGGCGCGGCGGCGACGCGGGCGACCTCGCGGAACAGCAGCGCGCCGCGGTGGAGGCGGCCGTTGACGCGCTCGGTGGCCGGCGCGTCACCCGCCGTCCAGCCGACCGACGGCATGTTGTTCCAGTTCGCCAGCCAGCCCTGCGGCGGGTTGATCACATGCGGGCGCTGGCGGACCTTCAGCAGCCCGCGCCACTCGGCCTTGCCGGTGCCGGGGAACGGAAGCCGCTCGTCCCAGCGCTTGGGCTTGTTCGGCAGCCGCCCGCCGGCGAAGAAGCCGATGTTGCCCTGGTCGTCGGCGACCGTCGTGTTCTCGGTCCAGCTCACCTTGGTCAGGGCGCGCTGGGCCTGGCGGACGGTGTCCGCCTCGTTGAGCTCGGCCAGCCCGACGAGCGTGTCCATCTCGTGGCGCCAGATCGCGTACCGGCGCGCGAACGCGGTGCGCTTGCCGCGGCGCGCCTGCACCGGGCCGTGCAGCGTGCGGCACAGGCGCCGCTTGACGCTCTTCTCGCCGGCCACCGCGAACCGCTCGGTGCGGCACTTCATCTTGCGCACGCGGCCCTTGAAGCGGTAGCGCTCGCGGCCCTTCAGGCGCTCGGCGTAGAGGTCGTCGTCGTCGCTGAGGCTGCTCGTCATCGCCCACGCGATGTGGTCGTTGCGGCCGATGCCGACGAGCGGCAGGCCGGGCGGCGTGACCCCGCGGGCGTCGAGCCCCGGCCGGTGCACCTCGAACTCGGCCAGCTGCTCGGGGATCTCGAAGCCGAGCTGCGGGCCGTGGAACAGCCACGAACGGCTGCCGCTGCCGCGCACGGCCCACGCGTCCGAGCCGCCGCGGATCAGCGCAGCCGCGCTCGCCGCCGCCCTGGGGGCCTTCAGGCCGCGCAGGAACCGGCGCGAGCGCGTGTAGCCGATCCGCTCGTCCTTGCGGGTGCGGCCGGGCGTGGACGGGAAGCGGCCCTCCGAGGCCGGAATCGTCGCGACCTGGCCCTTGCGCCGCAGCGGCAGCAGCTTGGCGAAGCGCTTGGCGCCGAGCTTGCGCAGCGCCGCCCAGTTCTCCAGCTCGCGGCCGTCGTCGCTCGGGATCGTGCGCGCGAGCTGCACGCCGATCGACGCCGAGTCGACGGGGCGCCACGGCGCCATCGTCAGCTGCAGCGCGGCGAACTCGAGCGGCTGCAGCGAGGGGTCGGCGGCGATCCTGGCGATCCAGGCGTTGATGCCCTCGGCGTAGGCGTCGAAGCGGGCACGCAGCGCGGCGGGCAGCTTGGCGACCATGCGGCGCAGCTCCTTCGGCGTGTAGTAGTCGCGCCGCGCGACGATGTCGCTCTCGAGCCGGCTGTCGCCGAGCACCTCGGCCAGGCGGCCCTGGGTGGCGCGCCGGAACAGCTCCAGCTGGACGAGCCGGTCCTGCGCCATCGCGTAGCCGACGCCCTTCCACAGGTCGCGATCGTTGCCGGCGTGGACGTTCGGCACGCCGAACGCGTCGCGCGTGATCGTCACGCCGGCGAACGGGGTCTCGGGCGTGCCCGGCAGGTCGAACCCGGCGGGCTTGTACAGGAACGACTCGTACATCGCCAGCTGGTCGGTCAGGTGCGGGTTCGTCCCGGCCTTGGGCACGTAGCCCGACTGGCCGGGCGGCAGGATCGTCTCGGCCCGGATTACGCGCGCGTGGGCGGCGGCGGGCATCGTCAGTAGGGCCGCCGTCATGGCGGCAAGCGCAACCCTCGTCCTCATGGCGGCAAACGCTATCCGGGGTACAGCTCGCGTGCGTAGCTCAGCAGGCCGCGGGCCTCGAGCCGGTCGACCGGCGCGCGGAACGTGACCTGGACGACGCCGGGGTGGCGGCCGATCTCGATCGCGCCCGTGACGGTCGCCCGGTTCATGACCTCCGGCACGGTCATGTCGAGCAGCTCGGCGGCGCGGGCGAGCCCGTTGTCGGTCGCCGAGTTCAGGTCGGGCCCGCTGCCGATGACGGAGACCGGCGCGCTCTCCTCGAGCGCCTCGATGCCGTGCCGGCGGGCGAGCGCGAGCGCGCGCAGGCGCTCCTCCTCGCTCAGCGGCCGGGCCAGGAACGGGAGGTCCTCGGCGACCGGGAACTGGACCGGGCCGTCGATGCTCAGGCCCTTGATCACCTCGACCTCGAGCGTGACCGTGCCGGAGACGTCGGTCGTGTGGCCGGCGATCTCGCCGTCGCCCTGCATCGCGTGCATGTCGCCGAGGTACACGCCGCCGCCGTCGACCTTGACCGGGCAGACGAGGATCGCGCCCGGGCGAACCGCGTCGATGTCCATGTGGCCGTCGGTCTTGTGCTGCATCAGCTCCGCGGCGGTCAGCGCGAAGCGGTGCGGCGCGCCGACCAGGAACGAGCCGAAGTCGCCGGCGTTGTGCGAGTCGGGGATCGTCGCCGACGGGGACGTGCCGAGCTGGCCCATGAACGGCCGCAGCCGCGTGGCCATGCCGACGATGTCGTGCGGGGCGAACAGCAGGATCGGGTTCTGCTGCGAGTTGTCGGGCAGCGCCGCCATGCGGGCGGCGTCGCTGGCGAACCGCTCGGCGGTGGCGCCGTCGACCGTCACGCCGACCGTGTGGGTGGGGTCGAACGCGATCGTGTAGCCGTTGGTGAACGTGAACGGGGTGGCGTCGGCGCCGCAGTTGGCGCAGCGGACCGACTCGGGACCGATGCCGTCCACGCGCGTGTCCGGCCACTCGGTCCCGCACCCGGCGCAGACCGGCGCGCAGTACGGGTCGCCGTTGAAGCGGCCTTCCATCGTCTGGTCGTTCCCGGACGCGGTGGCGAGGCTCGTGACCTCGATGTCGCGGATGCGGATCGCGATCGCGTCCCCGACACGGGCGCCGTCGACCGCCACCGGCATGCAGACCTCGTGGCCGCCGCGGATCGACGGCGTGATCATCGGCCCCCAGCAGCCCGGCGTCGTGTTGACGACGATGTGGCCGCCGTCGGCGACCGGTCCGAGCATCGGGACGTCGGGGCCGAGCAGGCCGTTCGTGAACGTGTCCACGAAGACGGTCTGACGGGCTTGGCGGGTCTCGATCGTGGCCACGGTGGTCACCCTCCTCCGGCGACGGGGATCAACAGGGCGACCTCGTCGCCCGAGCTCAGGCGCTGCTCGCGCTCGACCTGCTGGCCGGCGAGGACCGGCAGCGCCGAGTGCAGGGCCGGCGCGAGGGCCGGCTGCTCGGCTCCGAGCGTGGCGAGGAGGTCGTCGACGCTGGCGCCCTCGGCGAGCTCCAGCGACAGCAGCGGTGCGTCCGCAAAGCGGCTCAGCCCAGCGCCCAGACGGACTCGCACGCGCATGTGATCACAATACGGCGTATGGCCGAGTCGCTGCGCGGCAAGCTCCTGCTCGCATCGCCCACCCTGCTCGATCCCAACTTCGTCCGCACGGTCGTGCTGATCGCCGAGCACACCGACGAGGGCGCGATGGGCCTCGTGCTCAACCGCCCGGCCGCCTCGACGGTGATCGAGGCGGTGCCCGATCTCGCGTGGCTGACCGGCGACGACGAGCAGGTCTACGTCGGCGGCCCGGTCGCCGAGACGGCGGTGATCGTGCTGGCCGAGTTCGACCGTCCCGACGTGGCGGGCGCGCTGGTCGACGACGACCTCGGCTTCATCGGGACCGACGCCGACGATCCGGACGCGTTGGAAGGGGCGATCCGGCGCGCCCGCGTGTTCGCCGGGCACGCCGGCTGGGGCCCGGGCCAGCTCGAGGGCGAGCTCGAGGAGGAGGCCTGGATCGTCGAGCCGCCGCTGCGCGAGGAGATCTTCAGCGACGACGCGTCGGGCCTGTGGGCGTCGGTGCTGCGGCGCAAGGGGCGGCGCTACGCGCTGCTGTCGACGATGCCGCTCGACCCGTCGCTGAACTAGCGGCGCCCCGCGCAGAGCGGGGCGACGGACCGCGTCCGGACCGCTACAGGCACGCCGCTCCGCGCGGCGCGAACCGCAGCAGCGTGCACTCGTCTTCGAGCACGACCACGCTGCCGCGGCGTACCCGGCGACCGGCTTCGGGGCGCTGCTGCTCGATGGTCGGATCAGGGGCGACGGCGGCGCCCTCGTCGTCGCAGGCGAGCAGCGGCCGGCGATGCGTTCGCGACTCTCCGGCCGACCGCCAGCGCAGCCCTGCGCCGGCGAGCTCGCAGGTCGCGCGGGTCCGAGGCATCCCGACGACCCGCGGCACGACCACGCGGCCGGATGTCGCCGCCGGGGGCGGCGAGGTCTCGGATGCGCCGCAGCCGTGGCAGACGGCGGCAAGCGCGCCGAGTACCGCGATCGCCACGACGCGTCGACCCATACGCCCAACCTACGCGCGGCACCGCGCCTGTGTCACGCCTCGGCCGACCGCGCGGTCGGCACGGTTCATACGCGCGAGACGTTCGGCGCGGTTTGCAGGTCTAAAGCGCCGCGGCGACGATGTGTGAGCGGCATCACACCGCAACCGTCTGGCCGATCGTGCATTCTTATGTCCCGTCAGGCCGAACTCGCGTCCCTCCGGGGGCGCGGGCCGGGGGACCCAAAGCGACATGACCAGGTCGCAGGGGCGAATCGCCGTTCTAAGGGGGGCGGCGTAGCGCGACTTCTCCGCGCGAGCCCGTCAGCTCACCTCGGAGGCAGAAGAGAAGGAAGGGAGCACCAAGCGTGGACTCACGTCCATCCGAGCTGGATCCGTACCCGAGATCGGAACGCGATCTCGGCTCCGCCATGCTGTGGGAGCGGTCGCTCAACCGCTCGCAGCGGCGGCGGGAACGTGCCCGCAGGGCGCGGCGGGAGGCGCCGCGCCGGAAGGGCGTGACGATCGCCACCGGGGCGGCCATCCTGGCCTCGCCCGTGCTGGCGCCGATCGCGTCGGCCTCGTCGGCGCGGCCGGGGGTGAGCAAGACCGAGATCGCGCACAAGGCGGCCAAGAACCAGGACGTGCCGACCGCGCTGCTTTCCTACGGGGACACCGGGGAGGCGGTCGCGGCGATCCAGGTGCAGCTGCGGGTCGCGTCCGACGGGATCTTCGGCCCGATCACCGAGGGGGCGGTCAAGCGCTTCCAGTCCCAGCACGAACTGCCGGCCACGGGGGTCGTCGACACCAAGACCTGGGTCCAGCTGTTCCGCACGAACGTGACCTTCTACGACGAGAGCTCGGGCTCGTCCGTGAAGGCCTCGTACGACCCGTCGGCGTCGTCGCCGGCGCCCGCCACACCGCCCACGGCGACCGGCGGTCCGGACCTGTCGGACCGCGTCAACCTGCGCGACGAGATCGAGCAGGCCGCGCCGCCCGCCGGTCCCGACGAGGCGCCCGCCGTGCCCGAGACCACGGACTCGGCCCCGGCCGACTCCTCGCCGGTGGCGACCGGGTCCGGCGGCTGCTCGACCGACGGCCGGATCGTGACGCCCGTCGCGGGTGGCACCGTCACCGGCGGCTACGGCGAGGACCGCGGCGACCATGCCCACAGCGGCGAGGACATCGCGGTGCCGACCGGAACCACGGTGCGCGCCGCCGACTGCGGCACGGTCAGCGTGTCCGGCGAGGAGAGCGGCTACGGCCAGATGGTGTGCATCCAGCACGCCGGCGGCACGACCACCTGCTACGCCCACCTGTCCGAGCGCGACGTCGCCGTGAGCGAGTACGTCGAGGCCGGCCAGAAGATCGGCGAGGTCGGCTGCACGGGCTCCTGCACCGGCCCGCACGTGCACTTCGAGGTGCGCCAGAACGGCGCGGCCACCGACCCGGCGCCGTACCTGAACGGCTCGCGGACGATCGCCGGCGGCACCGCCGCGAAGGCGCGCGCCGATCTGCCGGAGGGCTCGGGCGGCATCGGCGGCCCCAGCGCCGCCGAGGAGGCGGCGATGTGGGGCTCGGCCGGCGGCGCTCAGGCCCCCTCGGGCAAGGCGACCGTGATGTCGACGTCCGAGGCCGAGGCCGCCGACACCGGCATCACGATCACGTCGCCGTCCCGCCCGGCCGTCCCACCGCCGGCCTCCCCGACCGCGACGGCCCCGTCGGGACCCGCCGCTGCGGCGCCGGCCGAAAGCGGCGCTGCCGCCGGGACCACCGCGCC
>DASSUW010000175.1:0-7242 GCA_035706585.1 Solirubrobacteraceae bacterium | reverse complement strand
GCGCCGAACGACCCCTCCGCGTGGGAGCGGCTCGGCCGCCTGCGGCTGCGGACCTTCGACCGCGAAGGCGCGCGCGAGGCCCTCGAGCACGCCACGAGCGAGCAGGGGCTGCTCGACCTGGCGCTGGTCGCGAACCTGATGGGCGACGTCGGCGCCGAGGTGACGGCCTGCGAGCAGGCGACCCAGCTCGCGCCGGACTCACCGGCCGCCTGGTCGCGCTACGCGCACGCGCTGGCCCGCACCGACCGCGTGTCCGACTGCCTGTCCGCCTGCGAGCGCGCGCTCGAGCTGGCCGAGGACCCCGAGGTCCGCGACCTGCGCGAGCAGGTCCTGGCCCACGCCCCGCGCGAGCTGACCGAAGCGGCCTGAGCGCATACGTCCGCGGTTCGGCGTACGGTGCTCGTCCCGTGCGCCTGATCGTCGCCCGCTGCTCCGTCGAGTACTCCGGCCGCCTGTCGGCGCGCCTGCCCGAGGCGCTGCGGCTCGTGATGCTCAAGGCCGACGGGTCGGTGCTCGTGCACGCCGACGCGGGCGGCTACAAGCCCCTGAACTGGATGACGCCGCCGACCGTCGTCGAGGAGGAGGACGGCCGGATCGTCGTGCGCAAGCTCAAGGGCGATGACCGCCTGGAGATCGTGCTCGCCGACGTGCTGAGCGACGTGACGCACGCGATGGACTTCGACGCGGCGAACCTGGAGAAGGACGGCGTCGAGGCCCACCTGCAGGAGCTGCTCGCCGACGCGCCGGCTTGGTGCGGCGAGGGCTTCCGGCTCGTCCGCCGCGAGTGGCCGACCGACATCGGGCCGGTGGACCTCATGTGCCGTGATGCCGACGACGGCTGGGTGGCCGTCGAGATCAAGCGCGTCGGGACGATCGAGGCGGTCGAGCAGCTGTCCCGCTACCTCGAGCGGATCCGGCTCGATCCGGCGATGGCCGCCTGCCGGGGCGTGCTGGCCGCGCAGGTCGTCAAGCCGCAGGCGCGCGTGCTGGCCGAGGCGCGCGGGCTCGACTGGGTGGAGGTCGATCTCGCCGAGCTGCGCGGCGAGCGCGAGCCGGCGCTGACCCTGTTCGCCTGATGGTCCGCGCCGACGCCGACGGGAGCGTGCTGGTCATCACGATCGACCGGCCCGAGGTCCGCAACGCCGTCAACCGCGCCGTCGCCGACGGGATCGCCGCCGCGCTCGACCGGCTCGACGCGGACGCCGACTTGCGCGCCGGCGTCCTGACCGGCGCCGGCGGCACGTTCAGCGCGGGGATGGACCTGAAGGCGTTCGCGGCGGGGGAGGAGCGTCCGCACGCGCCGGGGCGCGGCTTCGCCGGCATCGTCGAGGGCCCGCCGCGCAAGCCGATCATCGCCGCGGTCGAGGGCTGGGCGCTCGCCGGCGGGTTCGAGGTCGCGCTCGCCTGCGACCTGATCGTCGCGGCGCGCGACGCCCGCTTCGGCATCCCCGAGGTCAAGCGCGGGCTGATCGCCGCCGGCGGGGGGCTGATCCGCCTGCCGCGCCGGATCCCGTACCACGTCGCCATGGAGCTGGCACTCACCGGCGACCCGATCGGAGCCGAGCGTGCCTACGAGCTCGGCATCGCCTCGCGGCTGACCGAGCCGGGCGGCGCGCTCGCCGCCGCGCTCGAGCTGGCCGCCACGATCGCCGCCAACGGCCCGCTGGCGGTCGCCGCGACGAAGCAGATCCTGATCGCCGACGAGGCCGCCGACTGGGACCGCATGCGCGCGATCGCGCCCGCGATCATGGAGTCCGAGGACGCGCGCGAGGGCGCCCGCGCGTTCGCGGAGAAGCGAGCTCCGGTCTGGCGCGGGCGCTGAGCGCGCGGCGTCAGTGCTGCCGCTTGTACTGCTCCCAGGTGGTGAGCCGGCGGGTCATCGCGCCGGTCACGGCGCCGTTCGTGCCGTCCTTGCCCTGGGCGTAGCCGACGACCTGCTCGCGCATGTCGAACCAGCCCGGGAACGCCGTCTCGGTGGCCATGTCCGGGTCCGAGACGGCGACCGCGTGGATGTGCTGGTTGCCCGGCCAGTTGCGGAACCAGGCGGCGAAGCCGACCTTGCGGAGCTGCTTGACGACGCCGCGCGGGCGCTTCCCGCACAGCGTGCGGACGCTCAGGTCGACCGCGCCGCCGCCGGCGTGCGTGGCCTTGGAGCTGCTGTCCGGGCCCGTGTAGGAGCCCTTGGTCGGGTCGAGCGTGCAGGTCCTGCGGATCCGGTGGCCGGCGGCCTTGAGCATGTGGATCGTGCGCGCGTTGAGCGTCACGCCGCTGTAGGCCCGGCGCGTGCCGGGCCGGACGACGCGCTTGACCCGCAGGCGCGGGGCGACGAGCTTCTTCAGGGACGTCTCGCCCGGCATGCCGCTGGCATCCAGGCCGCTGTAGCCGAGCCGGCGCTGCCAGCGGGCGTACGCGGCCACGGTCGCCGCACCGAAGTTGCCGTCGACGACGACGTCGATGTGCCGGCGGCGGAGCGACCGCTGGACGCGCTTGACGCTCTTTACGGCCCCGGCGGTCGTCCCGTTGTTGAGCCGGTACTGGTCGAGCTGTGCCGCCATCAGCACGCGCTCCATGTTGACGGCCGGCTTGGCGGCCAGTGCGGTGCCGGCCGGCGCCGTCGCGGCGACGATCGCGCAGCCGAAGACGGCAGCCGCGATCCGCGGCTTCCTCGAGCGAGTCATGCCCTTCCCTTTCGTTCGTGTCGTCCCTGCGCGGCGCCGCTGGCGATCAGAAACCGGTGCGGCGGCGAAAGTCGCGGTGCGATCTAGGCGTCGCCGGCGATCGTCACGACGACCGAGCGCGGACCGCCGTGCTCGCGGTGCTCGCACAGGTAGACGCCCTGCCACGTGCCGAGCGCGAGGCGGCCGTCCCGCACCGGCACCGTCAGCGCCGGCCCGAGCAGCGACGCCTTGATATGCGCCGGCATGTCATCCGGTCCCTCGATCGTGTGGGTCCAGTAGGGAGCGTCCTCGGGGACGGCGTCGTGGAACCAGCTCTCGAAGTCGTCGCGCACGTCGGGCGACGCGTTCTCGTTGAGCGTGAGCGACGCCGACGTGTGCCGGATGAACAGGTGGGCGAGGCCGACGCGGACCTCGCCCAGCTCCGGGACGCCCGCGACGACCTCGTCCGTGACGAGGTGGAATCCGCGCGGCCGCGGCCGCAGCGTGATCTCCCGCTGGATCCACACCCGCGACAGCCTATGGGGACCGGCGGCTCAGCGCGCGGCCACGACGCGCGACGTGCCGAGCACGCGGCCGTCGCGGTCGAGCGCCTCGACGGCGACGAAGGCAAAGCTGCCGTCGACGCCCAAGGCGGTCTCGAACCCGCGCTTGCGGCGCGTCGCGACCGGCTGCAGCGCGGACTCGCTGTCGCCGCCCAGCACCCGCCAGCGGGCGACCTCGGTGGCGCCGTTCCAGCTCGCCCACACCGCCGTACGGTCGCCGCGACGGTCCGCGGCTGCCCGCGGCGTGGTCGTCGGGCGGCCGTGCCAGCGCGCGCGGATCGCGCGGTAGGTGCCGTCGTCGGCCCTGGCGAAGTGCGCGTCGAACACGATCCGGCCGTGGCGCGTGAACTCGGTGATGTACGGCACGGCGCCCCACCCGACGAGCAGGTTGCCGTTGCTCTGCACCCGTGCGCTGCCCTTGTTGGGCACCGCGTGGTGGCGCGGATGCGGGTAGCCGCGCAGCAGCCGCACGCGCTTGCGCCGCTGATTGACCGACAGCCTCAGCCCGCGCGACTGCCCGCCGCCGTCGCGGATCCGGTCGATGTGGTTGTCGAACATCGTCATCGTGCCGGCACCCGCCCAGCGCGCGTCGTGCTGGCGGCAGAAGCGGGTTCCGCGGCCCATGCGGAAGTCGCTCTTCTTGCCGCCGAGCCGCCAGTTGACGGCGCCGGTCTCGCGGTCGAGCTCGTAGACCGCACAGGTGTTGCGCGCCGAGATCAGCAGGTCGCCGTCAGGGGCGACGTCGATCGAGTTCAGGTGGAAGTAGTCGAACGGCTTCTTGCGGCTCTCGGGCTTGTCGCGGCTCTCGGAGAGGCGGATCGCGTCGAGGCTGTGCCACTCGAACAGGAGCCGCCCGCTGTCGATGTCGATCTCCTGGATGACGTTGTCGAGCACCTGCTGCTTGCCGCGGCGCACGACGCTGTAGGAGGGCACGAGCGCCGTCCCCTCGGGCGTGAGCGTCATGTCGTGGATGTCGGCGCGGTTGCCGCCGACGGCGCCGATGCGGGCGATCTCGTGGTAGCTCTCGTCGAGGACGACGTACTCGCCGTAGCCCCAGCCGGCGGCGAAGCTGCCCGCCCAGTACGTGAGCACGGGCCGGCCGTGGTAGGTCTGCACGTTGACGTCGAAGACCTTGGTGCCAGGCTCGCGCGGCTGGAAGTAGACGGGCCGGCCGCGGTCATCGGCGATCAGGACGCCGTCGGGGCGGGGCCGCTCGTCGCTCCACCCGGTGTTGAGCATCAGCAGGCCGGCCGCGCGGCCGCGCCGGTGGCGCGTCACCACGAGGCGCGGCGTCTTGATCGGGTCCGACCGGTAGGCGTGGAACGTGCGCTTGCGGGGCCGCGGCACGCGATCTTCGCTGGTGCTCATCGGACGCAGGTAGTCGCCGCGCGCGATCTTGAAGCTGTAGTCGCCGTTCGTGGCGCCGTTCACCGACAGGTCGGTCCGCACGGTCACGCGCTCGCCGGCCCGGAACGCCGCGCTGGGGACGAAGCTGACGCCCTTGCCGTCGGGGTGCGCCTTCAGGGAGCCGGCGTGCGCGCCGCTGCGCGAGCCGGTCACGGTGATCGTGCCCGCGTCCGCCGCCGTCACGCCGCGCAGGCTGATCTCGGTGCCGCGCAGCGCCGTGGCTGCCCCGGGGAGGGGGAAGGCATTGACCGATTCGGGCGCCGCCGAGCCGCCGAGCGCGAACGCGGTCGCCGCCACGCCGGCCGCCAGCAATCCGATCGCGATGCCGATAACCCTCTTCATCAGTGCCCCCTTGGCAGAACACAACTCAGCGCCGAAGTTGCGGTCACGGTAGCCGAGCGACGCGCATGTCGACGCGGTCCCCCCGGAACGGCACGCCCTCGGCCTCGAGCAGGGCCCGCTGGCGGGCGCCCTTGGCGAGCGACCCGTCGGCGCGCACGATCCGGTGCCACGGCACCGACGGATCGTCGCAGCCGGCGAGCACGGTGCCGGCGAAGCGCGGGGCGCCCGGCGACACGTCGCCGTAGGCGCGGACGAACCCTTCCGGGGTCCCCCGCACCCGCGCAAGCACCCTCTCGGCCCGAGTCGGCATGCCGACATCTTGCCGGGCCGGGAGGCCGCCCGGTCCGGACACGCGGGGCGCGCGGATATCCTCGCGCGTCATGCGCCACGGCACGTACTCGATCGTCGCGCTCGACCCCGCCACGGGGGAGCTCGGGGCGGCCGTGCAGTCGCACTGGTTCAGCGTCGGCTCCCTGTGCATCTGGGCGCGGCCCGGGATCGGCGCGGCGGCGACGCAGTCGGTCGTCGAGCCCGCCCACGGCCCGCACGCGCTCGACCGGATCGCCGACGGTACGGCGGCCGACGACGCGCTGCGCGAGCTGATCGAGGCCGATCCGCTCGGCGCGGTCCGGCAGGTCGGCGTGGTCGACGCCGCGGGCAACGTCGCCGTCCACACCGGCGCGAACTGCATCCCCTGCGCCGGCGACGCGCTCGGCCCGCACTGGTCGTGCCAGGCCAACATGATGGCCCGCGACACCGTGCCGCAGGCGATGTCGGCCGCGTTCGAGCACGCCGGCGGCGACCTCGCCGAGCGCCTGATGGCGGCGTTGAAGGCGGCCGAGGGCGAGGGCGGCGACGTGCGCGGGCGCCAGTCGGCGGCCATCGTGGTGGCGCCGGCCGAGGGCGAGCCGTGGCAGCGGCGGATCGACCTGCGCGTCGAGGACCACGCGGATCCGATCGGTGAGCTCGAGCGGCTGCTGCGGCTCCAGCGCGCCTACGAGCTCGCCGGCCGCGGCGACGAGCTGATGGGCGGCGGGCGGCCGGCCGAGGCCGGCGCGCTGTACCGGCAGGCGGCCGAGCTCGCACCGGAGTCCGACGAGCTGCTGTTCTGGGCCGGGCTCGCGCTGGCGCACAGCGGCGACGAGCAGGCGGGTGTCGACGCCGTCCGCCGCGCGATCGCGATGCATCCCGGCTGGGCGACGCTGCTCGACCGCCTGTCACCCGACTTCGCCCCCGCCGGCGAGCGCGTCCGCACCGCACTCAAGCGCGCCTAGATCTGCTCAGACCGCGCGGCACGTCCCGCCACGACCGCGGGTTTCGCCCGCCAGGGCGAATACCCGCAAGGCGAACCTGATCCTCTGGATCAGCGTTCGCCCGGCATCTTCGCCGGGTTCACCGACACCGGCTGCCCGAGGTCGAGCGCGGTCCGGATGATGCGGTTCTGCTCGACCGTGTGGGCGGCCGGATAGCCCTCGCCCGGCGAGGCGCGCTCGGGCCGGCCGACGTAGCCGAACTCCAGCGCGCTCGGGAGGATGTGCAGCAGGCGCGGCGACATGTGCGCGCGGGCGCCCATGTTGCGCGGCTCCTCCTGCGCCCACACGACCTCGCGCAGGTTCGGGTAGCGGGCGACCTCGTCGAGGATCTGCTGCTGCGGGAACGGGTACAGCAGCTCGACGCGGGAGATCGCGACGCCCTCATTGTTCTCGCGCGTCGCGTGGCCCTTGAGGTCGTAGTAGATCTTGCCGGTGCACAGCACGAGCCGGGTGACCTTCTCCTCGTCGATCCGCGGCTCGGACAGCACGGGGAAGAAGCGCGACTCGGCCAGGTGCTCGATCCGCGACGTCGCCTGCGGCAGCCGTAGCAGCGACTTCGGGGTCATGATCACCAGCGGGCGCTGCTTGGCCACGCGCGCCTGGCGGCGCAGCAGGTGGAAGTACTGGGCCGGCGTCGTGAGGTTCGCCACGCGGATGTTGCCCTCGGCGGCGAGCATCAGGAACCGCTCCAGGCGGCCCGACGAGTGCTCGGGCCCCGAGCCCTCGTAGCCGTGCGGCAGCAGCAGCGTCAGGCGTGTCGTCTGGCCCCACTTCGACAGCGCCGACACGATGAACTGGTCGATGATCACCTGCGCCGAATTGACGAAGTCGCCGAACTGGGCCTCCCACAGCACGAGCGTCTCCGGCGCCTCCATCGAGTAGCCGTACTCGAAGCCGAGGCAGGCGATCTCCGACAGCGGCGAGTTGTGCAGCTCCATCGGCGCCTTCGCTTCCGGCAGC
>DASSUW010000174.1:0-5319 GCA_035706585.1 Solirubrobacteraceae bacterium | reverse complement strand
GACGAGCGCGGCCGCCTCCTCGCGCGCGGTGCGCGTCTCGAGCAGGTTCAGCGCCGCCGGCGCCGCTCCCAGGTCGCGGTCGCGCAGCCGCGCGCCGAGCTCGGCGCCGTTCACGCCGCCGAGCGTACGCCGTTGCGGTCGGCGACGATGCTCACGATCGCGCGCAGGATGCGCGTCAGCTCGAAGTCCTTGGGGGTGAAGACGGCGGCGACGCCCGCCGCGCGCAGCGCGTCGGCGTCGGCCTCGGGGATGATCCCGCCGGCCACGACCGGGATGTCGCCGCCGCCGGCGTCGCGCAGCGCCGCGAGCACGTCCGGGATCAGCTCGCGGTGCGAGCCGGAGAGGATCGACAGGCCGATCACGTGCACGCCCTCGTCGACCGCCGAGCGGGCGATCTGGGCGGGCGTGAGCCGGATGCCCTCGTAGACGACGTCCATGCCGGCGTCGCGGGCGCGCACGGCGATCTGCTCGGCGCCGTTGGAGTGCCCGTCCAGGCCCGGCTTGCCGACGAGCATCTTCACGGTCCGGCCGAGCGCCTCCGACACGCGCGCCACGTCCTCGCGCAGCTCGTCGAGCTCGGCCCCGGGCGCCGCCGCCGCGGCCTCGCCGACGCCGGTCGGCGCCCGGTAGGACCCGAACGCGTCGCGCAGCGCGCCGGCCCATTCGCCGGTCGTGACGCCCGCGCGGGCGGCCGCGATCGTCGCCGGCATGATGTTCTCGTCGCTCGCCGCGACGCGGCGCAGCTCGTCGAGCGCGGCGGTCACGTCGCCGCGCGCGGCGCGCCACTCCGCCAGCCCGTCGCGCGCCTGCGCCTCGACGGCGGGGTCGACGACGAGGATCCCGCCCTCGGCGTCCGCGGTCAGCGGCGACGGCTCGGTCTCCTCGAAGCGGTTGACGCCGACCATCACCTGGTCGCCGCACTCGATCCGCCGGATCCGCTCGCGGTTCGACTCGACCAGCGCGGCCTTCATGTACGGCACGGCCTCGACGGCGCCGCCCTGATCCTCCACGCGGGCCATCTCGGCGCGGGCGCCCTCGAGCAGCTCGCCCACCAGGCCGTCCATGACGACGGAGCCTTCGAAGATGTCGGGGTACTCGAGGATGTCGGTCTCGTAGGCGAGCACCTGCTGGATCCGCAGCGACCACTGCTGGTCCCACGGGCGCGGGAGCCCGAGCGCCTCGTTCCACGCCGGCAGCTGGATGGCGCGGGCCCGCGCGTTGCGGCCGAGCGTCACCGCCAGCGCCTCGAGCACGATCCGTTGCACGTTGTTCTCGGGCTGGGACTCGGTGAGCCCGAGCGAGTTCACCTGCACGCCGTAGCGGAAGCGGCGGTGGCGCTCGTCGGCCACGCCGTAGCGCTCGCGGCCGAGCTCGTCCCACAGCTCGGCCATCGCCCGCAGCTTCGCGTGCTCCTCGACGAACCGGACGCCCGCGTTGACGAAGAACGAGATCCGCCCGAACACCGCGCCCATGCGGTCCTGCGGCACCCGCTCGCCGACCGCGTCCAGCACGGCGATCGCGGTGGACATCGCGTAGGCGATCTCCTGCACCGGCGTCGCGCCCGCCTCCTGCAGGTGGTAGGAGCAGATGTTGACCGGGTTCCAGCGCGGCACGTGCTCGACCGCGTACGCGACGGTGTCGGCGATCAGCCGCATCGACGGGCCGGGCGGGAACGCGTAGGTCCCGCGCGAGAGGTACTCCTTGATGATGTCGTTCTGGGTGGTGCCCTGGAGGTCGGAGACCGCGATCCCGTTCTCCTCCGCGGTGACGATGTAGAGCGCGAGCAGCCACGCGGCCGTCGCGTTGATCGTCATCGACGTGTTCATCCGGTCGAGCGGGATGCCGTCCATGAGCGCGTGCATGTCGCCCTTGTGCGCCACCGGCACGCCGACCTTGCCGACCTCGCCGCGCGCCAGCTCGTGGTCGGCGTCGTAGCCCGTCTGCGTCGGCAGGTCGAACGCGACCGAGAGGCCGGTCTGGCCCTTCGCGAGGTTGCGCCGGTACAGCTCGTTGGACGCGCGCGCCGTCGAATGGCCCGCGTACGTGCGCATCAGCCAGGGCTTGTCGGGCTCCGGGAGGCGGTGGCTCATTGCAACTGATTCTGCCGTAGCCTGCGCGGCCGATGCGGCAGATCGACGTCAAGCACCGCGGCCTGGAGAAGGTCATCGCCTGCTTCGAGGTGGACGGGATCCTCGTGGATCCCGGGCCCCAGTCGTGCGAGGCCACGCTGCTGGAGGCGCTCGGCGGCGAGCGGCCGAGGGCCCTGCTGCTGACCCACATCCACTTCGACCACGCGGGCGCGACGGGCGCGCTCGTGCGGCGCTGGCCCGATCTGGACGTGTACGTGCACGAGCGCGGCGCGCCCCACATGGTCAACCCCGCCAAGCTCGTCGCGAGCGCCGCGCGGCTGTACGGTGGGGAGGAGGGGCTGCGCGAGACCTGGGGGGAGGTCGTCCCGGTCCCGGAGGAGCGCCTGAAGATCCTGTCCGGCGGCGAATCCGTGCTCGGGTTCGACGTGCAGTACACGCCCGGGCACGCCTCCCACCACGTCTGTTACTTCCACCCGGCCAGCGGCGTCGCGTTCGTGGGCGACATGGCGGGAGTGCGGGTCCTGCCGTCAGGGCTCACGCTGGCGCCGACGCCGCCGCCGGACATCGACGTGGAGGCGTGGGAGCGCTCGCTGGACACGATCGCCGCCTGGGAGCCGCGGACGCTCGCGCTCACGCACTTCGGCACGGCCGACGATCCGCCGGCGCAGCTCGCCGCCGTGCGCGAGTCGCTGCGCTGGCAGGCCGGCCTCGCCGGCGCGCACGACCAGGACGCGTTCATGGCCACGCTGCACCAGCGGATCGCCGAGCGGGCGCCCGAGGACGTCGACGAGATCGAGCTTGCCGCCCCGCTCGACCATCTCTTCCTCGGTCTTGATCGCTGGCACAGGAAGCGGGGGTAGATACCCGGGTGATGTCAGAAGTTGTCGAGCTCCCGCGCGTAGGCGACCCGGGCACCGACCTGGGCGGCAACTGGCGCGTGATCGTCCTCAACGACAACCACAACACGTTCGACCATGTCGCCCACACGCTGGCCAAGATCATTCCCGGCGTGACGGTCGAGAAGGGCTACGCGATCGCCGACGTGATCCACAACACCGGTCGCGCGATCGTCTGGTCGGGGGTCAAGGAGACCGCGGAGCTGTACTGGGAGCAGCTCCAGCAGGCCGGGCTCACGATGGCGCCGCTCGAACCGGCGTGACCTGGCTCTGGTGGGCCGGGACGCTGATCCCGTTCGGCTTCCTGACACCGGTGCTGTTCGCCGCCGCGGCCGCCCGTGTGCGCAAGCGGGAATGGTGGCTGTGGGCCGCCGTCTACGCCGTGGTCGTGTACGGCGGGCTGGTCATGACCGAGTCGGCGCCCGACGAATCCGATCTCGAGGGGTTGGGCGCGTTCATCATGTCGGTCGGCTGGATCGCGGGGGCGGGGCATGGGTTCGTCGCCCGGCGCGAGTACGCCAAGCGGCTCGCGGGTCCGACGACGCCGCTCGAACGGGCGCGCGACACGATCAGCCGCCGCCAGGAGGCCCAGCGGCTCGCGCTGCGCGAGCCGCGGGCGGCGCTCGAGATGGGGCTCGGCCGGCCCGACGTGCCCGGCGCGACCCACATGGGCGTCGTCGACGTCAACCACGCCGGCATCGACGCGCTGGCGCGGCTGCCCGGCGTGAGCGACGCGCTGGCGCGCGAGATCGCCGTCGCGCGCACGCAGATCGACGGCTTCAAGTCGGTCGAGGACCTGGGCGTGGTGCTGCGGCTCGACGCCGACGCCGTCGAGGACCTGCGCCCGTACGTCGTGTTCCTGCCGCGCTAGGGCGAGACGTGGTTGGGCTCGAGCGCCCCGGCGATCACGCGGTCGAACCAGCTGTAGACCACGGGGACCTGGTACCAGCTGCTGTAGTCGGCACGCCAATCGATGAACTCGGGGCCGTACCAGTAGCGCTCGAAGTCGCCCTTGTCCTCGAAGTGCGCGAACTGGAAGAAGCGGTAGCGGTCGTCGTTTGAGCGCATGACCTCATAGTCGGTGGCGCCGTAGCGCAGCGACACCGGAGCGATCTCGCGGAGCGCGGTCTCGAACGCGTCACCGCGGAAGACCGTGGCGTACCAGGGGATGTTCACGACTCCTGCCATCAGGCTCCAACCTCCGCCCGGATCGCGCCCGGGCCGTCCGCGGTCTTGCCAAGTCCCTCGGCCTCCGCGCCCACGAGGATCGCGATCTTGCCGAGGTGCTCATTGTCCTTCATCAGCTGGTGCGCCTCGGCCACCTGGTCGAAGCCCAGCGTCCTCCAGAGTACGGGACGGATGGCTCCTGACTCGATCAGCTCGTTCGCCTTGTGGCACTCGTACGCGTTGGCGAAGTGCGAGCCGACGATCTGCTTCTGCTTCATCCACAGGTAGCGGACGTCGAAGTCGAGGTTGTAGCCGGTCGTGCCGGCGCAGATGACGACCTTGCCGAACGGCTTGACGGCGAGCACCGAGGTGGGGAACGTGGCCTTGCCGACGTGCTCGAACACGATGTCGGGCGGGGCGCCGAGCTTCTCCTCCACCAGCTTGCAGAAGCGGCGCGACTCCTTGTAGCGGGCCTTCTCCTCGGCGGGCGTCTCGTCGCCGCGGCGCATCATGCCCGCGAACTCGTTGCGGTCGATCACGTCACAGGCGCCGAGCTCGCGGCACAGGTCGGCCTTCTCCTCGGAGGACACGACGCCGACCGCGTCGGCGCCGGCCAGGCGGCAGAGCTGGAGCGCGAACACGCCGAGGCCGCCGGCGGCGCCCCACACGAGCACCCGGTGGCCGGCCTGCAGCTGCGTCTGCTTGATCAGCATCCGGTAGGCGGTGAAATAGGTGAGCCCGTACGACGCGGCCTCCTCCCAGGTCAGCGCGGCCGGCTTGGGCAGCAGCTGCTGGGCCTGGACCTTGCAGTACTCGGCGAACGACCCCCAGGTGGTCTCGTAGCCCCAGATGCGCTGCGACGGGGCGGCCATCGGATCGAGCCCGTGGACCTCCGGGTCCTCATACGACGCCTGGTTGCAGTGGATGACGACCTCGTCGCCGGGCTTCCAGGCCGTCACGCCCGGCCCGACCTTCTCGACGATGCCGGACGCGTCCGAGCCCCCGATGTGGTGATCCTCCGCGTGGTAGCGGAACACCGAGATCGGCTTGCCCAGCGCCGCCCACACGTTGTTGAAGTTCACGCCCGCGGCCATCACCCGGACGATCACCTCGAACGGTCCGGGCTGGGGTACCTCGATCTCCTCCAGCTGGAACGCCTCGAGCGG
>DASSUW010000173.1:0-8280 GCA_035706585.1 Solirubrobacteraceae bacterium | reverse complement strand
CCGCGATCCGCGTCGCCACCTGCCGGACGACGCCGAGATCGTGCGAGATGAACAGCATCGTGAGCCCGTCCTGGTCGCCGATGTCGGCGAGCAGGTTGATGATCTGCGCCTGGATCGACACGTCGAGCGCGGACACCGGCTCGTCGGCGACGATGAAGCGCGGCTGCGGCGCCAGTGCGCGGGCGATGCTGATGCGCTGGCGCTGGCCGCCCGAGAACTCGTGCGGCCGCCGCCCCGCGTCCTCGGCGCCGAGGCCGACGGGCTCGAGCCCCTCGCGCGCAGCGGCGCTCGCGTCGGCGCGGGACGCCGTGCCGGTCTGCACCAGCGGCTCGGCGACGATCGCGCCCACGCGCCGGCGCGGGTTGAGCGAGCCGAACGGGTCCTGGAAGACCATCTGCATGTCGGCGCGGGCGCGCCGGAGCGCGGCGCCGCGCAGCGTGGTCAGGTCGACGCCGTCGAAGCGCACGGTGCCGCTGGTCGTGGGCACGAGCCGCAGGATCGCGCGGCCCAGCGTCGACTTGCCGCACCCGGACTCGCCGACCAGCCCGAGCGTCTCGCCGGCGGAGATCTCGAGGCTCACGCCGTCCACCGCGCGGATGACCTCGCGCACGCCGCTGCGCGTGGTCTGCTTGAACTCGACCGCGAGGTCCTCGATCTCGATCAGCGGCCGCGCCACTCAGGCCACCTCCTGCCGGCCGGCCGCCGCCTTCGCATCATCCGACAGCACGCAGGCGTCGAGGTGGTCCGGCTGCCCGGCGCGCTGTCGCAACTCGGGCCGGCGGCCGCACGCATCGTGCGCATACCGGCAGCGGGGCGCGAACGCGCAGCCCTCCGGGCGGTCGACGCCGGTGAGCGGCGTGCCGGGGATCGCCCGCAGCCGGTCGGCGCGCGGGCCGTCGACGCGCGGCATCGAGCCGAGCAGTCCCCACGTGTACGGGTGCTGGGGCGCGTACAGCACCTGGTCGCGCGTTCCCTGCTCGACGATCCGGCCGGCGTACATGACGATCACGCGATCGGCGATCTCGGCGACGACGCCCAGATCGTGCGTGATGAAGATGATCGCGGCGCCGTGCTCCTCCTTGAGCCGCTGCAGCAGCGCCAGCACCTGCGCCTGGATCGTCACGTCCAGCGCCGTGGTCGGCTCGTCGGCGATCAGGACCTTCGGGTCGTTGGCGAGTGCGATCGCGGTCATGACCCGCTGGCGCATGCCGCCGGAGAACTCGTGCGGGTAGCGATGCGACGCCTCGGCCGCGCGCGGGATCCCGACGTCGGCGAGCAGCGCCTCGGACCGCGTCCACGCGTCGGCGCGCGACACGGCGTGGTGCTCGCGGATCATCTCGCCGATCTGGTTGCCGACGCGCTGCAGCGGGTTGAGCGCCGCCAGGGCGTCCTGGAACACCATCGCGATCTCCTCGCCGCGGATCCGCCGCAGCTGCGACGCCGATGCGTCGATCAGGTTGCGCCCGCCGAACTGCACGTCACCGGCGATCGTCGTCGCCGGCCCGCGGTTGAGGCCGACGAGGCTCATCGCCATCGCCGACTTGCCCGACCCCGACTCGCCGACGACGGCCAGCACCTCGCCGCGCCGCAGCGTGAAGTCGACGCCGTCGACCGCCTTCAGCGCGCGGCCGCCGACGTCGAAGGAGACCGACAGCCCGCGCGCCTCGAGGATCGTGTCGTTCATCGCGTCACCACGGCCCGGGTCGCGCCGTCGATGATCTCGGCGACCCGCGCCGCGTGCACGCGCGGGGTGTAGTGGCTGCCCGGCAGCCGCGTGAGCTCGGCGCCCATGCGCGCTGCGAACAGCTCCTGGATCTCGGTCGGCAGCGTCCGGTCCTCGGTCGCCAGGACGTAGTACGTCGGCAGGTGCCGCCAGGCCGGCGGCCCGCTCGGCTCCGTGAACACCCGGTCGGCCGTCCAGCGTGTCTCGGCCAGCACGCTCGCGCGCTGGGCGGGCGTCAGGTCCCAGGCGATCTCGCTCCAGTAGCCGGGTGCCGCGAGGTCGGTGATCCACTCGCCGCCGTCGCCGCGCTCCATGTAGGACGAGCCGGCCGCCATCGGGAACCGGTTCACGATCCCCTGCACGGTCTCGCCCTCGTCGGGCGCGAAGGCGGCGACGTACACGAGCGCTGCGACCGCCTCGTGATGGCCGGCGTTCGTGATCACCGCGCCGCCGTAGGAGTGCCCGGCGAGGACCACCGGTGGCTCGAGCGACTCGATGGCCCGGACCGTGCTCGCGACGTCGCCCGACAGCGTCGCGAGCTCGTTGTCGACGCTCACGACCGCGTGCCCGGCGGCCTCGAGCCGCGGCGCCACCTCCTCCCAGGTGCGCGCGGTGCCGCCCATGCCGTGGACGAGGACGACGCTCATGCGTGCCGCAGCCGTGGGTCGAGCGACACGTAGAGCAGGTCGACCAGCACCGTGACGAGCGTGAACATGAACGCGATCGCGAGCGCCGCGCCCTGCACCACTACATAGTCGCGCTGGTTGATCGCCTGCACGAGCAGGCTGCCGACGCCGGGGTACGAGAAGACGGTCTCCGTGATCACGGCCCCGCCGAGCAGCGAGCCGAACTGCAGGCCGAGCACGGTGACGATCGGCAGCGACGCGTTGCGCAGAACGTGGCGCTGGACCACCATGCGCTCGCTGAGGCCCTTCATCCGCGCGGTGCGGACGTGATCCTCGCTCAGGACGTCGAGCACCGACGCCCGCACCATCCGGGTCACGAACCCCGCGAGCGTGAGCGCCAGCGTGGTCGCGGGCAGGATCAGGTGCTGGATCCAGGGCCAGACGAGGTCGGTGCGATCCTGCAGGATCGAGTCGATCAGCACGAAGTTCGTGATCGGCTCGTACGACAGGCTGTTCGGGAGCCGCCCGAGCGTCGGGAGCCACTGCAGCCAGACGCCGAACACGACGATCGAGATCACGCCGAGCGCGAACCACGGGAGCGAGAACCCGAGCGTCGACACGCCGCGGATCGACGTGTCCACCCAGGTGTCGCGCCGCATCGCCGCGACGATGCCGGTCCCGACGCCGAGGAACGTCGCGATGATCATCGCGGCGATCGTCAGCTCGAGCGTGACCGGCACGCTGTCGCGCAGCAGCGAGCCGACGTCGGCGCCGCCGTAGAACGAGTGCCCGAGGTCGAAGTGGACGATGCCCTTCAGGTAGGCGACGTACTGGTCCCAGGTGGAGTCGTCGAGCGCAAGCTCGGCCCGGATCCGCTGGCGCGTCTCCTCGAACTGCTCTCCTCCGCCGGTCCCGCTGCCGGCGGCCAGGCTCGTCGTCGGATCGCCGGGGATCACGCGCAGCGAGAGGAACACGAGCGTCGCGATGATCCACGCGACGATCGGCACCACGAGCAGCGCCCGTGCGGCGCGCCTCATCGCCGCCGCCGGGGGTCGAACGCGTCGCGCAGGTCGTCGCCGACGAAGTTGCACGCGATGACGAACAGCATCGTGAGCAGGCCCGGCAGCACGACGAGCGCGGGCGTGGTGAACACGAACTCCTGCCCGGCCTTGACCATGTAGCCCCAGTCCGGCCGCGGCGGCTGGATGCCGAGCCCGATGTAGGAGAGACCGGCGGCGAACCCGGCGGAGATCGACAGGATCGAGAACGCCTGCACGAGCAGCGGTCCGGCCATGTTGGGCAGGACCTCGACGGCCATGATGCGGCTCGACCGGGCGCCGGAGGCGCGGGCGGCAGTGACGTAGTCCCGGTTCATCTCCCGCGACGCGGTCGCCCGGACGACGCGCGCGAACACCGGCGCCATCGCCACGCCGATCCCGAGCACGAGCGGCGTCTCCCCCGTGCCGATCGCCGCGACCACGAGGATGACCAGCAGCATCGACGGGAACGCGAGCAGGATGTCGACGCCGCGCATCGTGACCTGCTCGACCCAGCCGCGGTAGAAGCCGGCGGCCATGCCGAGGAGGAGCCCGAGCACGCAGGCCAGCGCCGTCGCGGCGAGGCTGACGAGGATCAGGGGCTGCGCGCCGTACACCAGCCGGGCGAGCTGGTCGCGACCGAGGTCATCGGTCCCGGCCAGGTGCCCGGCAGAGCCGATCGGCAGCATCGCGTCCGGTGTCTGCCGCAGCGGGTCGGCGGACACCAGCCACGGGCCGAACAGCGCCATGACCAGGAAGCCCAGGAACGCCAGCCACGCGATCACCGAGGCCGGCGACCGCGCGATCGCGCGGCCGCGCCACGCCTCGGAGACGACATCGAACCGGCGGTGTCGCCTCCACGTCGCGGAGGCCGTCGTCAGACGCTCGCCCCCTCCATGAAGCAGCGGTGATTGGAGAGCGCCTCGGTGTTCATGCCCTCGACGTTCGCGCCGCTGACGACCGGGTTGGCCGAGTACGCCAGCATCGCGAGGACCATCACCTCGTCGGCCCACTGGCGCTGGATGTCGGTGTAGGCCTTCGTCCGCTCGTCGCCGTTCGGCAGGTTGCGGGCCTTGATCAGGTCGGCGACGTAGTGCTCCTGGTCCGGCAGCGTGCCCTGACCGGAGACGACGGCGCCGTAGACCTGGTTCGGGTTCGCCATCGCGCCGACCATGTTGTCCGGGTCGGGGACGAACGAGTTGCGCTCCCACACCATCATGTCGTGCTTCGGGTCGTCCGGGTTGAAGACGCGCCCGGCGTACGTGCCGGGGTCGACGAGCTCGGACTTGGCGTCGAGGCCGGCCTCCTTGAGGTTCTGCACGATGATCTGGGCGGCGCGCGGGTGCCACGAGTCGGACGCGGCGAGGACCCAGACCCGCTTGCCCTTCGCGCCCGCCTCCTCGATCAGCTGCTTGGCCTTGGCCATGTCCTGCGTGCTGATGTCGGCGAGGCTCGGGTCGTGGCAGGGCTGGGTGGTCGGGATCGCGTAGCCCTTCGGCTCGTCGGCGACCCCGAAGAACGCCTGCTGCATGATCGCGCTGCGATCGATCGCCAGGTTGACCGCCTTGCGGACGCGGATGTCCTTGAGCACCGGGCGGCGGACGTCCATCATCACGAACGCGTCGAACCCGCGCTTGGTGTCGTAGACCTTGACCTTGTCGTTGGACTTGAGCTCCTCGAGCGAGGAGTACGGCGTGAACTGCGTGGCGCTGATCTGGCCGCCGATCAGCGACCCGACGATCGTCGACGGGTCCTGCGCCTGCTGGAGCACGAGCCGGTCGATCGGCGGGCGGCCGTCCTTGTAGTCCTCGAACGCCTCCATCGTCATCGCCTCGCCCTGGCGGGCGTCGACGAGCCGGAACGGGCCCGTGCCGACGAGGTGCGTGCCGATGTCCTTCTTGTACTTCTCGAGCGCGGCCGAGGAGATGATGCGGCCGCCGATGTCCGACAGCTTCGCGAGCAGCTGCGCGTCGGGAACGCGGAGCTTGAACTCGACGGTCATGTCGTCTGGGGCCTTCAGGCTGCGCACGTTGGGGCCGACCGCGGTGAACAGCGGGCCGGACCCGCCTGGCGGCAGCGTCGGGTCCTTCGGGTTGAGCTGGCGCTCGATGCTGCGCAGCACGTCCTTGGAGCTGAGCGTCGTCCCGTCGTGGAACTTCACGCCCTCGCGCAGGAAGAAGCGGTACGTCCGGCCGTCGTCCGAGATCTCCCAGCGCTCGGCGAGGTCGGGCGTCGGGTCGGTCTCGGTGAAGCTGATGAACGTCAGGCCGCGGCAGATGCAGTCGACCGCCATCCAGTCGCCGAGCGTCGTGTAGAACGCCGGGTCGGCGATGCCGTTGGTGCCGTCGACCGCCAGCGTCAGCGTTCCCCCGCGCCCGGGCGCGTCGCCGGTCGCCTTGGAGCCGCTCGACGTGGCGTTGCTGCTCTGGTTGCCCGAGCCGCACGCGGCGAGCAGCCCGGCGAGCGTGAACGACGAGAGCCCGACGCCGCCGGCGCGCGCGAGCATCGCCCTGCGGGTGAGCATCTTCGCGGCATGGGCGGTTTCCGGTGTGGGCTCCCGGTCAGGGTCGAACCGGGCGTGGGGCGGCAACGTCACTCGACTCAGCTCCCTCTCTGGCTGGCCAGGATTGCATCCCATCCTTCCATAAGGGATCCAATCTCGCAAGAGTGGTGTCCAATCCTGTGCGCGCGATTACAGGCCGAGGATGCGCGCGATGTTGCCGCCCTCCACCAGCGCGCGGTCGTCGGGATCCTCGATCGCCTTGGCGATCTTCATCCGTTCGAGGTCGAAGTCGTGGCCGGGATACTCCGTCCCCATCACGATCTTCTCCGGGCCCACGCGCGCGTAGGCCACCCGCACGTCGGCCAGCAGCGTCGACGACGTCTCGAGATAGATGTGATCGTTGCGCGCCGCGACGATGCAGGCCTCCGGCACGTTCCAGACGGCGCCCATGTGGGCGATCAGGACGGGCACGTCGGTGAAGTTGCGGGCGATCTCCTCGATCGCCAGCGGCGTGACGAACGCGTCGTCGAGCGCGTTGACGAGGATCGCGAGCCCGTGCTCGGAGCAGGCGGCGAACACCGGGTCGAGCAGGCCGTGGTCGGCGAAGTGGTAGCCGTGCAGCGAGGGGTGCAGCTTGAGCCCCTTGATCCCGGGCCGGGCCGCGAGCGCGGCGATCTGCTCGACCGCGTCGTCCGCCTGCGGCATCACCTGGCCGAACCCGTACAACCGGTCGGGATGCTCGGCGGCCAGGGAGGCGATGTAGTCGTTCTCGATCCGCTGGGCCAGCGAGCACACCATCGCCATGTCGACGCCCGCCGCGTCCATCCGCGTGAACAGCTTGCCGACGTCGAACGGGCGCGGCGGCGCGTCGGGGTTGCCTCCGGTGAGGTAGTCGGACCGGCCGCGGACGTTCTGCGCCGAGTTGTAGGCGTCGATCACCTTCATGCTGCGAATTCCTTTCGTGCCCGTGCGATCGCGCCGACCCCGTCGAGGAGCGCCTCCAGGTCGGCCTCGTTGTCGTAGACGTGCGGCGAGGCCCTGACGACCGCGGACAGCCCGCGCCCTCCGAGGTCCCAGAGCGCGTGCCCGCGCGGTACCGCGACGAGGTTCACGGCGCGCTTGGCCAGCGCCGCGACCACGTCGGCCGAGCTCTGGCCGGCCACGCAGAACGTCACGATCGCGCTGGCGGCGGCGGGCGGGTCGGCGAGCTCGACGCCCGGCACGCCGGCGAGCGCGGCCCGCAGGCGCGCGGCGACGGCGGTGAGGTGCGCCTCGATCGCCGCGGCGCCGAGCGCGACGGCCTCGGCGAGCGCGGCGCCGAGGCCGAGCCGCAACGCGACCGAGGCTTCCCAGGTCTCCAGCCGCCGCGCGCCGGGATCGAGCGTCCAGTCGCGGTCGGCCACCCACTCCGCGCCGCGGACGTCGGGCGCCGCGGGCGGCAGCCGCTCCAGCAGATCGCCGCGGACGTAGAGCAGGCCGGTGCCGCGCGGCGCGCGCAGGTACTTGCGCCCGGTGGTGACGAGCACGTCACAGCCGATCGCGTCGACGTCGACGGCGAGCTGGCCGACCGACTGCGTGGCGTCGACGAGGAAGACGACGCCGGCCGCGCGGGCCAGCGCCCCGGCCGCGGCCACCGGCTCGACCAGGCCCGACGAGGTCGGCACATGGGCGAGCGCGAGCAGCGCGGCGCCGTCGAGCGCCCGCTCGAGCCGCGCGACGTCGACCGCCCCGTCCTCGGCGTTCGGGACGACGTCGACGACCACGCCGCGCTCGCGCTCGAGCGCGAGCAGGTGCAGCGCGAAGCTGACGTAGGCCGAGCGCGAGACGACCACCCGGTCGCCCGGCGCCAGTCGCAGGGCGTCGATCGCCCGCCGCCAGCCGACGGTCGCGCTCTCTACCAGCGCGATCTCGTGCGCCCGCGCTCCGAGCAGCGCGGCCGCGGCGGCGTAGACCGCGTCGATGCGCGGGCGCACCGCGGCGGCTGCCTCGTAGCCGCCGGCGCGCGCCTCGAGCTCGAGGTGCTCGGTGACGGCCGTCAGCGTCGCCTGCGACGCGAGCGAGCACCCGGCGGCATTGAAGTGGTGCGCGTGGCCGGCGCCCGGCGTCGCGGCCCGGACCCGCTCGACGTCGATCGCGGCGCTCAACCGTCGCCGCCGAAGACGGTGCCGCGGCCGTCGCAGCGGGGATCGGACGCGGCCGCGAGGACCCCGCCGGCGAGCCGGGCGATCTGCACGTGACCGGCGACGTCGGCCGGGCCGGCGAGCCGCCCCTCCGCGCGCCGGTGCTCGTACGCCTCGTCGAGGTAGATCAGCATCACCACCCCCGTCTCCGCCGCCACGCCCGCGAGCCCGATGAAGCCGACCCACACGGCGACGCTCGTGTTGTAGCCCA
>DASSUW010000172.1:0-3128 GCA_035706585.1 Solirubrobacteraceae bacterium | reverse complement strand
ACGACGAGCGGGCCGTTGCCGCCCATCTCGAGCAGCAGCGTCTTCCCCGCCGCGCGCTCGGCGATCCGCCGGCCGGTCGCCGTCGAGCCGATGAAGCCGACCGCGGCCGACAGCGGGTTCGCCACGATCTCGTCGCCGACGACCGGGCCGGGGCCGGTGGTCGGGGACGAGATCGTGGCGAGCCCGCTCACGGCGGCCGTCGGCTTCATCGGCTCGACCGCCACCGGACGGCGCATCGCCGAGCGCGCGGCGGGCAAGACGCTGCTGCTCGAGATGGGCGGCAACGGGCCGCTCGTGGTGCTCGACGGCGCGAACGTCGATGCCGCGGCGGAGGCGGCCGTGAGCGCCTGCTTCCTGTGCGCGGGGCAGAGCTGCACCGCCGGCGAGCGGCTGCTCGTGCACGAGGCGGTCCGCGACGAGTTCGTCGAGAAGCTGGCCGGTCAGGTCGCGGCGGGCGTGCGGCTCGGCGACCCGTTCGCCGAGGACACCACGATGGGGCCGCTCAACAACGAGCCGGTCGCCGCGAAGATGGACGCGCACGTCGGCGACGCGGTCGACCGCGGCGCGCGCGTGGTGACCGGCGGGGCGCGCGCGGCCGGTCACCCGACGCCGCTCTACTGGCAGGCGACGATCCTCGACGGCGTGAGCCCCGACGCCGAGGCGGCGCGCGAGGAGACGTTCGGGCCGATCGCGCCGATCGTCCCCGTGACGTCGATCGAGCAGGCGATCGAGCTGACGAACGCGTCGCCGTACGGGCTGCTGGCGGCGATCTTCACCGGCGACGTGATGGAGGGGCTCCGGTTCGCCGACGCGGTGCGGAGCGGGCTCGTGAACATCAACGAGACGACGAACTACTGGGAGAACCACCTGCCGTTCGGCGGTCGAGCGGGCAGCGACAGTGGCACGGGTCGTGTCGGCGGCCGCCACGCGCTCGACCGCCTCAGCGAGCTGCAGACGATCGTGATCGGGGCAGGCTCATAACCTCGTAGACGCCGATCGGCTCCATCGAGGCGGCGCAGCCCGCGGCGCGGTCGCCACGGACGCGGCCGTCCAGGTGGCGGCGCGGCAAGGGGTACCTCCGAAGCGGTGTGTGGGTCGCGGTCAGGCCAGCTCGCCAAGCCGGCGCTCGAGGTGGCGCCGCTCGGCGTCGTCGTGCACGAGCGCGAGCGCGCGGCCGTAGGCGGTGCGCGCCTCGTCGGTCCGCCCGAGCCGCCGTAGCAGCTCGCCGCGCGTCGCGTGCAGGTAGTGGTACTCGTCGAGCGCGAGGCGGTCGGCGATCGCGAGGCCCGCGGCCGGTCCGGACGCCTCGGCGACCGCGACGGCCCGGCTCAGCTCCACCACCGGCGATCCCGTGAGGCGGGCGAGCTCGCCGTACAGCGCCGCGATCTGCGGCCAGTCGCGCGGCTCGTCGGCGTGCAGCGCCGCGATCGCCGCCTGCACGACGTGGGGGCCACGGCCGTGCAATGCCAGCGCGCGGTCGAGCACCGCGCGCCCGGCGGCGATCTGCTCGGCGTTCCACAGCGTGCGGTCCTGCTCGTGCAGCAGCACGAGGTCGCCGTCGCGGTAGCGCGCGGCGCGGCGGGCGTCGTGCAGCAGCATCAGCGCGAGCAGCCCGTGCACCTCCGGCTCGTCGGGCATCAGCCCGGCGAGCGCGCGGCCGAGCCGGATCGCCTCGGCGGCGAGGTCCACCCGGCTGCCGTAGCCCTCGTTGAAGATCAGGTAGACGACGGCGAGCACGGCCGCCAGGCGGTCGGGCAGCAGATGGTCGGCCGGCACGCGGAACGGGATTCCGGCGGCCTTGATCTTGCGTTTGGCGCGCACGAGGCGCTGGGCCATCGTCGCCTCCGGCACGAGGAACGCGCGCGCGATCTCGCCGGTGGCCAGGCCGCCGAGCGTGCGCAGCGTGAGCGCCACCTGCGCCTCGGTGGCGAGCGCGGGATGGCAGCAGGTGAAGATGAGCTCGAGCCGCTCGTCGGGAAACGTGGTCTCCTCCATCGTGTCCTCCGCGGCGGTCGGGACGTCGAGCAGCCGCAGCTTCTCGGCGCGCGTGCGGTCGCGGCGGATGCGATCGATCGCGCGGTGGCGCGCCGTCGTCACGAGCCACACGCCGGGGTTGGACGGCACGCCGTCGCGCGGCCAGCGCTCGGCGGCGGTCGCGAACGCCTCCTGCGCGGCTTCCTCGGCGAGGTCGAAGTCGCCGAGGAAGCCGATCAGCGCAGCGACGACGCGGCCCCACTCGTCGCGAAACGTCTGCTCGAGGATCAGTACGAGCCTTCCGTGATCGGGCGCACCTCGATCGCGCCGCCGAGGCGCGCCGACGGGACCCGGGCCGCGAGCGCGATCGCGGCGTCGAGGTCGTCGGCCTCGAAGAAGCCGTAGCCGGCCACGGCCTCTTTGAGCTCCGCGAACGGGCCGTCGGTCGTGAGCGTCCTGCCGTCCTGCACGCGGACGGTCGTCGCCGTATCGGGATCGCCCATCCGGACGCCGGCCGTGAAGCCCGGAGTCTCGTTGAGCGCCTTCCAGTCGGCGTAGATCCGGCCTTGCTCCTCCTGCCCGAGCGCGTCCCATTCCGGGCTTCCCGGAAGCGGCGTGTCGCCATGATGGATCAGCAGCATGTACTTCATCTCGCGTCCTCCTTGAGGGGATGGTCGCGCTTAAGACGAACGGGACGCCGAGAAATCGACAGCGACTGGTCTCAGGCGCGCCGGAACGCCCGCACGGCGAGCGGTACGAACACGAGCAGCAGGCCGGCGAGCCAGGCGAGCGTTCCGAGGATCGGCTGGGCCGCGTCGCCGTAGCCGACGGTCAGCGCGCGTGCGGCGTCGACGGCGAGCGTGACCGGGTTGAGCTCGGCGAACGTCTGGATCGCTCCCGGCATCGACTCCGTCGGCACGAACGCCGACGAGACGAACGTGAGCGGCAGCACCCACAGGAAGCCGGCCGACTGGGCGGTCTCCGGGTTGCGCACCGTGAGCCCGATCCAGGCGCTGATCCACGAGAAGACGTAGGCGAACGCCAGCACGAGCACGAACGCGAGCGCCAGCTCGTAGAGCGGCTGGTTCGGCCGGAAGCCGACCGCGACGCCGACGAGCAGCATCACGGCGAGCGTGCCGGCGTTGACGACGAGG
>DASSUW010000171.1:0-5503 GCA_035706585.1 Solirubrobacteraceae bacterium | reverse complement strand
CCGCCGCCCTGGGCGCCTAGCATTGCGGTCGTGCTGCAGCTCGAGAGCCCGTTCCGCTGGTCCGGCGACCACATCGCCGCCGAGCTCGGCGGCGCCCGCGCGCTGTTCACGACCCGCCGCGGCGGCGTGTCCGAGGGCGCGTTCGCGTCGCTCAACCTCGGCCGCCTGACCGCCGACGACCCCGCGCACGTGGACGAGAACCGCATGCGCGTGGCCGGCGCCACCGGCTGCCCGCGCGAACGCTTCCTGTACGGCAAGCAGGTCCACGGCGCGACGGTCCGGCGCGCGACCGAGCCGCCGGGACCGGCGCGCCCGCCGGCCGAGGAGGACGGGCAGGCGACCGCGCTCACCGGACACCCGGCGCTCGTGTTCGTCGCCGACTGCACGCCGGTCCTGCTGGTCGCCGACGAGGGCGTGGCCGCGCTGCACTGCGGCTGGCGCGGCGCGGCCGCCGGGATCATCGCCGAGGGTGTCGCCGCGCTCTCCGGCCATGTCACGGCGCTCATCGGGCCCGGAGCGCGGGGCTGCTGCTACGAGGTCGGCGAGGAGGTCCACGCCGCGTTCGCCGGCTACGACGCCCGCCGCGGCGAGCGCAACCTCGACCTCCCGGCGGTCATCCGCGCCAAGCTCGCCGAGCATGGCGTCGCCGACATCCACGACGCCGGGCTGTGCACGATGTGCCATCCCGACGTGTTCTTCTCCCATCGCCGCGACGGCGGCGTGACCGGCCGCCAGGCAGGGATCGTGTGGCGAACCTGATCACCGGGATCGACGCCGGCCGCGTGCGGGAGAACCTCGCGCGGATCCGCGGCGAGCTGCCCGACCGCGTCGAGATCCTCGCGGCGGTCAAGTACGTGCCGCTCGAGGAGCTCGGGACGCTGGCGGAGGCCGGCATCACGATCGTGGGCGAGAACCGCGCGCAGGACCTCGAGGCGAAGGCCACCGCCCACCCGGACTTCCGCTGGCACTTCATCGGCCAGCTGCAGAGCCGCAAGGTCAAGCAGATCCTGCCGTACGTCGAGCTCATCCACTCGGTGGCGTCCGACAGCGCCCTGCGCCAGCTCGAGAAGCACGGCACGCCGGACACCGAGATCCTCGTCGAGGTCAACGTCGCCGGCGAGGACGAGAAGGCCGGCATCGCGCCCGACGAGCTCGGCGCGTTCATCGCGCGCTCGCCGGTGAAGGTCGTAGGGCTGATGACGATGCCGCCGTTCACCGACGATCCACAGGCCAGCCGGCCCTATTTCGCCCGGCTGCGCGAGCTCGCCGCCGAGCACGACCTGCATCATCTGTCGATGGGCACGTCGCAGGACTACCGCGTCGCCGCCGAGGAGGGCGCCACGATCGTGCGTTTGGGCACGATCCTGTACGCGTAGACTGTGCGCTAGCAGGGAAATCGCGCTCTGCCGCGAACCCCAACCCGCCATGGCCTTCCGCGACACCTGGCACAACGTCCTCGTCTACTTCGGCCTCGCCGAGGACCGGGACCCGTACGACGAGGAGCCGGTCGAGTACCGCGAGCCCGAAGAGGAGCTCGAGAACCGCTACCGGGAGCGCCCGAACGTCCGGCGCCTGTCGTCGCGCCGCCGGCGCGACGACATCGACGACATCTTCGCCGACGAATCGCCGTCGGAGCGCCGCACGACCGCGCTGCGCTCGGTCGGTCCGCCCGGCAACGGCCGAGGAGACGTGCGCGTGCACCTGGTGATCCCGAAGTCCTTCAACGACGCCCAGGACGTGGCGGACAAGTTCAAGGACTCGATCCCGGTGATCATCAATTTGCAGGGGTCCGACGCCGACCTCTCCAAGCGCCTGATCGACTTCGCGTCCGGCCTCACCTACGCGCTCGACGGCGGGATGCAGCGGATCGCCGACAAGGTCTTCCTGCTCACGCCGCGCAACGTCGAGGTGTCGGCGGAGGAGCGCGCGCGACTGATCGAGAAGGGCTTCTTCAACCAGTCCTGAGCCTGGCTCGAGGCAGGCTGAGATAACGTCCGGCGCGATGCAGGTCGGCTTCATCGGTGCTGGCAACATGGCGCGGGCGCTCGCCCGCGGCTGGGGCGATCCCGTGCTGTGCACCGATTCCGGATCCGGACGCGCCCGTGCGCTGGCCGCCGAGCTGGGCGGCGAGGCGCTGGCGTCCAACCGGGAGCTGGCCGAGCGTGCGGACGTCGTGATCCTCGCGCACAAGCCGGCGCAGCTGGCCGAGGTGGCGTGGGAGGCGGCCGGATCCGCGAAGGCCGTCGTCTCGCTGCTCGCGCGCACGCCGCAGGCCGACGTGCGCAGCGCATACCCGGGCGTGCCGGTCTTCCGCGTCGAGCCCAACACGGCCGTGGAGGTCGGGCGCGGGGTTCTCGCGTTCGCCGAGCCGGACGTGCCCCTCGACGGCGATCTCGACGAGCGGGTCAAGGCGCTGTTCGCGCGCGTGGGGACGGTCGTCGCGGTTCCCGAGCGGCTGATGGGGGTCGCCGGAGGCCTGTCGGGCGTCGGCCCCGCGTACTGGGCGCTGCTGGTCGAGGCGCAGGTGGACGCCGCGGTCAAGCGCGGCATGCCGGCGGCGATGGCGACCGACCTTATCCTCGGGACCATGGCCGGTTCCGCCGAGCTGATCGGCGCTCGCAAGGGCGACACGCTGCAGGTACGCCGCGAGGTGGCGTCGCCGGGCGGCACGACCGCCCGCGGCCTGGCCGCGCTCGAACGCGGCGGCATCCGTGCCGCGTTCGTGAGCGCGATGGACGACGTGGTCGGGGGCTGACGTGGAGGTGCGCCGGCAGATCGCGGACTTCCTCGCCGCGCTGGTCACCGTCTACACGATCATCATCATCGCCTGGATCGTCGCGTCGTTCGTGTTCGCGCTCGGCGCCCGGGTGCCGTACTCGCGGCCGCTGAACGCGATCCTGGACTTCCTGCGCGACGTCTCGGAGCCCTACCTGCGGCTGTTCCGCCGCCTGCCGCTGCGGATCGGCCCGCTCGACCTGTCGCCGATCGTCGCGATCCTGGTGCTGCGCATCGTCGGCGGCATCATCATCAGCCTGATCGATCCGGACTCGTGAAGCCGGTCGCCCGCGCCGCGCTGGTCGCCGTCCTCACCGTCGCGGTCGATCAGGGCGTCAAGGCGCTCGTACGCGGCACGATCGACCGCGGCGACGCGGTCGACCTGATCCTCGGCATCAAGCTCGTCAACGTCCGCAACAGCGGCATCGCGTTCGGCATGTTCAGCGGCGGCGGGGTCGTGCTGGTGATCTTCGCGCTCGCCGCGCTGACCGCCCTGCTGGTGTTCTTCTTCTCCCATCGCGACCGGCCGCTCGTGTGGCTGCCGACCGGCCTGCTGATCGGCGGTGCGGCCGGCAATCTCATCGATCGCGTCCGCGACTCGGCGGTCACCGACTTCATCGACTTCCCCGCCTGGCCGGCGTTCAACGTGGCCGACATCGCGATCACGTTCGGCGTGCTGTCGCTGCTGTATGTCCTCGAGGGCCCGCCCGCGCGGCATGGAGCACGTAGTCGCACCTGAGGCAGCGGGCGAGCGGCTGGACGTGTTCCTCGCCCCGCACGTGGGATCGCGGGCGGCGGCGCAGCGGCTGATCGACGCCGGGCTCGTGCTCGTCGACGGCGAGTCCCGGCCGAAGCGGCACGCGGTGAGCGCCGGCGAGCGCGTGACCGTGCGCGAGGCGCCGCCGGTGGCCGAGCCCGCGGTTCCCGAGGCGCGATTCGCGATCGCCTACGAGGACGAGCACCTGCTCGTGGTCGACAAGCCGGCCGGCGTCGTCGTGCACCCGGCGCGCGGCCACCGCCGGGGGACGCTCGCGCAGGCGCTGGCGGGCCGCATCGCGGGCGGCGATCCCGGCCGCGAGGGGATCGTCCACCGGCTCGACCGCGACACGTCGGGCCTGCTGGTCGTGGCACGCAGCGAGGAGATCCACGCGGCGCTGAAGGCGATGCTGCAGGCACGCGCGATCACCCGCGAGTACCTGGCGCTGGTCGAGGGGCGTCCGGAGGCTCGGGCCGGGACGATCGATGCGCCGCTGGGCCGCGACCGGCGCGTGCGGACCCGGATCTCCACCGACACCGACGCGCCGCGCGCCGCGATCACGCACTTCGAGACCGAGCGCACGTTCCCGGCGTACACGCTCCTGCGGGTGCGCCTCCAGACCGGCCGGACGCACCAGATCCGCGCGCACCTGAAGGCGATCGGTCACCCGGTCGCGGGCGACCCCGAGTACGGGCACGCGGGCGAGCTGGGCCTGCCACGCCAGTTCCTGCACGCCGAGCACCTGGCGTTCGCCCATCCAGCGACCGGCGCGGCGATCGACCTGCGATCGCCGCTGCCGGCCGAACTGGACTCCGCGCTGGAAACGGCGGGCCGGTCCACCGGAGGTAGGGGAAGGGAGGGCCGACCCGCGCAGGCATAAACGGCGGAAGCCGCAAGAACTTTCGTAAACTGGTCGCCAACCCATTCATCGACCCCGGGCGGCATCGACGCCGAGGCCGCGGACCCTGCCCGGCAGACGCCGGGTCCCGCGTGAACCTCATCGCCCGGGCTGCAGTGCTCATACCAATCTCAAGGGAGTTGTCCGTGGCTCAGGTAGGAATCAGAGAGCTGCTGGAGGCCGGCGTGCACTTCGGCCACCAGACGCGCCGCTGGAACCCGAAGATGCGCCGCTTCATCCACGGCGAGCGCGGCGGGATCTACATCATCGATCTGCTCAAGACCGAGGCGCTGCTCGCGCAGGCTCAGCGGTTCGCGTCCGAGATCGCCAACCGCGGCGGGACGGTGCTGTTCGTCGGCACCAAGAAGCAGGCCCGCGACGGGATCAAGGAGATCGCCGAGTCGGCCGGCATGCCGTACGTCAACCACCGCTGGCTCGGTGGTCTGCTCACGAACTTCCAGACGATCTCGCTGCGCATCAAGCGCCTGCACGACCTCGAGCGCTACGCGTCCGAGGGCCAGCTGGCGCTGCTGCCGACGCGCGAGCGCCTGGCCGCCGAGGCCGACCTGGAGAAGCTCCAGGCGAACCTGGGCGGCGTCAAGAACATGCAGCGCGTGCCCGACGCGATGTTCGTCATCGACCTCAAGACCGAGGCGATCGCGGTCCGCGAGGCCCAGCGCCTCCGCATCCCGATCATCGGGCTCGTCGACACCAACTGTGACCCCGACGGGATCGACTATGTCGTGCCCGGCAACGACGACGCGATCCGCGCGTGCTCGCTCGTGACGCGCGCGATCGGCGACGTGGTCGCCGAGGGCCGCCAGCGCTTCCGCCACGAGGAGGAGCAGGCACGCCTGCAGGCCGAGGAGCAGGCACGGCGCGAGGCCGAGGAGCGCGCGCGGCGCGAGGCCGAGGAGGCCGCCCGCCGCGAGGCCGAGGAGCGCGCCGCCGCCGAGGCGCTGACGCAGACCGAGGCCGAGACGCGCGACGCGGCCGAGGCTGAGGTCGCGGGCGCCGCACAGACGTCCGGCCGCGAGCCGGAAGGCCGCCGCGCGGCCGAGGCCGGCGCCGCG
>DASSUW010000170.1:0-3865 GCA_035706585.1 Solirubrobacteraceae bacterium | reverse complement strand
ATAGCCGGGCTCTCCCGGGAGCACGATCCGCGCGACCTCGCCCTCGACGACCACCCGCGGCTCGATCGGCTCGACCGTGCGGCCCTGCGCCCACGCGAGCAGCTCCCTCGCCGTCCGGAAGCCCGACAGCTGCTCGAGCGTCTTGATTGTCGGGAAGACGAGCTCGAGCTCGCCCCGCTCGTACGCCGCCAGCGCGTCGCGCGGCGCGTGCCAGCCGGCCCCGACGGTCTCGCCGCCGTCGGGCCGCGGATCGGCGTCGGGCGGCGCCGGGGCGAGCAGGAACAGGGTGTCGAACCGGATCCTCACCTCGCGCGGCGTGATCCAGCGCGAGAAGGCGACGAGCGCGTCCGGTTCCGGCAGCGTCACGCTCGCCTCTTCGGCGACCTCGCGCACGCCGGCCGCGCGGGCATCCTCGGCGCCGTCCAACGCACCGCCGGGAAAGACCCATGCGCCGGGCATGAACCGGGCGGCCGGATTGCGTTGCACGAGCAGCACCTCCAGACGCTCGTCGCCGCCGCGCAGCACGATGACGGTCGCGGCGGGGCGGGGCTCCGTCGGCGCTCCGGTGTTGAGCTCCTCGCCCGGGGCGGGACGGTCAACCTCCACGCGAATAAGGGTACCCTCATAGCCCATGGTCACGAGCACAGTTCAGAAGTGGATCTGCGAGTCGTGCGGGTTCATCTACGATCCCGCTGAGGGCGACCCCGACGGCGGAATCCCGCCCGGCACGGCCTTCGATGACATCCCCAGTGATTGGTTCTGCCCGGTCTGCGGCGCCCGAAAGGCCGATTTCTCACCCTACGAGGAGTAGCCCTCCGCTCGAGCTCCTCGTCTTCGCCGTCGGCATCGCGACCCTCGGGGCGGAGATCGCGGCCGCGCGGCTGATGGCGCCGTTCTTCGGCGCGTCGACGATCGTCTGGGCGAACACGATCGCCATCGTCCTGGTGGCGCTCTCGATCGGGTACTGGTTCGGCGGCCGGATGGCCGACCGCCATCCGACGCTGCGCGCGCTGTGTGCCACGGTGCTCGCGGCGTCGGTGCTGATGGCGCTCGTGCCGTTCGTCGCGGACCCGTTCCTGTCGCTGTCGGTGGAGGCGTTCGACGACTACTCGGTCGGCGCGTTCGCCGGCTCGCTGTTCGGCGTGCTCGTGCTCGTCGCGGTGCCGGTGCTGATGCTCGGATCGGTGTCGCCGTGGGCGATCCGGCTGAAGATGCACGCGGTCGAGGACTCGGGGCAGATGGCGGGGCGGATGTACGCGATCTCGACCGTCGGCTCGCTGCTCGGCACGTTCGCGGCGTCGCTGCTGCTGATCCCGCTGGTCGGGACGCAGCGGACGTTCCTGACGTTCGCGCTGATCACCGCGGCGGTCGCGGCGCTCGGCCTGGGCTGGCGCTGGTGGCTGGTGCCGCTGGCGATCGCTGCGCTGATGGCGATCCCGGTCGGGACGGTCAAGGGCGCCGAGAACGGGGAGCGGGTGCTGCACGAGGCCGACACCGAGTACCAGTACGCCCGGGTGGTCGAGAAGGCCGACGGCGAGCGCAAGCTCGAGCTCAACGAGGGGCAGGCCATCCACTCGCTCTTGAAGCCGGGCACGGTGTTGACGGGCGGCTACTGGGATGCCTTCCTGGTCGATCCGCTGACCGTGCTGCCGGAGCCACCTGGGCATCTGGCGATCCTCGGCTTCGGCGCCGGCACCACGGCGCGCGCCTACGGCCACTACTTCCCGGACACGGTGATCGACGGGGTCGAGATCGACGGCGAGCTGCTCGACATCGGGCGCGAGTACTTCGACCTGCAACCGCGGCCGCAACTGCGCCTGCACACCGAGGACGCCCGGCCGTTCCTGCGCCGCACCGGCGAGCGCTTCGACGCGATCTTCCTCGACACCTACCGCCAGCCGTACATCCCGTTCTACCTGACGACGCAGGAGTTCTTCGCGCTCGCGCACGACCGGCTGCGTCCCGGTGGCGCGGTCCTCATCAACGTCGGCCATCCCGAGGGCTCCGACAAGCTCGAGAAGGTGCTCACCGCCACGATGGGCTCGGTGTTCGACTACGTGGCGCGTGATCCGGTCAGGCGCACGAACACGATCCTGATGGGCTCCGACTCGCCGTTCTCCGCGAACGCGCTGCGCGGCGCCTCGCTGCCGCCGGACCTGCGCCCGCTCGCGAACCTCGCCGCCGACCGGCTGGCGCCGCCGCTGCCGGGCGGGGACGTCTACACCGACGACCACGCGCCGGTCGAATGGCTGGTCGACGCCTCGATCGTGCAGGAGGCGGCCGGCGGCAACGGCGATTAGCCTGAGACGTACATGCCGACGTTCGACGACGTCCGCCGCATCGCGCTCGCGCTGCCCGAGACCGACGAGCACGAGTCGCGCGGCAACGCGCACTGGCGCGTGAAGGAGAAGGGCTTCGTGTGGGAGCGGCCGCTGCGCCGGTCCGACCTCGAGGCGCTCGGCGACAGCGCGCCCGACGGGCCGATCCTCGGCGCGCGCGTCGAGAACCTGATGGCCAAGGAGGCGCTGCTGGCCGGCGACGGCGACGTCTACTTCACGACCCCGCACTTCGACGGCTACCCGGCCGTGCTGGTCCAGCTCGACCACATCTCCGAGGAGGAGCTGACCGAGGTCATCGTCGAGGCGTGGCTGAACCGCGCGCCGCCGGCAGTGGCCCGGAAGTATCTCGACGAGGCGCAGTGAGCTCGCTGCACACGGCGCACACGGCGGACCTCGACGCCGACGTTCTGGGCGCCGCGCGGGCGCTGCTCTACGACGTGTTCGGCGACGACTTGGAGGAGTACGACTGGGAGCACGCGCTCGGCGGCGTGCACGCGCTCGTGTGGGAGGGCGAGGAGCTGATCGGCCACGCGTCGGTGGTCATGCGGCGGCTGCTGCACGACGGCCGGGCGCTGCGCTGCGGCTATGTCGAGGCCGTCGCCGTGCGGGCGGACCGTCAGCGGCGCGGCCACGGCGGTGCGCTGATGGAGGCGATCGAGCGCGTCATCCGCGGCGCGTACGACGTGGGAGCGCTCGGCGGCACCGACGCGGGCGCGGCGCTGTACCTGCGGCGCGGCTGGCGGCTCTGGCAGGGCCCGCTGTTCGCGCTGACGCCCGACGGCGTGGTCCGCACCGCCGACGCCGACGGCGCGGTCTACGTGTTCCCCGTCTCCGCGCCGCTCGATCTGTCGGGCGAGCTGGTGTGCGACTGGCGCGACGGGGACGTCTGGTGACTCAGCCACGATCGCGATCCCTGACCGTGTCACGCGCGCGTCGCATCCGGTCGCGGCACCGTAGCCTGCCCCTATGGCGCCGCCGGCCGACATCCGGGTTGCGGGCGCGGCTGACGTGGCCGCTGTGGCGGAGCTGCGCGCGCGGTGGAGCGCCGGCACAAACGCGGACGCCGGGTTTCGGACGCGCATGGAGGCCTGGCTCGCCGACGAGGGCGACCGTCGCACCACGTGGCTGGCGACGATCGTCGACGAGCTGGTCGGCATGGCATCGATGCTCGAGTACCGACGGATGCCGCGCCCGGGCCGGCCCGACTCGCGCTGGGGCTACGTGAGCAACATGTTCGTCCGCGAGGAGCACCGCAACTGCGGCATCGGCTCGGCGCTGCTGACGGCGATCATCGGAGCGGCGGACGAGCGCGGCTACGCGCGGCTCGTGCTGTCGCCGAGCGCCCGGTCGGTTCCGTTCTACGAGCGCGCGGGCTTCGTCGTGCCCGACGAGCGCGCCGGCGACCATCGCCTGCTCGTCCGACCGCGCTAGCGCCTCGGCCGCGTCACCTCCGCCGCGCCCGAGGGCGGGGACGGCTCGCGCGGCTCGCGCACGCCCGCACCGCCCGCCGAGGGCCGCGGCCTGCG
>DASSUW010000169.1:0-3311 GCA_035706585.1 Solirubrobacteraceae bacterium | reverse complement strand
GCGCGCGCTCGCGCGGCCGGCCGCCGCCGGCGCAGCCGAGATCGAGCTCGACGACGTCACCGGCCTCACCGCGGGCGGCGGCGACACGCTCGAGCTCGAGGCGGCGAACAGCGCCGAGCGCGAGCTCGTCGTCACGGCGGGCTTCGCGGCGCCGAGCGGCACGACGCGCGCGGTGGTGCGCCTCGCCACGCCGCTCGCCTTCCCGCACGCCGCGCGCGCGCCGGTGCTGAACGTCGCCCTCACCTTCGCCGCGCTCGGCAGCCTCGCGCGCGAGGCGCAGCGCGGCGATCGCGTGCTCTTCGCGACGACGCTCAACCAGGTCGGCACGGACGACGTCCTGCGCGTGAACGGCGGACCCGCCGGCCCCGAGCTGCGCTTCGTGCGCCGCTTCCCGACCTACGCCGGCGGCACGTTCACCCATGCACCGGCCTTCGCCGCCGACGGCACGTTCACCCTGCCGCCGATCGCGCGCGTCGCGCAGATCCGGCTTTTCGTCGAGCACGCCGGCCAGCAGGCGCACGACCCGGTGGACCTGGTGCCCGACTACCGCAGCGACACCACGCTGCAGATCCTGTTCAAGCCCTGAGGAGAGTAGCGATGCCCGAATATCTCGCCCCCGCGGTGTACGTCGAGGAAGTCGACACCGGCTCGAAGCCGATCGAGGGTGTCAGCACCAGCACGACCGGCATGGTCGGCGTCACCGAGCGCGGCCCGGTCAACGTGCCGATGCTCGTCACCGGCGTCGGCGAGTACCGCCGCATCTTCGGCGACGCGCTCAACCCCGCGCTCTACTTCAATCCGAATCCGCCGGGCGACCACACGATGCACTTCCTGCCGCACGGGGTGGAAGGCTTCTTCACGAACGGCGGCAAGCGCCTCTTCGTCACGCGCATCCTCAACCCCGGCGTCGCCACGCCGGCCTCGCGCACGCTCGTCGCCCCCGACACCGCCACGCCGCTGACCGGGCATCTGCTGCGCGGCGCCGCGCCGGGCGACACGACCGTGCTGCTCGCCGAGAACCCGGGCTTCGCGGCGACCGACACGGTGCAGGTCGGCGATCTCGCCGAGGTGGAATTCCGCGGCGTGACCGGCACGCCGGCCGTCAACTACGTCGGCGTCAACTTCGGCTTCTCGCGCGGCCATGCGAGCCCGGAAGTGATCCAGGTGATCACGCTCACCGGCGACGGCGTGCCGCGCCAGCTCGCCACTGCCGTCTCGCGCGGCGGCAACTCCCTGACGCTCGACAACGCCGCCGCCATCGTTAACGGCGACGTGCTGCGCATCGGCACGGCCGGCGGCCCGGACGAGGAGTTCGCCATCGCCTCGGGCGCGGCCGTGGGCAACAGCGTGCCGCTGCGCGGGCGCCTGCTGTTCGACCATGCGGCCACCGTCGCCGTGCAGCGCAATACCGTCGCCACGACGGCGAACAAGCGCCCGGTCGCCGCGGGCAGCGGGCCGATGCCCGGGGATCCGGGCGTGATCACGCAGACCGGCGCCGGCGTCTTCAACGCGGGCGACATCGTCGGCATCTCCACGGCCACGGCCACCAACTTCGATGCCACGCAGGCCGATGCCGAGGTGCGCCGGGTGAGCCGGCCGACGCGGCTCGCGCTCGAGCAGGGCGCCTACGCCGACTACCCGAGCGGCTCGCGCGTGGAGCGCCTTACGCTCAACGCGGCGATTCCCGCTTTCAACCTCGACGACGACGCCGACACCGGCACGACGGTGGTCAACGTGTCCGATCGAAGCTCGCTCGCCGCGGGCCAGCTGCTCGAGATCGGCCTGGGCACCGACCGTGAGCTCGTGGAGATCGGCCAGCTCCTGCCGCCGACCCTGCCCGGGCTCAATCCCGGCCGAGTGCAGCTCCTCGCCGGGCTGCGCCGCGCGCACGGACCGGCGAGCGGCGTCGTGTCGCGACGGCAGATCACGGGCGTGACGCACGCGACCTCCGTGGCGGTCGCCGCCGCGGCGGGCGACACGAGCCTCACCACCGCCGGCGCCGCCAACCTGGCGAACGGCGACTTCATCCGCGTCGTTGCGCCTTCCGGAAGCCGCTTCTACCACGCGCTCGCCTCGGCAAGCGCGGTCACCGCGCTCACGCCGGTGGCGCTCGCCCTCGATGCGCCGCTCGCCGGCGCGAAGAGCGCGGGCGCGGGCGTGTACGAGCGCGTGCCGATGCTGGAGGTGCGCGCCATCGACGCCGGCCAGTGGGGCAACCGCCTGCGGGTCGGCATGGAGATGCAGCGCGACGCGCTGCTCACCACCGCCGTGCGCGCGACGCCGGCCGGCGGCACGCTGCGCCTCAACTCCGCGGCCGGCGTGGAGACCGGGACCGAGCTCGAGATCACGGACGGCGTGAACACTGTTCGCGTGAAGGTCGCGTCGATCGATCTGCAGAACGACGCGCTCATCACGCTGGAAGCGAGCACCCCGCTCCTCGGCTGGGTCGCCGCCGGCGCCGCCGTGCGCAGCATCGAGTACCGCATGGAGATCGAGCTCGCGCGCCAGCCCGACCCGGCGAACCCGTCGCGCAACAACCAGGCGATCGACCGCGAGGTGTTCGCCAACCTCTCGCTCGATCCCCGGCACAGCAGCTACTTCCAGCGGGTGATCGGCTGCACCTGGGCGCTGGCGAATCCGGCGGCGACGCTGGACGACATGGGCCGGCCGCTGCGCCGCGAGGACCGCCGCTCCGAGGGCGCCTCGGCGTACGTGCGGGTGCTCGACCTCGCGCCGGTGAACGGCCTGCGTGCCGGGCCGGTCGCCTCCTACGAGCAGCGGCCGGGCAGCACGCCGCGCCTCATCCTCCTGCCGCTCGCGAACGGCAACGACCAGCTCGGCTCGGTGGACGACACGACCTACATCGGCACCGACGACCCCAACCCGGAGCTGCGCACCGGCCTCTACACGCTGCGCAACGTCGAGGAGATCAGCATCGTCGCCGCGCCCGGCCGCACCTCGGTCGCGACGCAGGCCGCGCTCATCAACCACTGCGAGCTGATGCGCTACCGCTTCGCCGTGCTCGACGGCAACCCGCCGCCGGACGACGCGATGGCGAACATCCAGGCGCAGCGCCAGCAGTTCGACACCAAGTACGCGGCGCTCTATCACCCCTGGCTGCTGATCCCCGATCCGTACCCGGTCACCACCGGGGCGGCGCCCGACTACGCGATCCCGCCCTCCGGGCACATGCTCGGCATCTACGCGCGCACCGACATCGAGCGCGGCGTGCACAAGGCGCCGGCGAACGAGGTGGTGCGCGGCGTGACCGGGCTGCAGCGGCTGCTCAACAAGGAGCAGCAGGACATCCT
>DASSUW010000168.1:0-2605 GCA_035706585.1 Solirubrobacteraceae bacterium | reverse complement strand
AACATCCACTACCTCGTCAACGCCGACGAGCTGCAGATCAAGATGGCCCAGGGCGCCAAGCCCGGCGAGGGCGGCCAGCTGCCGGGCCACAAGGTCGACCGCTACATCGGCTCGATCCGCTTCACGACGCCGGGCGTCGGGCTGATCTCGCCGCCGCCGCACCACGACATCTACTCGATCGAGGACCTCAAGCAGCTGATCTACGACCTGCGCTGCTCGAATCCGGGCGCGCGCGTGAGCGTGAAGCTGGTCTCCGAGGTCGGCGTCGGCACGGTCGCGGCGGGCGTGGCGAAGGCGAACGCCGACCACGTGCTGATCTCCGGCCACGACGGCGGCACCGGCGCCTCGCCGCTGTCGTCGATCCAGTCGGCCGGCGTGCCGTGGGAGATCGGGCTCGCCGAGACGCAGCAGACGCTCGTGCTCAACGACCTGCGCTCGCGCATCTGGGTGCAGACCGACGGCCAGATCAAGACCGGCCGCGACGTCGTGGTCGCCGCGCTGCTCGGCGCCGACGAGATCGGCTTCTCGACGGCGCCGCTGATCGCTGCGGGCTGCGTGATGATGCGCGCCTGCCACCTGAACACGTGCCCGGTCGGCGTCGCCACGCAGGACCCCGAGCTGCGCAAGCGCTTCCAGGGAACGCCCGAGCACGTCGTCAACTTCTGCTTCTTCGTCGCCGAGGAGGCGCGCGAGATCATGCGCCGGATCGGCGTCCGCCGGTTCGAGGACCTGACGGGCCGCGTCGACCTGCTCAAGGCCGATGACGCGATCGACCACTGGAAGGCGCGCGGGATCGACCTCACGCACGTGCTCACGATGCCCGCCGTGCCGACCGGGCCGCCGCTGCGCCGCTGCCGGCCGCAGGACTCGCCGCTGCCGGGCGCGCTCGACTGGTCGATGATCGAGGCGGCCAAGGACGCGATCGACCACCGCAAGCCGGTCACCGGCGAGTTCGCGATCCGCAACGTCAATCGCACCGTCGGCGGCCTGCTGTCGAGCGCGGTGACGAAGGTCCACGGCTTCGAGGGCCTGCCGCCGGAGACGATCCGCTTCACGCTGCGCGGCTCGGCCGGGCAGTCGTTCGGCGCCTGGCTGGCGCCGGGCGTGGAGCTGACGCTGATCGGCGACGCCAACGACTACACGGGCAAGGGCCTCAGCGGCGGGGTGCTCGCCGTCCGGCCGCCCGACGAGGTGACGTTCAAGGCCGAGGAGAACGTGCTCATCGGCAATACGGTCCTGTACGGCGCGACCGCCGGCCGGGCGTTCTTCCGCGGGCTGGCCGGCGAGCGCTTCGCGGTCCGCAACTCGGGCGCGTCGGCGGTCGTCGAGGGCGTCGGCGACCACGGCTGCGAGTACATGACCGGCGGCCGCGCGGTGATCCTCGGGCGGACCGGGCGCAACTTCGCCGCCGGCATGAGCGGCGGCGTCGCCTACGTGCTCGACGAGGACGGCACGCTGCGCTCGCGCTGCAACATGGGGCTGGTCGGGTTCGACCCGATCGAGGACACCGACGCGATCGAGCTCCACGACCTGATCGAGGAGCACCATCTGCGCACGCAGTCCCCGGTCGCGGCGCGGATCCTGCGCGCATGGGACGAGTACCTGCCGAAGTTCGTCAAGGTCATGCCGCACGACTACAAGCGCGCGCTGCGCGAGCTCGCGGAGGCCGACGGCCACGCGATCGAGGACGGCGAGTCGACCGGCGGCGAGGGCTTCGTCGCCACCGAACGGGCGGCCTGAGGCATGGGCAAGCTCGGCGGCTTCCTCGAGATCGAACGGATCGCGCAGCCCGAGCGCGACCCGGCGACGCGGATCGGCGACTACAAGGAGTTCGTGGAGACGCTGCCGGTCGACGGCCTGCGCGACCAGGGCGCGCGCTGCATGGAGTGCGGCGTGCCGTTCTGCCACAACGGATGCCCGCTCGGGAACCTGATCCCCGACTGGAACGACCTCGTGTACCGCGACCGCTGGCGCGAGGCGATCGACCAGCTGCACGCCACCAACAACTTCCCCGAGTTCACCGGCAGGCTCTGCCCCGCTCCGTGCGAGGCCGCGTGCGTGCTGGAGATCCGCGAGGGCGACGCCGTCGCGATCAAGCAGATCGAGGTCGCGATCATCAACCGCGCGTGGGACGAGGGCTGGGTGGTGCCGCGCCCGCCCGCCGTCGAGACCGGCCGCACCGTCGCGGTGATCGGCGCCGGCCCGGCCGGGCTGGCGGCGGCGCAGCAGCTCCGCCGCGCCGGCCACACCGTGACCGTCTACGAGCGCGACGAGGCCGGCGGCGGGCTCGTCCGCTTCGGCGTGCCGGACTTCAAGATCGAGAAGTGGGTGATCGAGCGCCGGCTCGAGCAGTTGATCGCCGAGGGCGTGCGGTTCGAGTACGGCGTCGACGTGGGCGCCGACGTCGACGCGGCCGAGCTGCGCGCGCGCCACGACGCGGTCGTGATCGCGACCGGCTCCCGGGTGCCGCGCGACCTGCCGGTCCCGGGCCGCGAGCTCGGCGGCGTGCACTTCGCGATGGACTACCTCTACCAGCGCAACCGCTTCGTCGCCCGCGAGCTCGGGCCTCAGGTCCCGGGCGCGCCGCCCGCGCCCCAAGGCGACG
>DASSUW010000167.1:0-2837 GCA_035706585.1 Solirubrobacteraceae bacterium | reverse complement strand
GGCGTGGGGGCGGCGATCGCCCCGAGGCCCGTGCTGTGGCGCGGCGGTGTGGTGTCGCCGAGCGGGCCGGCGGCGTCGAGCACCGCGCGCGCGGCCGAGATCATGTCGCCGCAGCTCGGGAACCGCCGGTCGGGCGACTTGTCCATCGCCTTCGCGACGACCGCGTCAAGACCCTCCGGCAGGTCCGGGCGCACCTCGACGAGCTTGGCCGGCTCCTCCGACAGGTGCGCGTAGATGACCGCGACGTCGGTCTCGCGCGCGAACGGCACCTGCCCGGAGAGGCAGTGGTAGAGCAGGCACCCGAGCGAGTAGACGTCGGATCGCGCGCTCACCTTGCGGCCCTCGATCTGCTCCGGCGCGACGTAGTGGATCGTGCCCACGACGTCGCCGATGCGGGTGATCTGGGCGTGCGTGCCGTCGAGCCGCTTGGTGAGGCCGAAGTCGGTGAGGAACGCGGTGCGGCCCTCGATCAGCACGTTGGCGGGCTTGACGTCGCGGTGGATGAGACCCATCGCATGCGCGGCGTCGAGCGCGGACGCGACCTGGCGGCAGACGTCGATCGCGCGGTACGGCCGCAGCCGCCCCTCGCGCATCAGCACCGCGGACAGGTCCTCGCCCTCGATGTACTGCATCGCGAGGTACAGCAGGCCGTCGACCTCGCCCGCGTCGTAGACCGTGACGATGTTCGGGTGCTGGAGCGCGGCGGCGATCCGCGCCTCGCGCGTGAAGCGCTCCCGGAAGCCGGCCGACTCGGCGAGGTCGGGCGCGATGATCTTGATGGCGGCGCGGCGCTGGAGATTGATGTGCTCGGCGCGGTACACGACGCCCATGCCGCCCCGGCCGATCCTCTCCTCGATCCGGTAGCCGGCGATGACCGTACCGAGGCGCGGGTCGTCGTTGCTGTCCGCCATGATGCCCACCAGTATGGACGCCCTCGCCGGGATGCGGCTGCTGTTGGCCGGGGACGACCGCGCGGCCGTGAGCGCGCTGCGGTCCGCCGTCGGCTCCGCCGGCGCCGTCGCGGCGGCGTGTACGGGCGATCCGGCGGACGTCGTCGCGGTCGTCGCGGCTGACCCGCCGGAGGCGGTCGTCGCGGTCGGCGGCAACGCCGCCGGGCTGCGCGCGGCGCTCGATCCGCTGGGGCTCGATACCGGCCCGGAGGTCGTGGCGGTCGAGGAGATCGTCGACGGCGGCGGCATCTTCGGCCCGACCGCGGCGCGCCGGCTGCGCGCGCTCGTCGAACGGCGGGCGCTGCGGACGCGGCAGACCGAGCTCGAGGCGATCGTCGCCGCCCAGGCGGTGGCACGGCGGCGGCACGACGAGGAGGCGGCGCTGGACACGCTGCGCCGGCTCGCGCTGGCGGCCGAGTACCGCGACGACAACACACACGAGCACACGCAGCGCGTCGGCGAGCTGGCGGCGCGGCTGGCGCGCCACCTCGGCCACGAGGATCGCACGGTGTGGCTGGTGCGGCAGGTCGCGCCGCTGCACGACCTCGGCAAGATCGCGATCCCGGACACCGTCCTGCTCAAGCCCGGCAAGCTCACCCGCGAGGAGTTCGAGGTCGTCAAGACGCACGCGGTGCTCGGCGCTCGGGTGCTGGCCGGCGCCGACTCCGATCTGCTGCGGGCGGCCGAGCGCGCCGTCCGCTCGCACCACGAGCGCTGGGACGGGACCGGCTATCCCGACGGCCTGCGCGGCACGGACATCCCGCTCGAGGGCCGGCTCGTGCACGTCGCCGACGTGTTCGACGTTCTCGTCCACGAACGGCCGTACAAGGAATCGTGGACGGTCGAGGCCGCGGCGGAGGAGATCCGGCGCGGCGGCGGCACCCAGTTCGATCCCGAGGTCGTGCGCGCGTTCGAGGCCCTCGGAGCCGGCGCGTGGCAGGCGGACGAACGCAAAGGGGTGCCGCCGTAGGACGGGGAGGGGGGAAAGGGCGCCCCCGGCGGCACCCACCCATCAGCGTAGACCCAGACGAGGCGTTGTGACGCAACGTCAGTCCCGCGGCGGTGCGACAATCGGCGGGAAAGCTCCGCCTGACGACCGAAGGGAGCGCAGATGGAGTCAGCCACCAGGGTCCTCGTGGTCGCCAACAAGACGGCTGCCACACCACAGCTGCTGGCGTGCGTGCGGGAGCGCGCCGCGAAGGGGCCGTGCGAGTTCACGCTGCTCGTGCCCAACACGACCCACGGCCTGCACAAGGTCGTCGACCCGGAGGATCAGTCCCACAACGAGGCCGAGAGCGTGATCGAGCTGGCGGTGCCGCTGCTCGAGGAGGCGGCCGGCGCGCCGGTCGACGCGATGATCGGCGTTCCCGAGCCGCTGGCTGCTATCCAGGATGCGGTGAACCTGCACGGCTTCGACGAGCTGATCATCTCGACGCTGCCCACGCGCGTGTCGAAGTGGCTGCACCTCGACCTGCCGAGCAAGGCCGCCGGGCTTGGGCTGCCGGTGACGACCGTGACGGCGAGATCGCGCGAGCGGGCGGGAGTTTGAACCGCTTCTGGTTCTGGACTCAGGCGGCGATCGTCGTGTTCGTGCTGGCGGGCATGATCATCGCCCTCACGAAGATCTGACCGGCTGTCCCGCGAGGATCGCCTGCGGGACGGCGCTCGTCATCCGCTCGTACTGCTCCGCGGTCAACGCTCCGTTGACGTCGAGCACCGGCGCGCGCTGCGCGACGTCGTGCGCGTCGCTGGCGAGCACGTGCACGAGGCCCGCCCGCACCATGAGCCGCGCGGCCTGCTGCGGGATGCGGCCGAAGTGGCCGGTCAGCGACCCCACGGTGACCTGGGCGAGCGCGCCCCGGCCGACCAGTGCGGCGAGCAGGCCCG
>DASSUW010000166.1:0-4245 GCA_035706585.1 Solirubrobacteraceae bacterium | reverse complement strand
GCCGGCCGGCAGCACGACCTCCGCGCCCGCCTCGGCGTGCGCGGGCGCACCCTCGACGGTGTACGAGGTCGCCTCCGGGAACGTCACCGGCTGCGGCGCGTCGAGCTCCACGGTCAGGCCGGCCGCGGGCGCCTGCGGCAGCTCCTGGCCGAACATCGCGGCGCGCTCGGGCAGCCCGCCGAGATGGATCAGCAGCAGGCACGCGGGCAGCGCGATCGCGAACGTCTTCGTCCAGTACTGAAACGCCTGCACGTAGGTGATCCCGCGCATGCCGCCGGAGGCGACGTTGAGCGCGACCACGGCGCCGACCGCGACGACGCCGACCCAGTACGGCGCGCCCGTCACCTCGCCGAGCGTCAGGCCCGCGCCCTTGGGCTGCGGCACGAGGTAGAAGCCGGCGATCCCGAGCACGACGAACGCGGCCAGCACGCGCACGCGCGGCGAGCGCAGGCGCGCCTCCGCGAAGTCCGAGATCGTGTAGGCGCCGAACCGCCGCAGCGGTGCCGCCACGAACAGCAGCAGCGCCAGGTATCCGGCGGTGAACCCGAGCGGCAGCCACAGGGCCCCGCTGCCGATCTTCATCTGCAGCCCGGCGATCCCGAGGAACGACGCGGCCGACAGGTACTCGCCGGAGATCGCCGCCGCGTTCCACCACGGCGTGATCGCGCGCGAGGCGACGAACAGGTCCGACGTCGTGCGCGCGAGGCGCACCCCGTAGATGCCCAGGCCGAGCGTCGCGCCGGTGACCGCGGCGATCGCCGCGATCGCGATCACGAGTGGCTCCCGAACGCCACTAGGGCTCTACCAGGTCGCGGAACGACTGCTCGAGCGCTTCCGCCCGCCGCGCGTAGATGACGGCGATGGCGATGAACAGCGGGAACGGCGGCCAGGCGATGATCACGATCGACAGCGGGAGGCCGAGCACGTAGACGTCCTGGAGCCCGGGGAGCAGCAGCAGCGCCAGCGGGAGCGCGCCGATGATGCCGCCGAACGCCACGAGCGCGACCGCGCTGAGGCTCACCTGGGCACGGATCAGCCGCCGCAGGTACAGGCCGCCGTGGGCGGTCGCCTCCGCCAGCTCGTCGCGCGGCGTGCGCCTCATACGCCGAGCTTCCGGCGCAGGTCGCCGACCTGGCGGCGCGCGATCGGCACCTCGGCGCCGTCAGCCATCACGAGCACCGCCGTGCCGTTGAGCCGCGGCCGGACCTCGATCGCGCGCCGCAGGTTCACGACGAAGCCGCGGTGCACGCGCACGAAGCCGCACGCCGCCCAGCGCTCCTCCAGGTCCGACAGGCGCGCGCGCAGCAGGTAGCGGCCGTCGTCGCTCGCCACGCGCACGTAGTCGCCGTGCGCCTGCAGGTAGAGGATCGACGAGCGCGCGAGCAGGCGCGTGCCGCCGCCGCGCAGTGCGTCGACCGCCACGGTCTCCTCGTCGGCCGGGTCGGGGCGGCCGGCCTGCCGCGCCACGCGCTCGATCGCCTCGTCCAGGCGCCGGCGCGAGACGGGCTTGACGAGGTAGTCGAGCGCCGCCAGCTCGAACGCCGACACCGCCGCGTCGTCGAACGCCGACACGAACACGACGGCGGGCGGGCGCTCGAAGCGGCGCAGCACGCGCGCGAGCTCGAGCCCGCCGAGGCCCGGCATCCGCACGTCGAGGAACACCGCGTCGACGTCGTCGCCGTCGCCGAGCGCCACCAGCGCCTCCTCGGCCGAGGCGGCCGACTCGACGTTCTCCACCGCCGGCGACGCCTCGAGCATGCGCACGAGGTCGGCGAGCGCGGGCAGCTCGTCGTCCACGGCCAGCAACTTCAGGGTCACGCCGCGCGCACCCCGGCCCGGAACTTCGGCAGCGTCATCACCACGGTCGTACCCCGTCCGTCGGGCGGCTCCACGGCGAGCCCGTACCCCTCGCCGAACGCCGACAGCAGCCGGCCGTGCACGTTGCCGAGCCCGATGCCCGGACCGCGGCCGTTGAGCGCCGCCTGGGCGCGCTCGGGATCGATCCCCGCCCCGTCGTCGGACACGCGCAGCGCGACGTCGTTGCCGAGGTCGATGCCCTCGATCTCCACGAGCCCGCCGTCCGGCTCGCGCTCGACGCCGTGGCGCACGGCGTTCTCCACCAGCGGCTGCAGCGACAGCACGGGCAGTACGGCCTGCAGCACCTCGGGATCGACCTGCACGCGCACGTGCAGCCGCTCGCCGAACCGGGCCTGCTCGAGCCGCAGGTACTTCTCGACGTAGCGGAGCTCGTCGGCCACGGTGACGTAGGCGCGCTGGCGCGCGAACGCATAGCGGATGAACTCGGCGAACTCGGTCAGCAGCTCGCGGGCCTCCTCGGGGCGCGAGTGGATGAACGACGCGACGGCGGCGAGCGCGTTGTAGATGAAGTGCGGCGAGATCTGGGCACGCAGCGCCTGCAGCTCGGCGCGCGCCAGCCGCTCGCCCTGCGCCTCCATCTCCGACAGCTCGACCATCGCCGACACGAGCGCGGCCGCCTCGCCGACGACGCGCGTCTCCTCCAGCCGCAGGCGGCCGGGGCGGTCGTAGAGCGCGATCAGGGCGCCGATGCGGTGCTCGCGCACGACCAGCGGCGCGGCGATCGCCGAGCGCAGCGGGCACGCCGGGTCGGCGCACTGCAGCCGCGGCTCCACGCGGACGCGGTCGTCGCGGATCTCGCCGGCCAGCGCCGCGACCGGGTCGCCCGCGTGGTGGTGATCGGCGCCCGCGCCGTCGAACGCCAGCAGCGCCTCGGCGTCGGCGAGCGCGACCGCGGTGGCGCCCGTGAGCGTGCGTAGATGCGGCGCCGCGCGCGGAGCGCTGTCGGCGGTCAACCCGCGGCGCAGGTAGGGCAGCAGCGAGGTCGCCGCGTGGACCGCGCTCTGCATCGCCGAGCTCGACGGGTCCTGCACGCGCGGCGCGCGCACGAGCCATCGCCCCGCGGCCAGCGAGGCCGCGAGTGCCAGGCCCAGCAGCACTCCCAGTGCGACATCCACCCTCGGTCGCGAGCATAGATACCCGCGCTCGCCGTTCGTCGCGCACAGACCACCGTTCATCGATCAGATCGACCTTTGAGCGATTCCGCACAAGGAGCGTCGCGGGACGCGGGTAAGCATGCCGCCCGACGCGTTCCTTTGAGGGAGGAGATCGCATGGACGGACCGCGGTATGACTGGGAGAGCATCGAGCACTCCGCGGAGTTTCAGGAGCTGGTGCGCAAACGGCGCTCGTTCGTCGTGCCCGCCACCATCTTCTTCCTGGCCTACTACATGGGCTTCATCCTGCTCTGCGGCTACGCGCAGGACTTCATGGCGTCGTCCGTGTACGAAGGCCTGACGGTCGGGTACTGCTTGGCGTTGACGCAGTTCGTCATGGTCTTCGCGCTGGGGATCATGTACCTGCGCAGGTCCGACCGTGAGTACGACCCGCTGGCGCAGCGCGTCGTCGACATGGCCGAGGGCGCCGGCGAGCGCGTCCGGTTCGAGCGCGAGAGCGCCGCGACGCAGACGGAGGTGCCGCGATGATGCTGTTCGCGGACGTCAACGTCGAAGCGCTGGTCATCTTCGCGATCGTGCTGTCGATCACGCTCGGCGTCACCTACTGGGCGTCCAAGCGGGCCCGCGGCACGGTCGGCTTCTACGCCGCCGGGCGTCAGATCACGGCGCCGCAGAACGGCCTCGCGATCTCCGGCGACTACCTGTCGGCGGCGTCGTTCCTCGGCATCGCCGGTCTGATCTTCATCTACGGGTTCGACGGGTTCCTGTACTCGATCGGGTTCCTCGTCGCGTTCCTGACCGTGATGTTCCTGCTGGCCGAGCGCATGCGCAACGCCGGCAAGTTCACGATCGCCGACGTGCTGGCGTTCCGCCTGCGCGAGCGGCCCGCCCGGACCGCGGCGGCGCTCGGCACGTTCGCCGTGGTCGCGTTCTATCTGATCGCGCAGATGGTCGGCGCGGGCGTGCTCATCCAGGCGCTCGTCGGCATCGACTTCTCGATCGCGGTCGTCATCACCGGCGCCTTCATGCTCTGCTACGTCGTCTTCGGCGGCATGGTCGCCACGACCTGGGTGCAGATCATCAAGGCGTGCCTGCTGATGGCCGGCATCACCGTGATGTCGCTGTTCGTGCTCGGCAAGGTCGGCTTCAACCCGATCGACCTGTTCAACCGCGCCGAGGCGAACACGACCGCCGAGTCGACGTTCTCGCTCGGCCCGGGCACGTTCCTGGCCAAGCCGATCGACACGGTCTCG
>DASSUW010000165.1:0-6268 GCA_035706585.1 Solirubrobacteraceae bacterium | reverse complement strand
GTTGCGGCGGTAGACGACGACGGCCTCTTCTGCGCCCAGGCGCCGGGCCGTGCGGGCGACGTCCATAGCGGTGTTCCCGCCCCCGTAGACGGCGACCCGCCGGCCCAGCAACGGCGTCTCGGACCCCTCCATGCTGCGCAGGACGGACACGGCGTCCAGCACTTTCGCGGCCGACCCCGCCGGGATGTAGGCGCGCTTGCCGATGTGGGCGCCGACGGCGAGGAACGCGGCGTCGAAGCCGCCCTCGCGCATCGCGGCTTCGACGTTCGTGACGGCGCGATCGAGCTCGATCTCGACGCCGAGGTCGGCGATGCGCCGGATCTCGGCGTCGAGGATGTCGCGCGGCAGCCGGTAGCGCGGAATGCCGAAGCGCATCATGCCGCCGGCGGCCGGCCCGGCGTCGTAGATCGCCACCGCATGACCGGCGCGGCGCAGGTGGTAGGCGGCTGACAGCCCGGACGGCCCGGCGCCGACGACGAGCACGCGCTTGCCGCTGTCCGGCGCTTCGACGGCGACGGTCCAGCCGCGCTTGATCGCCTCGTCGCCGAGGAAGCGCTCGACCGCGTTGATGCCGACCGCCTCGTCGAGGTGCGTGCGGTTGCACGCGGTCTCGCACGGGTGGTAGCAGACGCGGCCCATGACGGCGGGCAGCGGGTTGTCCTCCATGATCTGCCGCCAGGCGGCCTCGTAGTCGCCGCCTTCGGCGTGGAAGAGCCACTGCTGGCAGTTCTCGCCGGCCGGGCAGCCGTCGTTGCACGGCGGCAGGCGATGCACGTAGCGCGGAACCTCGGTGCGCCACGAGCCGGTCTTGTTGGCCAGGCTGGAACCGACGTCCAGCGTGATCGCGAACGGCTTCTCGGTCACAGCAGTCCCCACCTCTCGATGTTGCGGTCCGCGCGCGCCTGCACGCGCGCGATGACGTCGTCGCGACGCACCGGGGTGAACAGGTGGGAGAAGCGCTTCTGCGGCCGCAGGTAGTCCTCGACCGGGACGGGCCGGCGGATCTTCGTCACATCCACCACGTCGCCGTCGCGCGCCTCGAACACGGGGAAGAGGCCGCACTGGGTGGCGAGCCGGGCGATCTTCACCGACTCGCCGGCGCCGCAGCCCCAGCCGAGCGGGCACGTGACGAGCACGTGCAGATAGCGCGGACCGCGCAGCTCCATCGCCCGCTCGACCTTGGCCTCGAGGTCGCGCAGGTCGGCGATCGTCGCGGTCGCGACGTAGGGGATCTCGTGCGCCATCGCGATCAGCGGCGCGCTCTTGCCCTGGCCGAACACGCTGCCCGGCTCGTCGCCGACCGCCTGCGTGGTGGCGGTCCGCGCGGCCGGTGGCGTCGCGCCGGAGCGCTGCACGCCCGTGTTCATGTACGCCTCGTTGTCGTAGCAGACGAACAGCACGTCGTCGCCGCGCTCGAACATCCCGGACAGGCAGCCGAAGCCGATGTCGACGGTGCCGCCGTCGCCGCCCTGGCCGATCACGCGCACGTCGGTCCGGCCCTTGACCTTCAGCGCCGCCGCGATGCCGGTCGCGATTGCCGGCGCGTTGCCGAACAGCGAGTGCAGCCACGGCAGCTGCCACGAGCTCTCCGGGTACGGGGTCGAGAACACCTCCAGGCAGCCGGTGGCGTTGGCGGCGATCAGGCGGTCGCCGCTCGCGCGCATCGCCGCGTCGAGCACGTAGCGGGCGCCGAGCGCCTCACCGCAGCCCTGGCACGCGCGGTGGCCGGACGTGAGCGTGTTCGAGCGCCGCTCGTCGGCCTGGACTGAGCGCTGCTCCGGGTCGAGCAGCCGGTTGCCGACCGCGAACGAGCCGACCTGGAAGAACTTGATCGGCTGGCGCGCCATCACACCGGCCCCGCGGCGACGACGCCCAGGTCGCGCAGCATGTTCTCGGCGTGCGGGCCCGGCCGCCGGGTCGACTGCGCCCGGGCGAGCTCGCGCCGTACGCGCTCGATGTCGAGATCCAGGAAGGTCAGCACGCCGAGCCGCTCGGCGTTCACGTCGTCGAGCATCGCGTGCAGCGACGCGGTGGTGATCGGCCGGCCGCCGAGCCCGGCGACCACGTCATACACGGGCGTCCCGAGGCCGGCGAGCGCGAGCCGGACGTTCTGCCCGACGATGCCGCCCGCGCCGACCGCGAACGCCTTCTCGAGGACGACCACGCGCCGGGCGCGGGCGAGCGCCGCGCGCACCTCGGCGAGCGGGTACGGGCGGAAGCACTTGAGCGCGACCGCCCCGATCCGCTCGCCGCGGTCGCGCCGCTCGTCGATGACATCCTCGATCGTGCCGAGCACCGACCCGAGCGCCAGCACGACGGTCTCAGCATCCTCGGTCCGGTACGTGCGCAGCAGCCCGCCGGACGACCGGCCGAACGCGCGCTCGAACTCGGCGGCGACCGCGGGCACGACGTCGAGTGCCTGCATCTGCTTGGCGTGCATGAGGTACTTGACCTCCATGAACGCCTCCGGCCCGACCATCGCCCCGATCGTCATCGGCTCGTCGGGATCGAGCACCTGGCGCGGCTCGAACGGCGGCAGGAACGCGTCGACCTGCTCCGCGGTCGCGAGCTCGACCTCCTCGACGGCGTGCGTGAGGATGAACCCGTCCATGCAGACCATGACCGGCAGCGACAGCTCCTCGGCGACACGGAATGCCTGCACGTGCAGGTCCGCCGCCTCCTGGTTGGTCTCCGCGTACAGCTGGATCCACCCGGAGTCGCGTTGGGACATCGAGTCCGAGTGGTCGTTCCAGATGTTGATGGGAGCGCCGATCGCGCGGTTGGCGACCGTCATGACGATCGGGAGTCCGAGTCCGGAGGCGTTGTAGAGCGCCTCAGCCATGAACAGCAGCCCCTGGCTGGCGGTCGCGGTATACGCACGCGCGCCCGCCGCCGAGGCGCCGATCGACACCGACATGGCCGCGAACTCGGACTCCACGTTGATGAACTCGCACGGGGCGAGCTCGCCGGTCTTCACGAGCTGGGAGAGCGCCTCGACGATGTGCGTCTGCGGCGAGATCGGATAGGCGGCGATGACCTCCGGGCGGCAGGCGGCGACCGTTTCGGCGACGGCGCGGGATCCTTCGAGCTGCCTACGCATGGCTCGGCTCCGGGATCAGCGCGAAGGCGGCCTCGGCCGCCGTGATGTTGGCCTCGGCCGGCGCGCTCGCGAAACGCTCGCGGATCGCGGCGGCGACGGAGCCGAGCGTCACGACGCCGGTGAGCGCCGCGAACGCTCCCAGCAACGCGGCGTTGGGCAGCGGCTTGCCGAGATGCCGGCGGGCGAGATCGCTCGCCGGCACGCAGATGACGTCCAGCTCGCCGAGCCCCAGCTCCGCGGCCGTGCGGGTGCTGTTGAGCAGCACGTGCCCGCCCGGACGCAGGCCGCCGAAGACGTCGACCTGGTGCAGGAGCGTCGGGTCCTGGATGATCAGCGCGTCGGGCGCGACGATCGGTTCGCGCGCGCGGATCGGGCGCTCGTCGATGCGGCAGAAGGCGACGACCGGTGCGCCGGTGCGCTCTGACCCGAAGCTCGGGAACGCCTGCGCGTGCGCGCCGTCGAGGAACGCCGCGACCGAGAGCAGCTCGGCGGCGGTGACGACGCCCTGGCCGCCGCGCCCGTGAATCCGTACCTGGAACACCGAGCTCACGCGGCCACGGCCGCCGGCACGTCGTGGGTCACGACCAGCACCGGGCAGGCCGCCTCGCGGATCACGTGGCGCGAGACGCTGCCCGTGACAGCGGCGTTGACCGGGCTCTTGCCGCGCGAGCCGACGACGAGCAGATCGAGCTCGTGCGAGTGCGCGACGAGGGTCTGCGCCGCGTCGGCGGCGGCGTCGACGAGATCGAGCTCGCCGGCCGCGATCTGCGTGAGCGCGGCCGCCGTCGCCCGCGCCGCCTCCGACTGCACCGACCCGTCGTACCCGCAGCCGATCCGGACCAGCGGCCCGGTGTGGCGCGCCCGCCAGTAGGCGGGGACGATCGCGACGGCGCAAGCGGTCTCGTGGAGCAGGCGCTCGCCGGTGCTCCCCGGGACCACGAGGCCGATTCCGGCCCGGTGGCTGGACCCGACGACGATGATGTCGGCGCTGCGTGCCGCGGCGACGCGCGCGAGCCCGCGCGCCGGTGAGCCGTCGGCGTACGCCGTGACCTCGGCGCTGACGGCGCCGATCGCGGCCCGGCGCGGGTCGAGCAGCGCGTGCGCGTCGGCGAGCGTCTCCTCGGGCCCGTAGACGTAGGCGAGCAGCAGGCCCGTCTGGAGCATGCGCGCGAGGACGGTTGCGAACGCGACGGCGTCCTCGCCGCGCGGCGTACCGTCGAGCCCGACGACGATCTTGGGATGGCCGGTCATAGCAGCGCGGTGTAGGCGGGCCCGGACGCCGCCGTCTCCGCCGGCGGTGCCGGGGGACGCTCGACCATGCGGTCGGGAATCACGGTGACCGGGCACGCGGCCCGATGGATGAGCTCATGGGCGACGCTGCCCAGGAGCGCCCGCACGCGGCCGAAGCCGCGGGTGCCGACGACGATCTGGTCGGCGTGGCGCGCCGCGGCGACGTCGGCGATCGCCTGCGCCGCCGGGCCGCCGATGAGCTCGGTCTCCCAATCGATGCCGGCCAGGCCCGGATGCGCCTTGACAGCGTCGTCCACGACCGCCTCGGCCGCCGTCAGGGAGCGGTTGACGTAGGGCTGGTAGTTGCCGCGCCCGCGCCACGCCTCGGGGACCTCCCAGGCGTGCACCAGGAAGAGCTTGCCCCCCGGCCCGACCATCTGGATGGCGCGCGAGAGCGCGACGTGCGAGGCCGGCGAGCCGTCGAAGCCGACGACCACGCAGGGATGGGGTGTGGTTGATGCGGTCATGTCAGTGGCTCCGTGTTGGGACTGCGCCGAACGTACGGCCTACGCCGTGCGGCGCCATCCGGGCCGCCACCGCATCCGATCCGTAGTTCGCCGCCGTTCGATGACCCGTGTCGGCCACCACCCGCGGTTGCCGAGCGCCGCCACGCCCGCCGGGAGCAGCACCGGCCGCACGATCAACGCGTCGATCAGGACCGCGATCGCGACGCCGAGGCCGAACTGGCGGACCGTCAGCACGTCCGTGGCCGCGAACGGGATCACGGCGGCGACCATCGCGAGCGCCGCGCCGGTCGCCGGCCCGGCGGTCTCGCGCAGCCCTTCTCTCAGCGCGCGAACGGAATCGTGCGTGCCTGCGAGCGCCTCGCGGGTGCGTTGCAGGAGCACGACCTCGTAGACCATCGTGAGCCCGAAGATCGCGGCGAAGATGCCGACGATCGACATCGGGTCCAGGTAGCCGGGCCCGCCGAGCGCCGGGTCATCGCCGCCGAACAGCAGCCACAGCGCTCCGAACGTCGCGGCAACGGCGAGCAGGTCGAACGCCACGGCAAGCAGCGGCAGCGCCACGGCGCGCAGGAGCAGCATCAGGAGCAGCGCCACGGCCGCCGCCAGCACGAGCACGACCGGCCAGATGCTCGCCAGCGTCTCGGCCGTGAAGTCGCCGAGCTGGCCGGCCGGGCCGCCGACCGCAGCCTCGGTGTGCGTGCGTGCAGCGAGTGCGTCGACGCGCTGCTGCAGATCCGGCCCGAGCTCGCGGGTGGCGTTCGACGACAGGTCGTAGCGCGGCACGATCGTGATCTGCCCGGCGGTACCGCCGCGCTGGAGGTTGACCGCGAACGACGCGGTCTCCTGCTCCGTCGGCGAGGCGCCGGCCAGCGCGGCGAGCACGAAGTAGCCCGAGTCGAACAGGCCCGGCGACTCGCGCTGGAGCCGCTCGATGTCCTTCGGCGACGGCAGCTCGGACCGGAACTTCGCGACGCCCGAGTGGAGCTTGTCCAGGCCGCCGGCGAGCTCGCCGGTCGGGCCCGTGCCCGCCTGCAGCCCGCCCGCCAGCTCGCCGCTGCCGGACGCCAGCTGGGCGAGGCCGGCCTCGAGCCTGGCGGCGCCGTCGCGCAGCGCCGTCACGCCGCCGGTCAGCTGGCCGCCGCCCGCGGACAGCTTGCCGATCCCGTCGGCCAGTTGCCCGTTGCCGGCCTGCAGCTGCGCGATCCCGCTCGTCAGGGCGCTCGAGCCGGCGTACAGCTGCTGCAGCCCGGCCGACAGCGTCTCGACCTGGTCGGCGAACGCACCGGCGACCGCCGCGGCGCTGTCGACCTTCGGTGCCGCGGAGCCCAACGCGCCCTGGAGGCTCTGCGCGGTCCCGCGCGCGCTGCCGAGCGCGCCGACCGCCGCCTGGTAGGCGGGGTCGTCGGTGCCG
>DASSUW010000164.1:0-17405 GCA_035706585.1 Solirubrobacteraceae bacterium | reverse complement strand
GCGAGCCCGATGATGTCGAAGCGGTTGCGGTCGATGAGCCGCACCTGCGTGTCGACCGCCTCGGCGAGGTAGGCGTAGTGCACGCGGTCGTCGGGCTCGATCAGGATCGCCCCGCCGCGGCAGCCGATGAACGCGTTGCGGCTCACGCGGAAGTCGCGGACGTCCTTGGTTCCCGACCATTCGAGGCCGATGCCGTCGGCCTGCAGCACGTTGCCCTCGATCAGCGTGCGCTCGCACTTGCCGAGCCGGGCGAACGGGCTGCCGAGGATGCGCGAGTCGGCGCGCTGCACGGCGACCTCCGTGATCGCGGCGGCGACGATCTGCTTGCTCAGCTCCGCGTCCTCCGTCGGGTTCGCGCGGAAGTCGACCTCGGCAAGCCGCACGACGTCGCGGTCGCCGTCGGCATCGCTCTCGAACACGATCGCGTCGCGCACGTCGAGGAAGCGGTTCTCGAGGATCCGCAGGTCGACGGCGTCGGCGTGCAGACGCAGGCCGACGCGCGGCGACAGCCCGTTGCCGTCGGTCCGGGCCTGACCCACGACGTTGCCGGAGAACCGCACGCCCTCGGCGATCGTGAGGCTCGCGCCGATCGCCGACGTGAGGATCCGGTTGTCCTCGATCACGGCGTTCTCGACGATCTCGCCCATCACGCCGACGCGGCCGCCGATGAGGTTGCCGTCGATCCGCACGTCGAACATCCCCGACGCCCGCAGCGCGACGTAGCGCGAGTCCATCCGCACGGTGGCGACGCGCGTGAAGCTGTCGAGCAGCTTCTGCAGCGCGGCGGCCGCCTCCTTCGCCCTCAGCGCGACCGCGACGTCCTTGTCGGCGCCGGCCAGCACGCCGGCGAAGCGGTTGTCGCCGACCCTGACGTCGAGCAGGTCGCGCACGTCGATCCCGCGCTCGACCGCGGCCAGCAGGTTGCGCTCGATCCGGCTCGCGCTCAGGCGCGCGCCGAGGATGCAGGACGCGCCGATCAGCACGCTGTCCTGGATGCGCCAGCCGGCACAGCCCGCGTCGGCGATCTCAATCGGCGCCCGCGCAGCCGGAGCGACCTGCGACGCGACGAGCATGCCGTCGAGCGTCAGCCCTTGGGTACGCGCGCACGCGAACACCGTGTCGGTGCCGCGCTGCAGGATCGTGAACGAGCGGAACGCGACGTTGGCCGCTCGCGTGAGGTCGAAGATCGGCGCGCGCAGCTCCGCGCCCGCCACGAGCCGGCTGCTGAGCCCGAAGCCCTCGATGCAGACGTCCTGCGCGCCGGCGAGGTCGAGCGGCTCGCGCAGCCGGTGCTCGCCCGGCAGCAGGCACAGGCAGCCTCCGCCCTGGCGGCGGATCCGCCGGAGCGCGCGCGGCAGGTCGTCGCCCGGCGCGACCGCGACGCAGCAGCCCGGCGCCAGATCGCTGAGCGGCCGGAACACGCGCCGGCAGTCCTCGACCGTGTTGGCCTCCGGCGTGACGGTGGGAGCGCCGCCCCAGCGCAGGACGGCCAGCGGCACGCGCACGACGTCGGGGCCGTGCGGCGGCTCGTCGTCGACCAGCACGTCCGGGTTGCCGACGTCGCCGGCGCGCACCGGGAAGGTCCAGAAGTCACCGGGTCGCGCCGGCCCCGCGGACTGGAACTCGAGCTGGATGCCGTCGTGCAGCTCGACCGCGCCGCCGGTGAACTCGGCGACCGGGCGGATCTCGTCCCAGAGACGGAAGAACACGCTCGCCCCGGCGGCCGGGATCGTGCCGAACAGGTCGTCGGTGAGGTCGAGCTCCTCGTCGCTGGCGAGCACCGCCCGCCCGCCGTACACGAGCCGCCACTCCTCGGCCAGCTCGGCGGTCACGTCGGCGCCGCCGGCGCGCTGGGGGAGCGGCTGGTAGGCCTCCAGGTAGAAGCTCTGCAGCCCCGAGCGCAGGATCGGCTGGCGGTTCGCCCGGATCGTCACCTTGCGCGTCACCGTGTCGAACGTCCCGCGGCCGACGAGCCCGCCGTTGAAGCGCGAGCACTTGACCATCTCGGTGCCGTCGTCGACCGCCGCGAGCTCGAGCCGGTAGAGGTCGTGCTCGAAGCCGCTGTAGCCGCCGCCGACGACCACGGGGCAGTCGCCGTTGGTGATCTGGGTCGGCGCGAGCGTGACCGTGAGCCGGCGCCGGTGCGCGCGGTCGTCGTCGAGCCGGTCGCCGATCTCGTCGCAGCCCTGGCCGGACCCGAGGCGAAGCAGCCGCAGCGCCATCCCATGCCACATCCGTGCCGTCGTGTCGACGCCGCCGAGCGCCGGCTCGAGCAGCCGGTGCGGCACCTGGAACGCGCTCAGCTCCTCCCGCCACAGCTCGAGCACGACCGCGTCGCGCGTTCCCGGCGCCCCCGCCACGTCGTCCTGCGGATCGACGAGATACGTCGCGGTCCGGCGCTCCGGCCCGCCGACGGGCGCGGACGGGTGCAGGTTGGCGACCAGTCCGCCCGCCCACACCTCGCCGGGGTTGACGTCGACCGTGATCTCGCCGCCGGCGGCGCTCGCCTGGACGACCCGCAGCGCGTCCGGCGCGGCGGCGGGAACCGCCGCGACGCCGTCGCCGATCGCGGCGCGGGCGGCGTCGCGCCGCCAGCGATCGCTCAGCCAGGTCTGGTCGTTCCAGTCGGCGTCGGTGAGGACCCGGCCCTGCTGCTGCAGCACGCCGTCGACGTTCGCGTGGTCGTCGAGCGCTGAACGGGAGAAGTCGCCGCGCATGAGTGCCCCCTCAGGTCACCGGAACCAGCAGGGGACGGATCCCCAGCGGCAGGAACTCGCGGTATCGGATGTCGATGTTGTGCCACTTGTGTGCCTCCAGCTGGAAGCCGAACGCGCCCATCTGGTCGTCGCCCGGGCCGCGTTCGCGGACGCGGAAGTCCGCGTCCGGGGCGAGTTGCGCGTAGTCCGGGCGGCCGAACGTCTCGCTGACGAAGCGCAGCGCGGCCGCGTCGTCGCCGGTGCCGCGCACGCATGCGTGCGTCTGCGGCAGCCGGTCGCCGCGGCCGCTGAACCAGCTGAACTTGATGCAGCCCGTCTGGTTGTCGAGGACCTCGAGCGGCTGCGCGAAGATCCCGCCGCGGCCGCCCGCGCGCTCGACGCGGACCCGGCCGAGGAACGTCGCGCCGGCCACGTCGAGCTGCGGTCCCCAGACCGCGGCGGGGGCGGAGCCGGCGCCGCTGAGCGCGTAGCGCGCGGTGGCGGGGTCCTCATTGACGCCGCTGCCGGCGTCGACGATCGAGTCGCTCACCGCCAGCCGGTAGCCGCGATCGATGCCGAGCGGCCCGGTGATGCTGCGCCGGATGTGCACCTCCGGCTCGGTCGCCGTGACCACGGCTCCGGCGTCGCTGAGCTGCACGGCCGGGAACACCGGGCCGCGCCCGGCGCGCTCACAGACGCCGAGGCTGCCGCCGGGATCGAGCGTGCAGCCGTCGATCCGCAGCGTGCCGAGGTCGGCGCGCGCGATGAGCGGATCACCGGCCGGCCAGCCCGCGCCGCGCGCGAGGTAGATGCCCTCGAGCGCCAGCTCGGTCGCGTCGGCCCGCGCTGCGTCGAGCGCGCGGGCGCGCAGCGGCTGGGCGAGCCGCACGATCGGCCGGCGGCCGTCGGCGGCGCGGATGGTCAACGACCGTGCAAGCCGCAGCGTCGGTCCGCCCAGCTCCCCGGTGGTCCCCGCGACGGCGGCCAGGTCGAGGTCGTGGACGCCGTCGTCGGCGATCACGACCACGACGTCGGCGGCGGCGGACTGGAGGTCGCCGAGCTGATCGTTCAGCGAGCCGCCGGCACCCGCGGTCACGCGCCGTGCCGTCGCCGGCTCGGCGGGCCGGTCGACCGGATGCGCCCCGACCGGCCCGGCGGCCGCGTAGGTCACGACGACGCGGAGCTGATCGCGCACCGCGGCCGCCTGCGCGGCGCTGCGCACGGCGACGAGCAGGCGCCCGACGAGCGGGTCGATCGCGATCTCGCGCTCGGCGAGCGGGCGCCGCAGCCCCGCCTCCCAGCCGATCAGCGAGCAGCCGCGCTGGCTCCAGTCCGTCGGCTCGAACGGGCTGAACGGCGGCTCCGGCAGGTGCAGCTCGAGCGCCAGCTCGGACCGCCGGGCGGGCGGCCCGGCGGCGGGGTCGTACGCGGACACGTCGACGTAGGCCTCGGGCCGGCCGGCGGCGCCGCCGGTCAGCTCGTCGACGATCAGGTCGGTCAGCGCGTGCCAGCCGGCGCCGTCGAACTCGCTCCAGACGCCCGTGTCGGTGTCGAGCCAGAGGTCGCCGATCCCCGCGGCGCCGGGCGGGACCGGGCCGCGGTGCAGCGGCGGCCGCAGCGAGTCGAGCCGCGCCGGATGGATCGGGCCGGGCTTGCGGTCCGGTCCGGTCGCGAGCGGCGGCGCTCCCTCCTCGTCGACGCGCGCGTTGAACAGGCGGATCGGCTCGCCGAGCGGGTGCAGGTCGAACCGCACGACGCGCCCGGCCACGCCGCCCTCGAGCTGGACGTCGGCGACGCCGCGCTCGACCGGCGCGAACGGGCCGATCCGGAACGGCTGCAGCCGCCACAGGAAGATCGCGAGGTTCGGAAGGTTCACGCGCACCATCCCGGGCCGCGGTGCCCGGAAGTCGGGCATCCGTGCGAACGGGTCGAACGGCGTGTCGAGCAGCGCGAGCGTCGACGGATCGCGGACGGTTGCCGTGCCCCCGCGCGGCACCGTGTGGCGATCGACCGTCGGCAGCGCGTACGGCGGGGCGCCGCCGGCGTCCGGCCGCTGGTGGTCGAGGTCCTGCGCGAACGCGACGTCCTGCGAGAGCTCGGCGGCGTGGACGCCCCAGCCGGTCAGCGCCTCGGTGATCGCCTCGATCGCGCCGAGCGTGCCCTTGCGCCGGCGCCAGCCGATCGTGCCGGCGACGTCGCGCCGGATCGTCGCCGGATCCCCCGCCAGGTGACTCGTCCCGAGCAGATCGGCGATGTAGGGCAGCGCCCAGCTGTCGCACGTCTCGACGAACAGGTCGTGGTAGAGCGCCTCGATGTCGGCGTGGATCGCCGAGAACGCCTCTTCGAGCGGCGCGAGCAGCGCCCGCAGCGGCGAGTCCTGCTGCTTGGTGTCCTCGATCCGGTAGAGCTCGGGGAGGCGGTCGTAGAGCGGCACCCGGACGGCCATCTATCCGTCCCCCGCCACGGTCGCGAGGGTGAGCCACCCCGGCTCGTCCACGAGCTGCAGGACCTGGTCGGGCGGGCACGACGCGTCGCGCTCGAGCTTGCGGGTGGCCAGGATCCGCCGCGTCGTCGTGCCGAGCCGCACGACGCGGGCCCAGCTCACGCCCGGGACGTCCTGGATCACGCCGGTCACGCGGGTGGCGCGCTCGTCCTGGCCGAACCGCCGCCGGCGCAGGCTGAACAGGCCGTCGGCGGCAGGCGACACGCCGAGCGCCTCGCGCACCGCGGCCAGCACGGCGGCGGCGTCATAGCCGGCCGTGATCGCCAGTTCGGCCTCCAGGCGCGCGCGCCGCAGCGTCCCCTGGACGACCTCGATCTCGAAGCGGTCGGGCCCTCGTTCGCGCGCGGCGGTGCGCAGCGCGGCCGCGACGGCGGCGTGCTCCGCCTCGCGCCCGCTCTCCATCAGCACCGTGACGGTCACGGCCGGCACGCCATGGGCGATGCCCCAGGCCGCCGACGCCAGCGCGACGCCCGGCATCGCGAGCGCCTCGGTCTCGAAGTCGCTCAGCGAGACGATCCGGCCGAGCCCCTGGACGCGGCCGGGCGCCGCCGCGCGCGCCACGTCCGCGGTCTCGCGGTCCGCCCCGCCGGCCACGACGCCCGCCAGCTGTACGGCCTGCAGGCGATCGAGCCGGCCCGCCAGGACCGTCGTCCCGTCCTTCTGCAGGCCGTGCGCCCCGGCGCCGGTGCGGAAGCGCGCACGCACGTTGTCGACCCCGCTGGGCAGGCGGGACCCGAAGCGCAGCCCGTCGCCGAACTGCACCCACGAGCTGCCGGCGTCGTCCTCGCGCACGATGTAGACCTCGGCGTCCGCCGACTGCCCGAACAGCGACTCGACGCGCGTCCACGCCCGCCCGGCGACCGTCACCTCGAGCGCGGGCGCCTGCGGCGGCGTCTGGTCGGGCGCGGCCAGGTAGGTGAGCGGCGCCGCCGGAAGCTTGAAGGTCTGGAACGCGCTGCGGCCGTCGCCGCTGCCCAGCACCGCCTCGGGCTCCGACTTGCCCTGTTCGGCGTCCACGAGGTTGCCGAGCACGACGGTCGGCGCGTCGCCGGGTTCCTGGGGGAAGGACTCGTAGGCGACGTCGGCGGCGAGCGTGACGCGGTGCAGGCCGGCGAGCCCGGCGACGCCGCTGCTGTCGACCCCGACGGCGGCCACGACGGTGATGACGGGCTCGCCGGCGGGCGGGACGATCGCGAGCCGGCGGCCGGCGAGCTGGGCCGCGACGTCGGCCGCGCCGGCGAAGTACAGATCACGCCCCGTCGCGATGTCGCGGTCGACGGGCTGCGCACGCAGCGACAGCCGCGGGCTCGTCACCTCGTGGATCGCGAATGTCCGCATGTCGGCGCCGGCCGTCGCGCTGGTCGCCAGGGCGCGGTCGAGCTCCAGGACCGTCGACGGGCCGGTCAGCGAGCCGAGGCGCAGCGACCGCGAGGAGATCCCGGCGATCGTGCGGACGTCGGTCGTGTAGGCGGGCGGCAGCAGCTGCGAGAGGGCGCCGGCGCCGAGGAGGACGCCTTCGACGTAGAACGTGCTGCCGTACGGCAGGGCCTCCTCGCCGGCCAGGAAGTACGTGATGCCGCCCCAGGTCGCGCTCTGCTGCAGCGGCGTGCGGCAGCCGCCGACGTACGTGCAGATGACCTCGCCGCCCGTCGCGATGTCGTCGACCGCCGCGTCGAGCGGCAGGTCATGGGCGCCGAGCGCGCCGGAGCCGAGCAGGGTCGAGCCGCCGATGCTGCGGCAGTAGTTCACGGCCTCGCCGACGGCCGTTCCGCCCGTGCCGACGCTGACCTCCTGTGCCGGCGCGCTGTGCCCGAAGTGGCGGAACGAGCGGCCGAGCCGGTACGCGACCGCCCCCGCCGGATAGTCGCGCTGGAGCGAACCCTTGATCTCCACGATCGCGGCGCCGTGGAGGGCGGAGATCGCGTCGACGACCACGATCTGCGTGGCCGTGAGCCGCGCCGGATCGGCGCCGTCCGGGACGGCCAGCAGCAGCCGATCGTCGGCCGCGAGATCGGCCGGCACGGCGCCGCCGAGCCACAGGCTGCGCGCGCCGCGCAGCAGCGGCGGCGCGCGCAGCGGGCGGTGCAGGCTGAACCGGCTGAGCTCCGGCACCGCGACCAGCTCGGCCTTCGTCTGCAGCACCGCCGGCGCGTCGCCGTCCGCGAGCTCGACCTGCAGGGAGAACCCGGCCGGCACGGTAACGGGCGCGCCCGGCCGCAGCTCGAACGCGAACGTGGCGCTGCCGCCGAGGCCCGGCGCGAGCCGGTACCCCACGAGCCGCGCGAGCTCGGCGACGCTGCTGCGCCAGCTCGCCGTCCGCAGGTATGCCTCGTTCGCGTAGAGCTCCTGGTAGAAGGTCAGGATGTCGCCGAGCACGGCGCCGCACTCGAGCAGCGCGATGCCCGGGTCGTCGGGCTCGCGGTGGGTCCAGTGCGTGAGCTCGGGCGCCGCGTTGACGTGCCGGATCAGCTGCTCGCGGAAGTCCGTGTAGGCGCCGATCCGGTAGCCGATGCGCGGCAGCGCCGGGCGGTTCTCGGTCCGTGCGAGCTCGATCACCGCCGGCCTCCCGCGAGGTCGAAGACGATCGAGCCGAGCTCCATGTGGTCGGGGTCGTTGTGGACGCGGATGATCTCGTTGGCGGCGACGGTGACGCGATCGCGCGAGCCGGGCGTGGGCGCGTTCCAGCGCCCGAGCCGCACCGACCGCGCGAACGCGATGCCGGGCACGTGCTCGAGCCGGCCGAGGATCTGGCTGGCGTGCAGCGTCTGCCCGAACGTCCACGCGTCCGGGTGGAAGAAGCCGGGGCGCCCGTCCGGGGTGTAGCCGTCGGAGTACTCCTGCTCGAGCACCGCCCGCACGTCGTCGAGCCACACGTCGGGCTCCGCGCAGACCGCGAGCACGACGCGCAGCGGCACGAACAGCGGCGCGCGCAGCTCGAGGTCCTCGCCGATCAGCCGGACCGGCTCGAGCGCGCGCGCGACGGCGGCCCGCAGCTCGGGCCGCAACGTCTCGGTGCCGGCCGGATCGATCGTCACCTGGACCGTGCGCCAGCTGCCGGTCCAGGCGTAGGCGGCGGCGGCGCGCGCGACGCCGGGGACCTCCTCCGCGCGCTGCACGTAGTCGGCGAGCGTGATCGCCCGCAGCTGGCGCGCGCGGTACGCCTCCGGCGCGTTGCGGACGATCTCGTCGCGCGGCTCGGGCGCGCGGGCGCTGCTGACGTCGAACGGGTTCCAGACGGCGGCCAGCTTCGGGTTGGCGGCGGCCGCGAAGCGCACGATGCGGTCGCGCCCGACGTTGCCGGCCAGCGGAATCCCGGTCTGGTAGGTGCAGGTCACGCCGGTGGCGAGGTTCTCGCCGTGCACACCGGTGCCGAAGCGGATCGTGCTGCGGTCCAGCTCGTCGGTCTCGACGGCGAAGTGCAGGTCCGTGCCTTCGCTGTCGACGAGACTGATGACCTCGGCCCACTCGCGCCCCTCGGCGTCGGTGACGCTGAGCGTCGACAGCGGCGGCTGCTCCGAGCGCGGGAGGGTGTCCCGGTACAGCAGCGGTGCGTCCGGGTCCAGGCGGGCGAGCATGCCCCACCGCTGCGTGGGCTCGAGGTGCCGCTCGCCCGGGGCGAGCGCGCTGCCCGGCGGTTGGAACGTCACCGTGCGCAGCCGCCCGTGGCGGACCTCGACGAGGTTGCCGTGGAACACGCTGACGTCGGCGAAGACACCGTTGGGCGTGTGCGTCTCGCAGGGGTGATCGTGGCGCAGGCGGTCCTCGTCGCGCCAGGCGACCGTGACGTACCAGGTGTCGGCGACCGGGTCGCGGAGAGCCGCCGCGGCTGCGGGGTCGAGCCGTAACAGCTGGCGCTTGTCCGGATCGGCCCCGGCCGGGTTGCCGGTCAGCGGGTCGCGGTGCTGCTGGATCAGCAGTTGGGGGATCGCGCCGTCGGCGATCAGCTCGGCCACGGTCTCCGCGGCGGTGCGCGACGGCATCGCGAGGTCGGCGGTGATCGCTCCGGCCGCGAGTCCGCTGACCACGCCGCTCCACGTGTGCAGCCGGACCGCGTTCAGGAGGTGGTGCAGGCGCGGCGTGGCCCCGCGGAAGACGGCGGCGTCGTCGCCCGCCGTCGCGCCGTCGCGCCCCGCCCACGCCTCGATCGTTGCGGGGTCGCCGCCGGCGCCGCCCGCCTGCAGCTCCTGCCCGGCACCGAGCTCGGCGGCCAGCCAGGTCACGGCCTGGTTGCCCTGATGGACGTGGTAGTCCATCAGCCGGGCGTGCCGGGCGAGCGACACGCGGCTGCGGGCGGTCGCGAGGTACGCCTCGTTCATCACGCGGTCCTGGTAGTCGCTCAGCTCGTCGGCGGCGGCGCTGAGCAGGCTCAGCAGCGTCTGGCTGAGGTCGGCCTCGCTGCTCGGCGTCCATCCGGGCACGCGCGCCTGCATCCAGCTCATCGCGACGTGGCGGAACGAGTCGTAGTCCTTCGCCAGGTAGTCGATCACCGGCTGGCTCGGCCGCGCCGGTGCGGGCGTCCATGCGGGCGCGCAGTCGGTCGAGAAGCAGCCGGGCCGGAACTTGAACGGCAGCTCGTCGAACAGCGGGTCGACGGCGGCGACCGCCGCGCCGGTGCCGAGCGTGTAGGTGGAGTAGTCGCCGACCGGCTGGACGAGCAGGCCGAGCACGTCGGGCGCGGGCGTGACCGCCGCCGTGCCGAACCCGCTGCTGCGGCCGTCGCGCGCGTCGGCGCGGCTCGAGGAGACCGCCAGGTCGAACGTGCGGGCCAGGATCACGATCCGCCCGCCGTCGGGGAGCGCGCGCACGCCCGCGGTCGTCTCGACGGCACCGGCGATAGTCGCCGGCGTCGCGCCCGCGGCGAGGGCGACGGTGGTCGTCGTCCCGCCGACCGCGATCGTCAGCGTCTCCGGCGCCGCGAGCCCGTCCGGCCGGATCGGGGTGCTGCCCGCGACGAGCGCGAACACCCCCGCGGCCTGCACGTCTCCCGGCGCCGGGCCGGCCGGTGCGCGATGACCGCCGGCGATCGGGAACAGGCTGCGGGCCGGGGCGGACGCGGCCAGCACGGCGGGCAGGCCGTGGGCGTTGAGGAAGTGCACCTCCAGCAGCGCGCCGGTCGCCGGCAGCGAGACGAGCACGAAGTCGAAGCCGTTGAGGTTGCGCGCGGCGAGACCGGCGGCGCGGGCCTCGCGGGCGTCGGTGTCGACGATCACGCTCATGGCTAGTCGTCGGTGCGCTGCAGGCGCAGGACGCGGCTGTCGGGGCTGCCGGCCGGGCGATAGCGCAGGTCGACGGTGATCGTCGACGCCTCGGCCGCCACGACGAGCTCCTCGAGCTCGACGCGGTCGGCCAGCCACCGCGCGAGCGCCTGGCTGACCGTGGACTTGGTGATGCCGGCGGTGACCTCGTCGACGTTCTCGAACACGAGCCGGCGCACGTTCGTGCCGACGGCCGGCTGGAACAGCCGCTCGCCGAGCGCCGTGAGGATCAGCTGCAGCACCTCGTCGGCGATGTGCTCCTCGCGGGTCGCGACGCAGGCGGTGCGGCCGTCGTCGCCGATCGTGAACGGGAACGCCGGATAGCGGCCGTAGGCCGGGCTCACTGGGCGCTCGCCTTCGTGTCGGCCTGGGTGACGATCGCGGTCCCCTGCGGCGCGCCCTCCGGGCTGTAGCAGAGCCCGACGCTGCTCTGCAGCAGGACCGCGGTGCTGTCGGCCTTGACCTTCGTCGCGCCGGCCTTCCACTCGATCCGGATGCACGGCGACGGCTTGGTGCCGATCATGAACGCGCAGCCGGCGACGGTGTGGATGTCGCTCTCGAGCAGCACCTTGCCGGTCATCGTCGACGTCTTCTGGTTGGCGGTCATGAGGCTGGCCTGGCCGCCGTGCGGGCACTGCACGCCGCTGCCGGTCGTCAGCAGCTTGCCGGGCATCAGGTGACCTCCAGCGCGCCGTCGTTGACGCTGACGCTGCTCGACGAGATCACGATCTTCTTGCTGCTGACTGCCAGCGTGATGTCGCTGTCGGTGAGGACGATCGACGGCCCGCCGGCGTGCTCGATGCGGATCTCGTTGTTGTCCTCGTCGAGCACGAGCTTGTGCCCGTTGGAGGTGGCGAACACGCGCACCTTCTCGGCCGCCGGCGTGGGGATCTCGCCGTCGCCCCACCAGAAGCCGCTCCAGATCGGCTTCGTCAAGTCGCCGGCCTCGAACTCGATCCACACGCCGTCGTTGACCTCGGGCAGCGCGAGGAAGCCGTGCTTGGCGCCCGCGAACGGGACGGCCGGCATCGCCCACGGGGTCGCCTCGCTGCCCAGCACCTCCGGCACCAGCGCGGTGATCAGGCCGAGCTCGTTCCCGCTGCCGACGCTCTGGACGATGCCCCGGTACTTGCCGAAGTAGCGGCTTGCGACGTGCTCGGCGAGGGCGACGGGCAGGTCGGCGGCGCGATCGGGCATCAGAACAGCCCCGCCGGGATCAGGCCGCCGCCGGCCGCGGACTCGGACAGCGTCTCGGCGACGAGCGTGAAGTCCTGCCGGTAGTCGGACCGGCCGAGCGTGTGGGTGACCTTGAAGATCGTGTACTCGGCGCTGTTGCTCGTGGCGCCGAGCTGCACCGGGACGTTGCGGAACGGCAGCAGGACTCCCGCGTAGCACGCCTGACGCACCGAGCCGGTCGCCTCGAACGGGCGGTTGCGGCGGCTCGCCTCGCGGTCGACCCGGTGCTGGAGGTCGACGTCCTCGCCGTTGCCCGGCGGCAGGAGCTCCTCGCCGGCCATGCCGATGTCGCGCACCTGCGACCGGCGGGTGACGACCTGCTTGTTGCCGAAGCTCAGCGTCGAGGCGACGACGTTGCTCTGGCCCTGGGCGTTCAGGCGCACGTCGAACGCCTCGATGTTGCGCTTGGCGCCGAGCAGCACGAGCGCGGGCGGCGAGTCCGTGAACACCTTCAGCGAGTGGAAGATCCCGCTCGAGACGGCCGGGACGTCGGTCGGGACGACGCCGCAGACGAAGTCGTTGCGCTGGGCGAGCTGGCGCAGCAGCTGGATGTCGGTCCCGCGCTGGCGCAGCTCGGGCGGCCGGGTGTTCGTCGGCGGCGGGGTGTCCTCGATGTGGTCGGGCGTGATCGTGCCCGCGTAGTTGCCGAACACCCGGCGCGCGATGTCCGAGTCCGCGGTGCCCGGAGCGAACGACGCGACGGTCGCGGTCTGGTGCATGAGGGCGGTGTCGTCGTGCACGACGACGGTGACGGTGCTCTGGCCGGGAGCGGACCGGCGGTCGCTGTCGAAGCCGACGACCGGTCCGTCGATCAGCGCGGTGAACGCGCCGTCGCCGACCTTGACCTCGATCCGGATGCGGCTGGAGATCTGCATGAACGGGTCGTCGTCGTCGGTCCAGTTGCCCTGGTCGTCCAGGCACACCGACACGGCAAGCCGCGCCTGCCACGGCTTGTTCGCCTCCTGCTCGACCGTGACCGTCTCCAGGCGCGCGAGCTGCTCCTTGGTGGCGGGCGTGGCGCCGAACAGCAGCTTGTACTCGGCCTGGCTCATGCGGTCGGAGGGACGTCGATCTCACGGCCCGGCTCGATCAGCCGGCGCGCGTCCAGTTCGCTGTTCGCGTCGGCGATCCGCCAGAACTGCGTGGCGTCGCCGAACGAGCGGTCGGCGACGAGGTCGAGGCGGTCGTCGTCGCGCACGCGGTACGGCTCGCCGCCGGTCGGCGGCGGCACGCGCAGCGTGAGCACGGTGACGGTCCCGCCGCGCGGCCCCGGCGCCTCGACGGTCGGCTGCTGCGCGTAGCGCGATGTCTTCAGGAACGCCATCAGAACGACACCAGGTCCGCGATCTCGCCCGCGACGTTGGCGAGGTTGGCCACCGACAGCGCTTCCTTCGCGGTCGCGGTGTACACGCTCGCCCCTTCGGCGATCAGGTCCTTCGCGCACGGGTCGGGGCGGACGACGGTCAGCCCGATCTCGACCTCGGCCTCGATCGGGTTCAGCAGGAAGTCGAACTGCGACTCCGTGATCTTCATCGACGTGACCATCACCGGCAGGACGCGCAGGAGGCCCCAGATGAACAGCAGCCGCGGGTAGGACTCGCGCGGGATCGGTTGCGTCGGGGCCGCCGCCCCGCCGCCGCCCAGCAGCGATCCGATCGCGTCGATCGCGGCCCCGAGCAGCCCGCCGGCCGCCGCCTTGGTGTTGGCCATCAGCTCGAGCGCCGCCAGGTAGGACGCGATGCCGCTGGCGCGCGCGATGACGTTGTTGGACGCGAGCATGTCGGCGGCGCTGAACATCGCTGTCAGGTCGAGCTTCTCGATCGGCGCCTCTCCGGCCTGGCTCGTCTCGCGGCTGCCGGATCCGGCCGGGCGGTCGGGAACCTCGATCGTCCGCGTGACCTTCTCGGGGTTGAACTGGAACACGACGACGTTCGGCAGCGGGCCGAGGAAGTCGCTGCCGTACTCGATCAGTGCGCCCTTGAGCAGCAGGCTCACGCGCGCTCCCCTCCGCCCAGGGTGCCGGCCACACGCTCGGCGACGGCCGCGGCCGTCCGCGCGGGCGGGTCGCCGGGCCGCGCCCGCACCGGCCCGGTCGCCACGCGCTCGATGCGGCCGCCGCCGCCGCGCAGCTGCGCCTCCAGGACGGGCCCCAGCGCTTCGCCGAGCGCGGCAGCGAGTGCCCGGGACGACTCGGCCGATCCGCCGCGCACCCGCAGCTCGAGGCGCTCGACGTGCGCGCGGTCCGTCATCCCGCCGCCTCCTCGAGCCCGGTCACGAGCTCGGCGTACGCGCCGAAGCGCTCGAGGCTGACCTTGCGCTCGGCCTTGTCGAGCTCGCGCCGTACGGCCACGAGCACCGGCTCCATCGTCAGCCGCGGCCGCTGCGCCCCGCCCGCGGCGCTCTGCAGGCAGGCGTTGAAGACGGCCGAGCGGATGTGGCCGCCGGTCAGCGGGAAGCGCTCGGCGAGGAACGCGAGGTCGAGCGCCGACGCGTCGACGCGGCGCGGGATGGCGACGCGCCAGATCTCGCGCCGCTCCGCCGGGCCCGGGAGCGGGAAGTCGACGACATAGCGCAGCCGCCGCAGGAACGCCCCGTCGAGGTCGTCCTTGCGGTTGGTGGCGAGGATCGTCAGCCCCTTGGCCCGCTCCATGCGGCTGAGCAGGTAGCTGACCTCGAGGTTGGCGTAGCGGTCATGGGCGTCGCGCACCTGGGTCCGGCGGCCGAACAGCGCGTCGGCCTCGTCGAACAGGACGATCAGGTCGCTGGCCTCGCAGGCGTCGAACACGCGGCGGAGGTTCTTCTCGGTCTCGCCGATGTACTTGTTGACGACCTGCGAGAGGTCGACCCGGTACAGCGGCAGGTCGAGCTCGCGCGCGAGCACCTCGGCGGCCATCGTCTTGCCCGTGCCCGGCGAGCCCGCGAACAGGACGGCGAGGCCGGCCTCGTCCCACACCCGCGCGGTGCCCCAGTCGTGGTGCACGTCCGCCAGCGAGCCCATCGCGGCGCGGATCTCGTCGAGCTGGAGCGACTGCTTGTGCGGCAGGATCAGCTCGCTGCGGGTGAAGCGGGGCCGCACCTCCTCGGCGAGCTCTCCGAGGTCGAGCTCGAGCTCGGCCCGGCAGGCGGCGAGCAGGTCCGCGCGGGTCGGGTCGCCGGCGCGGGTCAGGCGGCGGCACACGGCCCGGATCTGCGCCGCCTCGAACCGGAAGCGGCGCGCGACGTCGGCGGCGCCGTCCGCCCGGTCCCCGAGCGCGCTGCGCCAGAGCGCAAGCCGGTCCTCGTACGTCAGCCGCGGCACGGCGATCGCCGGAGCCAGCCGGCTCTGCGGCGCGCCCGCCAGGTCCGCCCGCGACTCGACGGCGACGAGCAGGCGCACCGGCAGGGCGGCGGTCGGCAGTCGCGGCGGCCGGGCCGCGAGCACGGCGGCGGCGGCGTCGAGGTCGAGGTACAGGCCGGCGCCGCGCAGCCAGCAGCTGCAGGCGAGCTCCTCGAGCCGGCCCGGCGCCGTGAGCGCCTCGGGATCGCCGTCGTAGGCGTCGAGGATCGGGCACGCCGCGGCGGCGGCCGCACCGTGGTCGGCACCGCGGGGGCCGACCACGGGGACGATCTCGAGCCCGTCCGGGGCCGCGTCTGGGATGCAATCGCCGCGGCTGAGCGAGCGCAGCTGCGGCGGCGGCTCCGGCGCCGGGAACAGCAGCTGGCGCACGACGGTGCCGGGCGCCACGAGCGGGGCGCGCCAGCCGACGCCGCCGCGCTCGACGTGCTCGATCAGTCCGTGCCGGGCGAGCCGGTGCCCGGACGCCGCGACCGTGAGCAGCTCGATCGGCTCGTCCCACAGCCGCTGCGCGAGCGCGAGCGTCGGCTGCGCGGCGCCCGGGTCGTTCAGGCACGCGCCGACGATCGCGCCCGCCGCGCCGTCGAAGCTCGTGAGCATCGCGAGCGCCAGCAGGAACCGCTCGACGTCGTGGAGCCCCAGCTCGCGATCGACCCAGCTGAACGATCCGCGCGGCGGTCGTGCGCGCCGGGCGGGCGGCGGCGCCGCGATCTGCGCGCTCAGGTAGCGCGCGGTCTGGTCGTGGCCGTAGAAGCGGATCTTGTCGTCCCAGTAGCGGACGAGGTCGAGCGCTTCGGCGGCGGGATCGGCCGGCGAGGGCAGGGCGCCGCGGCGCGCGCGCGGTGTCTGGCCGCGCTGATGGGCCATCCACAGCACCTCGCGGCGCAGGCGGAGCGTGACCTGGCGCAGCCAGTGGCGCGCGAGCTCGTCGTCGGCGACGAGCTTCGGGGTGAAGCCGGCGGTCTGTGCGGTCGCCGCCGCCGTCGTCATGGCAGCGTCACCTCGGGGCTCTGCCGCGCCTGCTGGCCGTTGACCCGCAGCAGCACGCGGTACGTTCCGGCCGGGAGCGCCGGCGGTGTCAGCGTCACGCGCCGGTGCGTCTGCGCGGCGCCGGCCGCGTCGGCGATCGTGTCGTACAGCCGGACGGTGGCGCCGTCCTGGTAGAGGGCGACGATGACGTCGTCCTCGTCGTCGGTACCCAGCTGGGTTCCGTGCAGGTCGAGCGCGCCCTGGTCGAGCGCGGCCGATGCGAGCCGCGGCAGGAGGTTCACGACGGCGAGGTTGCTGCGACGCACGCGCCCGTTGGCCAGCGTGCGCGCGAGGGCCAGCCCGTGGCTGCCGGCCGAGATGACGTCGCCGCCCAGCGCGGCGGTCGTCGGATCGAACGTCGCCGTGCCGTCGGCGTGGCGGACGAGCGGCAGCAGCACCGGCCCGAGCTGCACCTGCAGGCCGGCAAGGTGCAGCTCGGTGCCCTCGATGCGCACCGGCGGATCGCCGGGCGTGAACGTCGTCGGCAGGACGCGGTCGATGGTCGGGCCGAGCGTCGGCTCGACCGCCAGGCCGACGCCGCCGTTCGCCGCCGGCGCGCCCCCGGCGGTGTAGTCGATGCCGATCAGCAACGCGTAGTCGCCCGCCGGCGCGGGCGCGATCATCACTGGCCGGACCTCGAACGCGATCGAGAAGCGGTACTTCTCGTCCGTGCCCTGCATGAGGCTCGAGAGCAGCGACGCGGGCGTCTCGTTGAACGTGACCCGCATCCGCTGCGGGTTCGGGTCGAGCGCCGCCTGGTCGGTCGCCTGCAGCCCGGTGACCGGCAGCACGGCGTTCGCGTGCAACGCGCGCAGGCCGTCGCCGAGGACGGCGTAGGCGCCGCCGGTGTCGCTCTCACCGGTGTCGTCGAACGGCGTCAGCAGGTACTTGAGCACGAGCCACAGCGGCGCCGGCTGGCCGTCGTCGAGCGGTGTGTTGCGCAGGTGCGGATCGAACGTCGCCTCATAGAGGAAGAGGTTCAGTCGCGGGTTGCCGACGCCGCCGTTGCCGTTCGGCGGCTCGGGCCGGCCGACCGTGACGTTGTGGTTGGTGAGCAGCTCGAGCCGCGCACCGAGCAGCGCCGTGACCGCCCCGATCGCCCGGCTGGAGTCGGCCAGCGGCATGCGCTCACCACCCGCGCAGGTAGTTGCGGGGCACGATCTCGCGGGCGGGCGCGGGCGCTGGGGGAGCGGCCGGGCGCGCGGGCGCCGGCGCCGCGGGCGCCGGCTCCTCGACGGTGACCTGGATGGTCCCGATCGACAGCTCCGTGCGGGTCTCGGCGACGGCGGCGGCGGCCGCTGTGGGCGCCGCGCGGCGCGCCGGCGCGACGACCGGGGCGCGGGGGTCGGCCG
>DASSUW010000163.1:0-10323 GCA_035706585.1 Solirubrobacteraceae bacterium | reverse complement strand
TGGCACCCAGCGCCGGACGCCCTGTCAGAAGGCCGACGCGCGCAGCCGTGCGTCAAGCGCGCACGGGCAGCCCTCCCGGTATGGATCGACGTGCGCGCCCGCAGATGACGGCATTGATCGTGGTGCTCGCCGTGCTGGCCGCCGCGGCCTGCGCAGCGTTCGTCTACATCGTGGTCTCGGACGAGTCGGCCGGCACCGAGGTGGACGTGACGCTCAGCGACGTCGTCGAGAACCCGGCGCGCTACGAGGGCGAGCACGTCGCCATCAGCGGCGAGTGGGCGGACAACGACTACTTCAGCCCCGATCAGGCCGACCAGGTCATCGTGCTGGGAGCCGACGCGGACCGTCGACTGCTCGTCGTGCCGAACCTCGGCGTCGACGTCCCGGACCTCGACGACGACGACGTGCTCGCGGTCAAGGGCGTCGTGAGGATCCCCGAGCGCGGAGATCCCGGGTTCGTCGCGCCGGACGCCCTGATGGAGCGCGCCGGCGGTGGCGTCGCCCCGGTGCTGCGAGCCGAGTCGGTCGACCTCGTCTCCGGCCCGGACACCCCGCTGGCGACGGAGGCCGACCGTGCAACCGTCAAGCAGCTGCTGCGCGACCCGCGCGCCTTCGATGAGCGCGCGGTCGTTGTCGGCGGAACGGTGAAGCGCGTGGTCGACCGCGGGTTCGCGCTCGCCGACGACGGCGCCGCGATCTTCGTCAGCGCGCCGCGATCGAAGCTCGGAACGCTCGACCCCGGGCAGCACGTGCGGATCCGCGCCGAGCTCACGCGCCTGAGCGCGTACGGCGCCGACGCGCTCGAACACGCGCTCGCCACCGATCCGCCGGGCGACCAGCCGCGGTCGTCGCTGGACGTCGGCGACGTGCCGATCGAGGTCGGCGAGCCGTACCTGCTCTTGCGAGCCGTGGACGAGCAGGCCTGAGCGTCCGTGATCGTCGCGCTGGAGCTGGCCGGCGCCTTCGTGCTGATCGTCGGAGGCGCGCTGGGATTCACGAACGCGGTCGAGTGGCTCGGCCAGCGTCTCGACCTGGGAGCGGGTGCCGTCGGCGCCCTGCTGGCCGCGGTCGGCACGGCGCTGCCCGAATCGGTGATTCCGATCGTCGCGCTGCTGTCCGGCGGCGGGGAGGAGCGCGCGCAGATCGCGATCGGCGCGATCGTCGGCGCTCCCTTCGTGCTGGCCACGATCGCGATGCTGCTGGTCACGCTGGCGTCGTTCGCGTTCCGCGACCGCCGCGAGCAGGGACAGCAGGTCGTGGTCGACCGCGACTCGACCGCTCGCGACCTCGGCCACTTCCTGGTCCTGTTCCCGCTCGGCATCGCCGTCGGGGCGGTCGGCCTGGACCTGCCATGGCGGCTCGCCGCCGCCGCGGCGCTGCTCGTGGGGTACGGCGTCTATACGCGCCGCACCGTGCGCGCGTCGACCGGATCGGAGGACGAAGAGCTCGACAGCCTGTTCTTCGACGCGTCCAAGGACGATCCGCCGACCACGCCACAGATCGCGGCGCAGCTCGCGGTCGCCCTGGCGGCGATCGTCGGCGGGGCCGAGCTGTTCGTGACCGCGATCGAGTCGATCGCCACGTCGCTCGGCGTCTCGCTGCTCGTGCTCGCGCTCGTCCTGGCGCCGCTGGCGACCGAGCTGCCCGAGAAGGCGAACACGATCCTGTGGATCCGCCGCGGCAAGGACACGCTCGCGGTCGGCAACATCACCGGCGCCATGATGTTCCAGGCGACGGTGCCGCTCGCGTTCGGTCTCGTCGTCACCGACTGGCGGCTGAGCGGCGCGGCGATCGTCGCCGGCTGCATCGCGCTGGCCGGCGCTGCGCTCGCGCTGTGGGTGCTGCCGCGCGGAAGGGGCGGCCTCGGTCCGAGCGCCGCCTGGGTCGGTCTCTTCGCGGCCTTCCTGGCCTATGTCGCGCTCGAAACGTGACGCGGCCGGGAGCGGCTAAGTGTGATTGAGCGCGTCGTAGGCGACGACGACGCCGACGCCGAACGCCAGGTGCGGCACGAGGTCCGCCGCCCACGCCTGCGGTGTCCACGTGCGCGGGTCCGTCGTGCCGAGCGCCGCACTCGTGCCGTCGGTGACCGCCATCGCGCCCACGCCCACGACCGCGGCCCTGGCCATCCGCGGCAGCCCGCGCGTGGCCGGTTCCACGACGCTGTAGGCCACGCCGAAGCCGAACCCGGTGGCGTAGCCCATCAGCGATCCGAGCGCCGAGCGGCGGGCGTCAGCACTGGCCTCGTCGTCGCCGAGCGAGACGTTCGCCCGATCGGCGAGTCGCTGCACGTCCTGCTGGGGCACCGAGCTCGGGGGGCGCCCGCGCAGCGCCATGTCGAGATACGTGGACAGGTTGATCAGCGCGGTCCCGACGGCACCGGCGCCGGCCCCGCGGGCGAGACGTCGCAGCGGCTTGGGCATCACATCTTCTCCTTGAATCCGCGCTGGATCAGCCAGGCGTTGACCGGCCAGGCGGTGAAGTAGCCGACGATCATCCCGATCTGCATCATGAACCAGTAGGCCGGGCTCGCCACGCTCAGCGGCGGCTGCCAGAACACGAGGTGGTAGAGCGCCATGAAGCCGAACAGGCCGACCTGGAACGCCACGATCGACAGGGTGTCGGCCTTGATCGCCTGCCAGATGCCGGCCACGCGGCCGACGTCCTCGCGCATCGGGACGATCGAGAAGTACTGGAAGACGATGCCGAAGCTCCACGCGAGCACGAAATCGGCGACGAACATCGCCATCAGGCTGTTCGCCGCGTGCGACGCGAAGATCGGGATCGTCCACGCCGTGAGGTAGACGAGCCACTCGCCGACGATGTCACCGAGCGTGCAGCCGGCGCCGCAGTGGCTGACGCCCTTGGACACCGGCCACCAGTTCTTGCGGGCGAACCTCCAGTACGACGGCGGGTCGTCGTCGTCGTCGGGCGCCATCAGCTCGTCCATGTCCACCCGGTGCATCCGCGCCCACTTGTGGCTCATGCGCCTGCCGCGGCGGAAGTAGAACCAGACGGCGACCGGGCCGAAGTACAGCGCGGTGATCGGCCAGACGGCGTTCATGATCGTCATGTGCTGCCGGTAGCCGGCGACGAAGATGTCCCACGCGATGGCGCCGGCGGACGCGAAGCCGACGGCAAGCGCGATCCAGCCGATGAGGATCCAGGTCGTCGAACCGGTCTGGGTCATCGCCGTCGCCGTACCCGCCTGCGCCGGCCCCGTGCGCCGCACGTCTTGCGGCTGACCTCAGCGCCGCTGCTCGCGCTCGATGACGGCCTCCGGGGCGCGGCGCGTCGTGGTCCAGCCGAACGACGCCCAGACGACGAGCAGCAGGCCGCCGGCCGCGGCGGCGACGGCGTCGTAGAGGAGGTCCGCGATCGTGTCGGCGTAGCCGATCTGCAGGTCGGCGCCCAGCCAGTGCACGGCCATGTACTCGTAGACCTCGTACAGCGCGCCGAACGCCTCGCCGAGCGCCAGCGTGACCACGACGATGCCGACGTGGCGGCGGCGCCGCGGGTGCTCCTGGGCAAGATCCGGAACGGCCTCGAGCCGGACGAGGGCCAGGTAGAACAGCGGCGCGGCGGCCAGCGTCAGCACGAAGTGGACGACCTTGTCGTACCACGGCCAGGTCGCGAAGAGCGTCACCGCGTTGCCCCACGCCTGGAGCGCCATCCCGATGCAGAACGCGAGGTCGAACGGCCGCGGCGGCGCCAGCACGCGGCAGAGCACGACCAGGCCGAACGTCAGCGCCATGCGGATCGCGGCCCCGATGTCGCCGAGCGCGAGCAGGATCAGCGCGCCGATCGGGAACGTCAGCCGCAGCAGGTCGATCGGGTCGCGGATGACCGGTCCCCAGTCGCCGAGCAGCCACTCGTGTCGCGGGCGTTCGTGCGCCGCGCTCATCGTCACGGTGCTACCTCCGCACGAACCCACAGCACCCCCGTGCGTCAGCGCGATGACCGCGCCCGGCCACCTGTGGGCCGCCAGCGGGCAGCCTCAGCCGGGCCGCGTGTTCGATTGGCTCACGGACCTCGTCTCCGGCTCACCGATCACCTATCTGGTGGTCTTCGGTGCGGCCGCCGGCGACGTGCTCTTCCCGGTCATCCCGTCGGAGACCATCGTCATCACCGCGTCCGTGCTGGCGGCGCAGGGCGAACTGGCGGTCTGGCTGATCGCGCTGGCGGCGGCAGTGGGCGCGTTCGTGGGCGACAACATCTCCTACGCGCTCGGCCGCACTGTCGGTGACCCGGTCGCCGAGCGGCTGTTCCGCGGCCAGAAGGGCCGCCGCCGGCTCGAGTGGGCCGAACGCGCGATCCGCGACCACGGCGTCCTGCTCATCCTTGTCGGCCGCTTCATCCCCGGCGGCCGGACCGCGAGCACGTTCGCGTCCGGAACGCTCGAGCTGCCGTGGCGGCGGCGGTTCGTCCCCGCCGACGCGGCGGCCGCGGTGGTGTGGGCCGTCTACTCGACCGCGCTCGGCTACCTCGGCGGCAGCGCGTTCAAGGACAGCCTGTGGAAGTCGCTGGCCGCGTCGCTGGGCGCGGCGGCCGTCGTCGCCCTCGGCGTGGAGGTGTGGCGGCGCGTCCAGAAGCGGCGCGGCAAGGACGTGCTGGGCGCCTGAGCGAACCACCGAGACCAGGAGGACAGACCGATGGTCAATCCGCGTATCAACGAGCGCCGGAGCCCCGTCGCGCCGGCCGGCGAGGGGCGCTCGCTGTGGCGGGCCACGCTCGAGGCCGGCGCCGCGCTGCTGCAGGACATGACGCCGCTCAAGGACTTCGACATCTACGTCGTCGGGCTGCACTGCGCCAAGGACGAGCCGGGCATGCCCACCACTACTGCCGGCAGGTCAACCAGGACCTGCTCCAGTGCGTGCTGTTCGACGGCAACACCAAGGCCGCGAACCTGATCGGCATCGAGTACATCGTGTCCGAGCGGCTGTTCGAGACGCTGCCCGAGGGCGAGAAGGCGTACTGGCATCCGCACAACTACGAGATCCTGTCCGGCCAGCTGACTGCGCCCGGCCTGCCGGACGTCGCCGAACGCGCGTTCCTCAAGCAGCTGATGAACAGCTACGGCAAGACGTGGCACACCTGGCACACGGGCCGCCACGACGGCGAGCCGGGCGACCGGGTGCCGCTCGGCGATCCGAAGCTGATGTGGTCGTTCAACCGCGACGGCGAGGCGGACGAGCGGCTCAAGCACGACCTCGAGCGGCAGATGGGCTTCGACGAGGCGGCCAAGCGCGCGCAGCGTGCGGGCTTCACCGAGCTCGCGCACCCGCAGCACGGGGTGGACGCGATGGCGGATCAGTTCGAGGCCACGACGCCGCTGGACGGCGTCGTCGACGTCAGCGCCGGAAGCGCTCGGCGTCCGAGCGCTTGAGCTCGATGCCGAAGCCGGGGCGGTCGCGGTCGGGCACGAGCTTGCCGCCGGCGGGCGACAGCGTGCCGTCGAACAGCAGCGACTCGATCCGCACGTGGTCGTGGAAGTACTCCAGGTGCACCGCGGTCTCGCAGGCTGCGAACACGTGCGCGCTGACCGCCGGCGCGCAGTGCGCGGAGATCGGCAGGCAGTGCGCCTTCGCGAGCCCGTCGGCCCGCAGCACGCCGGTGACGCCGCCGCAGCGCGTCACGTCCGGCTGCAGCACGTCGACGGCCTCGGCGGCGATCAGGCGCTCGAAGTGGAACAGGTCGGTCCCGTACTCGCCGGCGGTGATCTGCATGCCGGCGGGAGCGTGGTCGCGCACGCGTCGCAGCCCGCGATGGTCGTCGGACGACACGGGCTCCTCGAGCCAGGTGACGCCGCGCGGCGCGTAGGTGTCGTGCGCCGCCGCGATCGCTGCGGCCGGCGTGAACGCCCCGTTGGCGTCGACCATCAGGCGGACGTCCGGCCCGATCACCTCGCGCACGGCGTCCAGCCGGTCACCGTCCTCGGCCGGCTCGCGCGCGACCTTGATCTTCGCGCGGTCGATGCCCGCCTCGACCCACCCGCGGGCCTGCTCCTGCAGCTGCTCGCGGGAGTAGGAGGTGAACCCGCCCGAGCCGTACACCGCAACGCCGTCGTGCCAGCGGCCGAGCAGGTCGGCGACGCTGACGCCGAGCAGGCGCGCCTTGAGGTCGTGGAGCGCGATGTCGACCGCCGAGATCGCGAAGCCGCACAGCCCGGACGCGAGCGAGTTGCGGACCGCCCGGCTCATCGCCGCCCAGGCGGCCTGCGGCGCCAGCGCGTCCGTTCCCTGCACCGCCGTGGCGAGCTTGCTCGCGACCACGTCGGCGGCGGCCTGGTTGCCGTACGTGTAGCCGATGCCGGTGTGCCCGCCGGCGCGGGCCTCGACCACCACGAGCGTCGTCGAGTCCCACGCCAGCGTGCCATCGGACTCGGGCGCATCGGTCGGGACCTCGAACGTACTAACGGTGAGGTCCTCGACGGCCGTCATCGTGAGAGCGCTACCCGGCGCACAATGCCGCCGTGCGCCGCCGTGTCGGCACACTGACGACGGGGCGCGGCCGCGCACCGGCAAGATGGCCGCTGTGCGGATCCGCTACCTCGCCGCGCTGCAATCGGCGCTCGACCGCGCCGGCGTTCCGTACGGCTACACGATCACGATCTGGACGTCAGGCCAGCTCCTGGCCGACGAGCGCGGCACGCCGCCCGTCTGGCTGCTGCCGGCGTTCGCCGCCGGGGCCGTCGTCGCCTACGGGCTGCTCGCGGTGCTCGTCGGCCGCTGGTCCGGCGAGCCGCCCCCCGAGGGCGCGCCGGAGCGCCTCGCACGCGCCACGGTCATCCAGATCGTCGCGATCGCACTGGCCATCGGCGCCGTGGCGCTGGTCGGGGAGACGCCCGACGCCGTGGCGTGGCCCGCCGCCGGCTTCGCCGCGACGGCGGTCTATCTCACGGGCATCGCGCTCGCCCTGGCGATCGGCTAGCGCGGACGCGCCGCGACGGCGGCGGCTCCCGCCACCGCGGCGGCCCCGGCCGCCAGTGCGCCGAGCCCCCGCCGGTGCCGCGTGGCCCAGAGCTGCGGGCTGCGGTCGTGGGCGCGGTCGTCGTACGGGCCGTGGGCGCCGGGATCGCCGGGCGGTGGATCGAACAGGTTGTCGGGACGATCGGGCCGCTTGTCGGCGTCGCTGAGCTGGGACTTGACCGCCGTCCGGGCCAGATAGCGCTCCGCCAGCCACGGCGCGAACTTGTTGCCCCAGATCGTGTAGACGGTCGGCACGCCGACGTAGACCTCGCGCCGCCGGTGGTGAGCGGCCCAGTGGATCGCCTCGGCGGCGACCTCGGGCTGGTACACCGGAGGCACGGGCATCGACCGCTTGCCGAACTTGTCACGGCAGTGCTCGAACTGCGGCGTGTTCACGCCCGGCAGGTGGACCATCGTCAGGTGCACGTCCGAGCTCTTGTGGCGGAGCTCGGTGCGCAGCGACTCGAACACGCCCTGGAGCGCATGCTTGGCCCCGCAGTACGGCGCCTGCAGCGGGATGCCGCGGTACGCCATCGCCGAGCCGACCTGGACGATCGTGCCGCGGTTGCGCGGGCCCATGCGGCGCAGCGCCGACCGCAGGCCCCAGACGCTGCCCAGGTACGTGACGTCGGTCGCGCGCTGGAACTCGTCCGGCTCGACGTCCTCGAAGAACGCGAAGACCGTCGTCATCGCGACGTTGATCCAGATGTCGATCGGACCGAGCGCCTCCTCGGCGGCGCCGGCCGCCGCCTCGACCGCCTCGGCGTCCGCCACGTCCGTGGGCAACACGAGCGCGTCTCCGCCGGCGGCACGGACCTCGCGGGCGGCGGCGTCGAGCCCGGTGCGGTTGCGGGCGATCAGCGCAAGTCTGACGTCCGGCCCGGCGAAGCGGCGGACGGTGGCGCGGCCGATGCCGCTGGACGCGCCGGTGATCGCGACGGTGGTCGACATGGCGCGTTCGCTACCCGCGGGTGCCGCGCCGGTGTTCGCGACGGTCCGCGCGGTGACAGTCGGTGACGATCACCGGCGCCGGTGAGGTACCTGCGTGGCATGGAGCGCATCGACGGCTACGCAGCGATCCGCGACTACGCGGTCATCGGCAACAAGCGGACGGCCGCGCTGGTGGCGCGCGACGGGTCGATCGACTGGCTGTGTCTCCCGGACGTCGCCGGCCCGTCGGTGCTCGGCGCGTTGCTCGATGCGCACGACGGCGGCTCGTTCGCCCTGCGCCCGGCGACGCCGTTCACCGCGACGCGGCAGTACATCGACGACACGAACGTGCTCGAGACCACGTTCGAGACGGCCGACGGAACCGTCACGGTGACCGACGGCATGACCCGCCCGATCGCGCACGGGCTCGTCTGGAACCAGATCGTCCGGCGCATCGACAGCACCGGTCCGGTGGCGATGCAGTGGCAGGTCGCGCCCCGGTTCGACTACGGGGCCGTGGCGGTCGAGCCCGGGCGGCGGATCGGCGCGCCGGTGTTCGTGCACGGCGAGCACGTGCTCGCGGTCGAGGCGCACGGGGTCGGCACGCCCGAGGCGGCCGGCGCCGCCGTGCGCGGCGCGTTCACGACGACGCCGGGCGAGACCGCGGTGCTGGCGTTGAGCGCCTTTCATGCCGAGCCGATCACGCTGTCCGGCCCCGAGCGGCTGCTGCAGCGCCTGGACGCGACCATCGAGCGCTGGCGGCGCTGGATGGCCGAGTGCGCCTACGCCGGACCGTGGGAGGCCGCGGTGCGGCGCAGCGCGCTGGCGCTCGACCTGCTCGTCGACGACCAGAGCGGCGCGATCGCCGCCGCCGTCACGATGGGGCTGCCCGAGCGGATCGGCGGCTCGCGCAACTACGACTACCGGTACGGCTGGCTGCGCGACACGAACCTGACGCTCGGCGCGATGCAGCGGCTGGGATTCCGCGACCAGGTCCACATGTCGCTGGCCTGGATGTTCCGGTCGCTGCTGCGGACGCGCCCGCGCCTGCGAGTGATGTACCGGCTGGACGGGGACCCGCGCGTGCCCGAGCGCGAGCTGCCGCTGCCCGGCTACCGCGGGTCACGGCCGGTGACGCTCGGCAACTCGGCGCAGGATCAGGTGCAGCTCGGCAACTTCGGCGATGTCTTCGACATGGCGCACGCGTACGCGCAGGACGGCGCGGCGCTGCAGCCGCAGGCCGAGCGCGAGCTGGCCGATGCGGCCGACTACCTGTGCCGCATCTGGCGGCACACCGACGCGAGCATCTGGGAGCTCAGCGACCGCCGCCACTACACGCAGGGGAAGCTGGCGGCCTGGCTCGCGCTCACGCATGCCGCCGACCTCGCCGACGAGGGCCAGCTGCCGGCCGACCGTGCGGCGGCCTGGCGCCAGGAGGCGGCCGCCGTCGAGCGCTACGTCCACGAGCACTGCTGGTCGGACCGCCTGCAGAGCTACTCGCGGGCGCGCGACAGCGACGAGCTCGACGCGGCGGTGCTGCTCGCGACGCGCGGCTCGTTCCTCGAGAACGAGCAGGATCGCCTCGACAGCACGGTCGCCGCGATCCGCACGCATCTCGGCGCGGGCGGCCCGCTCGTCTACCGCTTCACCGGCGCCGACGAGTTCGAGGGCGCGTTCGTCGCGTGCTCGTTCTGGGTCGTCGAGGCGCTCGTCCGCGCGGGGCGGGTCGACGAGGCCGCCGACGCGATGGACCAGCTCGTCGCCCTCGCGAACGACGTCGGCCTGTACTCGGAGGAGATCGATCCGACGAGCGGGGCGTTCCTCGGCAACCTGCCGCAGGCGCTCAGCCACCTCGCGCTGGTCAACGCCGCGGCCGCGCTCTCGTCCGTCACCGAACCGGCGGGCCGCGCGACCGGCTCGTGAGATCGCGGCCGGAGGCGGGCGCGTGCGGTGCGGTCCCACTGGGAGCGCCTGGGGCATGAGACCTCGCCGTTCGCGCGCCGCCCGGGCGGACTGGGCGGCCGGACTGCTCAACGGGCTTGTCACCAGCACGTACTCGACGCTGGTCGTGAGGCTCGGCGCGCGGCGGATCGGCCGCGATCCGCGGCTGGACTGGATGCACCTGGGTTCGATCCTGCTGCGCGACCACGCCATCACCGTGCGCCCGCGCAAGCGGGCCATGCTCGCCGGGATCCTCGTGCACCAGTCCGCGGACGTCTTCTGGGCGGCGGTATGGGGACGGATCGCCGGTCGCCTCGGCCGCCGGCGCCAGCCGGTCACGGTGGCGGCGTGGCTGCCGTGGGCGGCCGTGACGGCCGCGGTCGAGTACTCGCTGATCCTCCCGTGGCTGCAGCCGCTCGTGCGCATGGAGGTGCCCTACTGGACGGCGACGACGGTGCACGTGAGCTCCGGGGCCGGGTATCCGCTG
>DASSUW010000162.1:0-4909 GCA_035706585.1 Solirubrobacteraceae bacterium | reverse complement strand
CCAGCGCGCCGCCGAGACGCTGCGGCGCCACGGCCACGACGGCCCGCTCCGCCTGCTCGCCGCCGAGCCCGAGCCGCCCTACGACCGCCCGCCGCTGTCGAAGGAGTTCCTGGCCGGCGAGCTCGACGAGCGCACGCTGCGCTTCCGCGACGACGACTGGTACGCCTCCAATGCGATCGACGTGCTGCCGGGCGACCCGGCCGCCGCCCTCGACGCGACCGAGCGGGCCGTCGTCCTCGAGTCTGGCCGCCGCGTCCGCTTCGATCGCCTGCTGATCGCCACCGGCAGCGTGCCGCGCCGCCTCCCCGGCACCGGCGGCTTCGACAACGTGCACGAGCTGCGGACGCTGGCCGACGCGCGCCGGCTGCGCGAGGCGCTGGGCGGCGGCTCGCGGCTCGTGGTCGTCGGCGCCGGCTTCATCGGCCAGGAGGTCGCGGCGACCGCGCGCCGCCTCGGCGCGGAGGTCACGATCGTCGAGGCTGCCCCCGCACCGCTCGCCGGCGTGCTCGGCGCCGATCTCGGCCACTGGTTCGCCCGCCTGCACCGCGAGGAAGGGATCGACGTGCGGCTGTCGGCGCAGATCGCCCGGCTACACGGCCGCCGAACCGTCACCGCCGTGGAGCTCGACGACGGCGACCGGCTCGCCTGCGACGCGCTGGTGGTCGGCATCGGCACGGTCCCCGCCACGGCGTGGCTGTCCGGCAGCGGCCTCGACGATCGCGGCGTCCCCGTCGACCACGCCGGCGCCACCGCCGTTCCCGGCGTCTACGCCGCCGGCGACGCCAGCCGCCCGTTCGATCCGCATCTGGGTGTGCACGTCCGCAGCGAGCACTGGGAGAGCGCCGCCCGGCAGGGTGCCGCCGCGGCCCGCGCGATGCTCGGCCTCGCGACGGCGCCGGCTCCTCCCTCGAGCTTCTGGAGCGACCAGCACGGCATTCGCATCCAGTACCTCGGCTACGCCCACGGCGCCGACGCGATCGCGATCGACGGCGATCCGCCGGCGCGCGACTTCACCGCCACCTTCACCCGCCACGGGCGCCCCATCGGCGCGCTGCTCGTCGGGCGCCCGCACGCGCTTCCCGAGCTGCGCCGCCGCCTCACCAGACCGGAAAGGACCGCAGCATGACCCTGCACGCCCATGTCGACGAGTTCGCGTGCGCCGCCCACGGCGACTGCGCGCTCGTGGCGCCCGGCGTCTTCACGATCGAGGACATCGCCGTCGTCACCGGCGAGGGGAGCGACGCGGAGATCCTCGCCGCGGCGCGCGCCTGCCCCGCCGGCGCCATCACCGTCACCGACGCAAGCACCGGCGAGCCGGTGTACCCGTAACCCACGAAAGGAGCATCCGATCATGGTTCGCACCCAGATCCGCCGGCTGGCCGCAGCGCTGCTCGCGGCCACTGGAGCCCTCCACCTCGTCCTCGCCCCGGAGTACCTGGAGGAGAAGGCCTACATCGGCGCGCTGTTCATCCTCGGCGGCCTCGCCGCGCTCGCCGTCGCCGCGCGCCTGTGGACCCGCCACGACCGGCTGGCCTGGGCACTCGGCGCCCTGATGGCGGCGGGCATGGCCACCGGCTTCATCCTCAGCCGCAGCGTCGGCCTGCCGGGCTTCCACGAAAGCGAATGGGAGCTGTCGGGCATCCTCTCCGTCCTGCTCGAGGCCGGCTTCATCGGCGGTCTCGTCTGGCACCAGCGGACGTCCGCCCGCGCGCTGGCTCCGGCCACCTCGCACTGATCGATCCCCGCGCAGCGCTCGTGATCATCGCGTCCGGCGTCGATGTGCGACGTCGGACGCCTGCGGGCCGGCCGTCGAGCACGCCTGCTCGGCCAAGCTTCATCGCGATCAGGTTTGCACACCCTGGCTAGGCAAAACCAGGAGGAAGCTGGTAGCTTTTTACACAGCAACCGTGTGAAAACTAGTCGAGAGGTCGCGATGGCCTACGTCATCAACGAGCCCTGCATCGGTGTCAAGGACGGATCCTGCGTCGAGGTCTGCCCCGTGGACTGCATCCACCCGACGCCGGACGAGCCCGAGTACGACACGGCCGAGCAGCTGTACATCGACCCGGACGATTGCATCGACTGCGACGCCTGCGTGGAGGCGTGCCCGGTCGATGCCATCACGCCGGAGGACATGGTTCCGCCGGAGTGGCACTCGTTCATCGAGCGCAACGCCGCGTACTACAAGCGCTCGCGCGCATGAGTACTCCAGGCGGCGCTTTACACGCCGACTAGGCTGAACGCACGATGCCCGATCGACGCCCTCCCAGCGTCCCACCACCCCAGCGGGCGGTCGACGATGAACCGCTGAGCACGCCCATCTCCAGCCGCCCGACGGTCGACGAGATGAGCGAATGGTCGTTCCCGGCCAGCGACCCGCCCGCGACGTGGACCTGGGATCCGCCCCGGCCCCGGACCGCGCCCGACGGGCCGCCGGCCGACCGGCCGGCTCCGGCGCGGTGACGCGAGTCACGGCCGATCCACGCGATCGCGCGGGCGGCGCTGCCCCGCCCCGCCGCGACCGCCGTGACGTCGATCCGTAGAGTCTGGCCGATGGCCGTGCGACTGGTGATCGCCTACGACGGCTCCGACGCCGCCGAGGCGGCTGTCGCGACCGCCGGCCGGCTGTTCGGGGCGGCGCGTGGCCGCCTGGTCACGGTCATCGAGCCGACGCCCGGTCCCGCACAGGTGCAGGCGTTCTCGTTCAGGCTCGATCCGGCGATCATCCAGCGCGAGCTGGAGGCGCTGGCACAGGAGCTGATGGACGACGGCCGCGACGTCGCCGCCCGCGGCGTCGAGACCGCCGGGACCGCCGGGCTGACGCTGGAGCCGAGCGTCATGACCCGTGCCGGGAGCGAGTCGCAGACGATCCTGGCCGAAGCCGACGCCGTCGACGCCGACGTGGTCGTCTGCGGATCACGCGGTCGCGGCGCCGTCTCGCGCTCGCTGCTCGGCTCGACGTCGACGGCCGTACTCCATCACGCGACGCGGCCCGTGCTCGTCGTCCCCGGCGAGCCGGGCGGCGCGACCGACGGTCCCGCCATGATCGCCTACGACGGCTCCGACGGCGCTCGCGCCGCGATCGCGGCGACCGGCCGCCTGGTGCCGGGGCGGGCGGCGCTCGTCGTGCACGTCTGGAGCTCGCCGCTGCGCCACACGCTGAGCGGTCGGGCGCTCGCGCGGGCTCCGCTGCCCGAACTGCGCGAATTCTCGGCCGACTACGAGCGGTACTTCGCCGACGTCGCCGCGGCCGTGGTCGAGGAAGGCGTGGCGCTGGCCCGCGAGGCCGGCATCGACGCCTCCGGGGAGACGGTCGAATCGGGCTCGGGCGCGTGGCGGGCGCTCTCCGAGCTGGCCATCGAGCGCGGCGCGGCGGTGATCGTCGCCGGGTCGCGCGGACGCGGCGGGATCGCCTCGACGATCCTCGGCTCCGTGTCGTCGGGCCTCGTCCACAACGCCGAGACGCCGGCGCTGATCGTCCGGCCGACCGAGTGAGCGGCGTGTCCGAGCCGCCTCGGGATCCCGAACAGCTGGGCGCCTCCGCCGAGGCCGTGCGCGCGGAGATCGCGGCCGACGCTGCCGTCGGCGCGGTTCACCTGGTCGTCGCCGACCTGGCGCGGTCGCTCGCGTACTACGCCGAGGCCGTCGGGCTCGCCGTCATCGAGCGCGAGGCCGGCTGCGCGCGGGTCGGCGTCGGGGACCGCGCTCTGGTCGTGCTCGAGGAGCAGCGGGGAGCTCGGCGCGGGACCGGCTACACCGGGCTGTATCACTTCGCGCTGCTGGTCCCGGAGCGCGTGGATCTTGCGCGCTGGCTCGCGCACGCCGCGCGCCGGCGCGTGCCGCTCGCCGGGATGGCGGACCACTTCGTCAGCGAGGCGCTGTACCTGACCGATCCCGACGGGCACGGGATCGAGATCTACTGGGATCGCCCGCGCGAGATCTGGGAAGGGCAGGTCGCCGAGCGGATGACGACGGAGCCGCTGGACACCGCCGACCTGCTCGGCGAGCTCGACGATCCGGCACGCGAGCCTTTCGAGGCGCTCGCACCCGGAACCGTCATGGGCCACGTGCACCTGAAGGTCGCCGGCATCGCAGCGACGGTCGCGTTCTACCGGGACGTGCTCGGGCTCGGCCTCATGGCCCGGCTCGGAGGTCGCGCCGCCTTCTTCGGCGCGGGCGGTTATCACCACCACATCGGCGCGAACACGTGGGAGAGCGCCGGCGCCGCGGCGCCGCCGGCGGACGTGGCGCGGCTGCAGCACCTGACGATCGTGCTTCCGAACACCGCAGCGCGCGACGCGGTCCGCGCTCGCGTGGAGGCGTCAGGCGTCGTCACGCGCGATACCGAGCGCGGGCCGCTGTGCGAGGACCCGTCGGGCAACCCGATCGTGCTCGCGGTCGCAGACCCGGTCGCGGGGGCCGCGTGAGCAGCGAGATCCTCGGGCACGTCGTCGGCGCCCGGCCCGTGATGTGCGCCGTCGCCGACGACGAGGCGTCACGCCATGCCGTCCGCGTCGCGGCGTGGCTGGCGGGCGCCCTCGGGACGCGGCTCCTGCTCGCACACGCCTTCGATCCGATGGGCGTCGCCGGCCCTCCGCGCCGGGAGATGCACGCGCGCGAGCTGACCGACGACGACCTCGTGCAGGTCGGGCGGCGCGCCGCACAGCTGCTGCTCGACGGGGCCGCCGGCAGCGTGAGCGGTCTCGACGTCGCGACCGAGCTCGTCGAGGGACCGGTGGTCGCCGGGCTGCTGGAGCTGGCGAGCGAGCGCTGGGCCGTCGCGCTCGTCGCCGGCACCGCGGCACGCGGCGGGGTCGAACGCATGCTGGTCGGCAGCATCTCGGGCGCGCTCGCGGCTGCTGCGCCGTGCCCGCTGGTCGCGGTGCCGCGCGGAGCGGCGCTCGACGAG
>DASSUW010000161.1:0-2357 GCA_035706585.1 Solirubrobacteraceae bacterium | reverse complement strand
CTCGCCGAGCCGCGGGCCGCCTGGCGCGTTGACGTCGGATAGCGACGTCAACGCGCCAGTGGCGGGTTCTCGACGCACGCGGCGGCCGATCCCGCCTCCCTCGATGCCGCAGCTAGAGCCGCACCACGCTCCCGGCGCGCGCGGATTCCAGCGCGGCGGTGAAGATCCGGTGCGTCGCAGCGGCCTCCTCCGGCGTCGCGCAGCGAAAGCCTCCGCGCATGTCGGCGCCGTGGGCGAGCTCGTCGAGGAACGCCGCCCACATCTGCTGGATCGCGTCGGCGAACCCGAACTCGAAGATCGCGCCGGTGATCGTCGGGTAGGCGGACTGGGACCCGAGGTCGGTCACGCGCCACTCCTGCGGGCCGCCGGCCTCGTAGTCCATCACCCGTAGCGTCTTCGGCGTCTTGGTCGTGTAGGCGATCGACCCCTCGGTGCCGTCGATCTCGATCACCCACGTGTTCATCTCGCCCGGAGCGATCCGCTTGGTCTCCACGCGGAGCGGGAACTCGCGGGTCTCGCACAGCAGGACCGCGTTGTCGGGCGTGTCGCACTCGACCATCGCGCCGTCGGGGCCCGGGCGCTCGCGCACGACGTCCGAGAGCACGGCGCGCACGTTGCGCGGCGTCATGCCGAACCGCAGCGGCAGGTGCAGCGCGTGCATGCCGAGGTCGCCCATGCAGCCGTAGGCGCCGTTGAACTCGGCCTGGCGCTTCCAGTTGATCGGCTTGTTCGGGTCGAGGTCGCTGGAGTGCAGGAACTGGCTGCGCACCTCGAGGATGCGGCCGGCGCGGCCGTCGGCGAGCCAGCGCGCCACCGCCTGGCCGCCCGGGAAGAACGGCATCTCCGACGAGCAGCGGACCAGCAGCTCCGGGTGGCTGGCGACCGCGGCCATGATGCGCTTGTTGGCGTCGAGGTCGATCCCGAACGGCTTCTCGCCGAGCAGGTGCCGGCCCGCCTCGAGGATCGCGACGTACAGCTCGGCGTGCAGATGGTGCGGCACGGCGCAGTAGACGGCCTCGACGTCCGGGTCGTCGAGCAGCTCGCCCCAGTCGGTCGACAGCCGCGGCGCGGGCTGCAGGCGCTCGTACCAGGCGAGCACGTCGGGGTTGGCGTCGCACACGTGCACGATCTCCGGGCGCACGTCGATGTCGGCGAGGTGCAGCCAGCGCGCGGCCGCGGAGGCGAACTCGCGGCCCATCAGGCCGCCGCCGACGATCCCGAAGCGAACGGTCCTCACGGCGCGTGCACGATGTCCATCAGCTTGCGCGTCATGCCGGCCGGGTCGGCGTGCTGGATGACGTTGCGGCCGTAGACGATCCCGGCGGCGCCCTGCTCCATCAGGGCGCGCGTGCGCGCGAACACCTCCTCGTCGGGGATCCGGCCGCCGCCGCGGACGAGCACGGGCCGGCCGCCGGCCGCCTGCACGACCCGGTGGTACTGCGACAGGTCGTCGGTCGGATCGGCCTTGATGACGTCGGCGCCGAGTTCGGTCGCCTGGCGCACGATCGGCACGATCTTCTCGACGTCGCCGTCGACGCCGTAGCCGTCCTTCATCACGAGCGGCTCGACCATCAGCGGCATGCCGGCGACGTCGCAGGCGGCCCGCAGCGCGGTCACGTTCCGGATGCACTGGCGGTGCAGATCCGGCTGGTCGGGCAGCACGAGCAGGTTCACGACCACGCAGGCGGCGTCGAGCCGGATCGCCGTCCCCACCGGGTCGTCGATCATCTGGCTCCACGGCACGCGCGGGAGCGACGCCGCGTAGACGTTGGCGAGATCGGTGCGCAGCACGAGCGCCGGCTTTCCCGGGCCCGGGATGTCCTGCAGGTGGCGGGCCTGGCCGGGGGAGAGCTGGATCGCGTCAGGGGCGGCGTCGACGAGCGTGCGGACGGCGGCGGGCATGTCCTCGATGCCGGCAAGGAACGGCGCCTCGTTGACGAAGCCGTGGTCGACGGCCACGTCGAAGCAGCGTCCGTCGGCCGCGAACAGGCGGTTGAGTCGGGGGAGCATGCCGTCGCAGCTTACGAAGCCTGCTCGCGCACCCATTGGCCGAGCAGGCCGCGGAAGTGCGCGAGGAAGCGCTCCTGCTCGTGCGCCGGGTAGGTGCTGCGCACGGTGTCGACCAGCAGGCGATCGAAGTCGGGCGAGTCGACCCAGTCGAACACCAGCTCGTCGACGTGCGCGAGCCGGCTGTCGCAGAAGTCGCGGTAGCGCTTGACCTCGAAGTACTCGTCCGCCAGCTTGCGGTAGCCGGCGAGCTTGTCCTCGTAGGTGAGGTCCTCGCGGTCGCCGATGTCGAAGTAGTGCCGCGTGTCGAGATCCAGACGCGGCTGGCGGCCCGTGACGACGCAGAACAC
>DASSUW010000160.1:0-13184 GCA_035706585.1 Solirubrobacteraceae bacterium | reverse complement strand
TGCCACGGCGCTCGAGCGCGGCGCGGTCTCGGCTGCGTGTGGCTCGCTCGCCGAGGCCGCGGCCGGCACCGACGTGGCGTTCGTCGCCGCGCCGGTCGGCGCGCTGCCGGACGTGGTGGCCGACGTGCTGGCGGCGGCGGGGGAAGACTGCGTGGTGTCCGACGTCGGGTCGACCAAACGGTCGGTGGTGGCGGCGGTGCAGGACCCGCGGTTCGTCGGCGGCCACCCGCTCGCGGGCGCCGAGACGGCGGGGGTCGAGCACGCGCGGGCCGACCTGTTCGACGGCGCGACGTGGTACCTCACGCCGACCGCGCGCACCGGCGGGATCCTCTACGAGCGCCTGCACCGGCTGCTCGTGGACCTCGGCGCGCGCCCGTCGGCGCTCGACCCGGACACGCACGATGCGCTGCTCGCGACGGTCTCGCATCTCCCGCACGTGCTCGCCAACGTGCTGGTCGCGCGCGCGGCGCGCGTGCTGTCCGACGAGGGCGAGCGGCTGCCGGCGACCGGCCCCTCGTTTCGCGACGCGACGCGCGTGGCCGGCGCCAACACCGCGATCTGGCGCGACATCTACCTCGCCAACGCCGACGCGCTGGTCGAGGCGATCGACGACACGGTCGCGCGGCTGGGCGCGGTGCGGGCCGCGCTGGCGGCCCGCGACGGCGACGGCGTGGCGGCCTGGAACGACGACGCGCGCGACGAGCGGCGGCGGCTGCTGGAGGCCGATCTCGCCGGCGGGGAGGTGCACGAGCTGCGCGTCGGGGTGCCGAACCGGCCCGGCGTCGTGGCCGAGGTCGCGCTCGCGCTCGGGCGCGCGGGCGTCAATATCCTCGACATGGCGCTGTATCCCGCTCCCGACCACTCGACCGGCACGATCGCGCTGTGGATCGCCGGCGAGCGCCACGCGGTCCAGGCGCAGGAGCTCGTGGAGGCGCTCGGGCTGACGGTGGCGCGGCCGTGAACGTGCGCTTTGCGCCCGACGGGCCGCTGCGCGGCACGATCGCCGTCCCGGCCGACAAGTCGCTCTCGCACCGCGCCGCCCTGATGGCCGCGATGACCGACGAGCCGGTGCCGATCACCGGCTACCTCGACGCGGCCGACACGAACTCGACGCTGGACGCCGTCGCCGCCCTGGGCGCGCTGGTGGAGCGGCGCGCCGGCTCGCTCGTCGTGCGCGGGCCGGGGCTCCGGGCGGCCGCGCCCGCCGCCGCGCCGATCGACGTCGGCAACGCCGGCACGCTCATGCGGCTGCTGCCGGGCTGGCTCGCCGGGCAGGAGGGCGGGTCGTGGACGGTCGACGGCGACGCGTCGATCCGCCGCCGCCCGGTCGACCGCGTCGCAGCGCCGCTGGCCGAGATGGGCGCGCGGATCGCGGCGCGCGACGGGCGCTTCCCGCCGTTCACGATCACCGGCAGCCCGCTCGCCGGGATCGAGTACGTCCTGCCGGTCGCGTCGGCGCAGGTCAAGTCGTGTGTGCTGCTCGCGGGGCTGCTGGCGTCCGGACCGACCACCGTGGTCGAGCCGATCCCGACCCGCGACCACACCGAGCGGATGTTCGCTGCCGCCGGCGTGCGGATCGCACGCGCCGGCGACCGGATCACCGTCGCCGCCCAGGACGAGCTCGAGCTCGGGCCGCTGCACGTGCCCGGCGACCCGTCCTCGGCCGCGTTCATCGCCGCCGCCGCCGTGCTCGTGCCGGGCTCGCGGATCGTGCTCGACGGCATGGCGGCGAACTGGACGCGCACCGGGTTCTTCCGGATCCTGCAGCGGATGGGCGCGGTCGTCGTGGGCCCGCTGGAGGAACGTCCCGACGGCATCCCTGCTGTGGAGCCGGTGACCGAGATCGACGTCGCGCACGGGCCGCTGGTGGCGACGACGGTGGAGCCGGACGAGGTGCCGCTGGCGATCGACGAGCTGCCGCTGGTGGCGCTGCTCGGCTGCTTCGCCGAGGGCACGACGATCGTGCGCGGGGCACAGGAGCTGCGCTTGAAGGAGAGCGACCGCATCGCTGCGGTCGTCGACGGGCTGCGCGGCCTCGGCGCGACGATCGAGGCGACCGAGGACGGCTTCGTCGTCGAGGGTGACGGTGGCCTGCGCGGGGGGACGATCGACGCGCACGGCGACCACCGGCTCGCCATGCTCGGCGCCGTGGCCGGCCTCGCTTCGCGCGACGGCGTCGAGGTCGTGGGGATGGAGGCGGCCGCCGTGTCCTATCCCGGCTTCGCGGCGGACGTCGCCGCGCTGCGCTGATGGGGCAGTTCCACTTCCATCCGGACGAGTACCTGGCCTCATGCGGTCCGAGCTGCCGGACTACTTCGCGTTGCAGGACGAGACCGCCTCGCGGTGCGCCGGCGCCCACGCGCTGCTGGAGCTCGGCACGGGCACGGGGGAGACCGCGCTGCGCGTGCTCGAGCGCTGCCCGGGCGCCGCGCTGACCGGGATCGACGTGAGCGCCGACATGCTCGCGGTCGCACGCCAGCGGCTGCCGGACGCGGATCTGCGCGTCGCGCGCCTCGAGGACCCGCTCCCGGCGGGCCGGTTCGACCTCGTGTTCTCGGTCCTGGCCATCCACCACCTCGACGGCCCCGGCAAGGCGGATCTGTTCAGGCGCGTCGCGGCGGTCACGGAGCGCTTCGTGATCGGCGACGTGATCGAGCCGGAGGATCCGGCGGACGCCGTGACGCCGCTGAGCCCGGGGTTCGACATGCCGAGCCCCGTCGAGGATCAGCTCGGGTGGCTGCGCGACGCGGGGTTCGCGGCGTCGGTCGTGTGGTCGCGGCGTGATCCCGCCATCGCCTGGCGCCTTTTCATCGATATGCGATGAAAAAGCGCCAGGGACGGATTCCAGCGCCCGCCCGGGCTCTCCCTCAATGCGCAGTTGAGTCCCTACGCGGCGCGAGTACGCACCGCCGGCGCCACGGCGCGACCCAGAGCCGCGGCCAGCGCCGGCGCCTCGTCGACAGAGAGCGCCGCGGTCGTGACGCGGATCGCCGGCCCGCCGGACAGCCGGTACGGCGTGCCCGCCGCCACCGCCCAGCCGTCGGCGAGCAGCGCTCTCACGACGGCGTCCTCGTCCGGGACCGGCACCCAGACGTTGATGCCGCTCGGCGGCGCCGGCACGCCGGCCGCCGTCGCGAACGCCTCCCTCCGCGCGCGGTAGACCTCCGCGGCCCCGGCGACCCGCGCCAGCACGTCAGCGTCAGACCACATGTGCACGGCGAGCCGCTGGATCAGGCCGCTGACCCAGCCCGGGCCGAGGGCCTGCCGGCCCTCGACGCGGGCGAGCGTCGTCGGGTCGCCGGTGAGGACCGCCAGCCGGAGATCCGGGCCGAGCCACTTCGACACCGAGCGCACCGCGGCCCAGCGCGGGCGATCGCGGACGAGGGTCTCGTACGGCGTGCCGGCGACCGGGCCGAGGTGGTCGTCCTCGACCACGAGCACGTCGTCCGGCAGCGCGCGGCGCAGCGCGCCCGCGCGCTCGGCATCGACCGCAGCGCCCAGGGGGTTGTGGCCACGCGGCGTGACCACGACCGCGCGCGCGTCGGCCGCCGCCAGCGCCTCCGGGAGCATGCCGCGCTCGTCGACCGGGATCCCGACCAGGCGCAAGCCGAGCATGCGGCAGAGGTCGAACACGCCGGTCCAGCCGGGGTCCTCGACCGCGACCGCGTCGCCGGGCGCGAGGTGGGCGGTGAGCACGCGCTCGATGCCGTCGAGCGCGCCGTTGACCGCGCACACGCGGTCGCTGGCGATGCCGTCGGCGGCGAACGCGGCCGCGGCGAGCGCGGCGAGCTCGGGCAGGACGGGCTCGGCGCCGTAGGGACGCTGCGGGCCCGTGAGCGGCGGGAGCTCCGGGAGCAGCGCGAGGTCGGGGTTGCCGGTCGCGAGATCACGGGCACCCGCGGGCACGACCGGGACCGGACGCCCGAGCGGCGGCCGCTCCGCCACCCGGGTCCCGCTGCGCGGGCGCGAGATGATCGCGCCCCGGCGTCGCAGCTCGGCGAACGCCGCGGCGACCGTCGTCGGGCTCACCTCCAGCCGCCGCGCGAGGTCGCGCACCGAGGGCAGCGATGCGCCCGGCACGAGCTCGCCCGAGGCGATCGCGGTCTCGACGCTCGCGGCGATCGCGCCGGCGGTCGACCCCCGGATCTGATACTGTTCCGGCACAGTATGGCAACTGTACCAGAACAGGTGTCGACCGATTCACGGGAGGCTCCCGTGGGCCGGCGCGGCGCGCTCACGACCCCGCGCACGAAGCTCCGGCGCCTCCCCAAGCGCGGCGCGCACGACCGCGCCACGATCGACGCGATCCTCGACGAGGCGCTGATCAGCCACGTGGGCTTCGTCTTCGATGACAAGCCGGCGGTGATCCCCACGCTGCACGCCCGCATCGGCGACGACGTCGTCATCCACGGCTCCGCCGCCAGCCGCATGCTGCGCGCGCTCAGCCAGGGCATCGACGTCTGCCTCACCGCCACGCTGATCGACGGGCTCGTGCTCGCCCGCTCGGCCTTCCACCACTCCGTCAACTACCGCTCGGTCGTCCTCTACGGGCAGGCCGAGCTGCTGACCGCAGCCGACGAGAAGGAGCGGGCGCTCGAGGCGTTCACGGAGCGGCTCCTCCCCGGCCGCTGGGCCGGCGTGCGCTGGCCGACCGGCAAGGAGCTGAAGGCGACGACGGTGCTCAAGCTGCCGATCACCGAGGGCTCCGCGAAGGCTCGCACCGGCCCGCCGATCGACGACGAGCCCGACTACGCGCTCGACGTCTGGGCCGGCGTCATACCGCTCACGCTCGTGCGCGGCGAGCCGGTGCAGGATCGGCCCTAACTAAGCTCTCCCGCCGTGGTCATCGCGATCGACGGCCCGGCCGGCGCCGGCAAGTCCACCGTGGCTCGCGCCGTCGCGCGCGAGCTCGGCTTCACCTACCTCGACACGGGGGCGATGTACCGCGCCGTCGGACTCGTCGCGACGCAGGAGGGCGCGCCGCCCGCGGAGATCGCTCGCCGCATCGACATCGAGGGCGGCGACCACGTGCTCGTCGACGGCCGCGACGTGACCGGCGCGATCCGCACTCCCGAGGTCTCGGCGGCCGCGTCCCGGGTCGCCGCCGATCCCGCCGTGCGCGAGGTGCTCGTCGCCAGGCAGCAGGCGATCATGGCCGCCGGCAACTGGGTCGCCGAGGGGCGCGACATCGCAACCGTCGTGGCGCCCGACGCGGCGGTCAAGGTCTTCCTCACGGCCGATCCGAACGAGCGCGCGCGCCGCCGGGTCGAGCAGCGCGGCGGCGACCCGGAGCAGGTGCGCCGCGACCAGGACGACCGCGACCGCCGCGACGCCACCGGCGCTCGCACGGTCCACGAGCCGGCGCCCGACGCGGTGCCGATCGACACCACCGGCCTGACGCTCGACGAGGTGGTCGCCCAAGTGGTCACGCTCGTCGTCGAAGCCCAAGAGCTGCGATGAAGGTCGCCGTCGTCGGCTACCCGAACGTCGGCAAGTCGAGCCTCGTCAACCGCCTCACGCAGACCCGCGAGGCGGTCGTGCACGAGCGGCCCGGCATCACGCGCGACCGCAAGGAGCTCAGCACCGAGTGGAACGGCCGCCGGCTCACGCTGATCGACACCGGCGGCGTGGACCTGCGCGACGAGGACCCGCTCGCCGTCTCGATCCAGGACCAGGCGCGCGAGGCGATCGCCGACGCGCAGGTCGCCCTGCTGGTGGTCGACGCGCGTGCGGGCGTGCGACCGGGCGACGAGGAGATCGCGCAGATCCTGCGCGGCGGGCGGCTGCCGGTCGTGGTCGCGGCCAACAAGATCGACTCGCCCGAGGACCTCACGCTCGTGCACGACTTCCACGGCCTCGGCCTCGGCGAGCCGCTGCCGGTCTCGGCCGCCCAGGGGCTCGGCACCGGCGACCTGCTCGACCGGCTGGTCGAGCTCGGGCCCGACGAGGACGGCGAGCTCGAGGACGACGAGGACATCGTCCGCCTCGCGGTCATCGGCCGCCCGAACGTCGGCAAGTCGAGCCTCGTCAACGCGTTCCTCGGCCGCGACCGCGTGATCGTCTCGCCCGTGGCGGGGACGACGCGCGACGCGATCGACACGCCGATCGAGGTCGACGGGCGTCCGCTGCTGCTCGTCGACACGGCCGGTATCCGGCGCGCCGCCAAGGTGTCCGAGTCGGTCGAGTACTACACGTCGCTGAGATCGCAGCGCGCGGCCGAGCGCGCCGACGTCGCGCTCGTGGTGTGCGACGCGCAGGACGGCGTCACGGCGCAGGACATGCGCATCGCCGACATGGCGATGAAGGCCGGCTGCGCGACGGCGATCGTGCTCAACAAGTGGGACCTCACCGGCGGCGAGGGCGACCCGCGCGGCCCGCAGGCCGGCGTCGGCCCCGCGGAGCTCGACCGCGAGCGCGCGCACGTGAACCGCAAGCTGCGGCTGCGCCCGCGCGTGATCACGGCGTCCGCCACGTCGGGCCGCAACGTCCAGCGGCTGCTGCACGAGGCGCTCAGCCTCGCGGACCGCGCGACGCACCGCATCGCGACGCCCGAGCTCAACCGCTTTCTCACGGAGGTCACCGCCGCCCGCCAGCCGCCGGCCAAGCAGGGCCACCGGCTCAAGCTGCTCTACATGGCTCAGATCGGCGTCCGGCCGCCGCGCTTCGCGATCCAGGTCAACAGCCGCACGCGCGTCACGCGCGACTACGCGTACTTCGTCGAGAACCGGCTGCGGGAGCGCTACGCGCTCGAGGGGATCCCGGTGATCATCGACTTCAACGAGCGCAAGCAGCGTCAGCGCTCCTAGCCGAACCGCGACGACCGCGGGAGGCCGACTCGCTACGCTCTCCCGCCTAATGAACGAGATGTCCGACAACGAGTTCCTGTTCACCTCGGAGTCCGTCACCGAGGGCCATCCCGACAAGATCGCGGACCAGATCTCCGACGGCGTCCTGGACGCCGTGCTGCGCGACGACCCGACCGGCCGCGTGGCGTGCGAGACGCTCGTGAACACGGGGCTCGTCGTCGTCTCCGGCGAAATCTCCACGACCACGTACGTGGACATCCAGGACATCGCGCGCGAGACCATCCGCAAGATCGGCTACACCGACGCCGACCTCGGCTTCTCGGCCGACTCGTGCGCCGTCATCAACGCGATCGACAAGCAGTCGCCCGACATCGCCCAGGGCGTCGACAAGGCGTACGAGAGCCGCACCGACGCGTCCGACGACGATGAGCTCGACATCGCGGGCGCCGGCGACCAGGGGATGATGTTCGGCTACGCCTCGCGCGAGACCGACGAGCTGATGCCGCTGCCGATCTCGCTGGCGCACAAGCTCGCACACCGGCTGGCCGACGTGCGCAAGGCCGGCGTGGTGCCCTACCTGCGTCCGGACGGCAAGACCCAGGTGTCGGTCCGCTACCAGGACGGCAGGCCGGTCGAGATCGAGAAGCTGCTGATCTCCACGCAGCACAAGGAGGGCGCCGAGACGCTGATCCCGGACGACCTCTGGGAGCACGTCGTGGAGCCGATCCTGCCGCGCGAGCTCTACGACGCGCGCAAGCTGCGCAAGCACTTCCTCGTCAACCCGACCGGGCGCTTCGTGATCGGTGGCCCCGTCGGCGACGCCGGTCTGACCGGCCGCAAGATCATCGTCGACACCTACGGCGGGATGGCACGTCACGGCGGCGGTGCGTTCAGCGGCAAGGATCCGAGCAAGGTCGACCGCTCGGCCGCCTACGCGGCGCGCTACGTGGCCAAGAACGTGGTCGCGGCCGGCCTGGCCGACCGCTGTGAGGTGCAGGTCGCGTACGCGATCGGCGTCGCGCATCCCGTGTCGGTGATGGTCGAGACGTTCGGGACCGAGAACGTCGGCCGCGCCAAGATCCTGCAGCTGATCGACGAGCACTTCGACCTGCGGCCGGGTGCGTTCCGCGAGTACCTCAAGCTCCATCGCCCGATCTACCAGAAGACGGCGGCCTACGGCCACTTCGGCCGTGAGGACCACGACTTCACGTGGGAGAAGACCGACAAGGCGGATGCGCTGCGCGCCGCCGCCGGCATCGGCGCGTCGGCAGCGAACGTGGCATAGCTTGCAAGCGGTCGGAACGGGGTAGGCCCAAGCCTGCCCCGTGACGGACCTCCGGCTCGACACGAACTTCATCGACTACGCCATCCTGGCGGGGTACTTCTGCGTCGTCCTCGGCGTGGGGTTCGCGGCGAAGCGCTACATCAAGAGCAGCCTGGACTACTTCCTGTCGGGCCGCTCGTTGCCGGCGTGGATCACGGGCCTCGCGTTCATCTCCGCCAACCTCGGCGCGCTCGAGGTGATCGGGATGTCGGCCAACGGCGCCCAGTACGGCGTCGCGACCGCCAACTACTACTGGATCGGCGCGATCCCGGCCATGGTGTTCCTCGGCCTGGTGATGATGCCGTTCTACTACGGCTCGAAGATCCGCTCGGTCCCGGAGTACCTGCAGCGGCGCTTCAACAACCAGGCGCACGTCTTCAACTCGGTCACGTTCGCGATCGCCACCGTGCTGATCGCCGGCGTGAACCTGTACGCGCTCGCGCTCGTGCTCGAGCTGCTGCTCGGATGGCCGCTGCTGGTCGGCATCGCCGTCGCGGGCGTGATCGTCATGGTCTACATCAGCCTCGGCGGCCTGTCGTCGGCGATCTACAACGAGGTCCTGCAGTTCTTCGTGATCATCGCCGCGCTGCTGCCGATCGTGATCGTCGGGCTCCACGACGTCGGCGGCTGGAACGGCCTGATGGACGGGGTCAAGCAGAGCAACATCGGCGAGGCCGGCACCCACGTCCTGGAGGGGACGAGCCCCGGCAACGTGACGAACCCGATCGGCTCGAGCTGGATCGGGCTCGTCTTCGGCCTCGGCTTCGTGCTCTCGTTCGGCTACTGGACGACGAACTTCGCCGAGGTGCAGCGGGCGCTGTCGGCCAAGGACCTGTCGGCCGCCCAGCGCACGCCGCTGATCGGCGCGTTCCCGAAGCTGTTCCTGCCGTTCGTGATGATCGTGCCGGGCATGATCGCGCTGATCGTGATCCCGAACATGGGCAGCGCGGACGATCCGAACCTGGCGTTCAACAATGCGCTCCCGCTCCTGATGAACGAGTACCTGCCGAACGGCATGCTCGGGCTCGCGATCACCGGCCTGATGGCCTCGTTCATGGCCGGCGTGGCGGCCAATGTGTCCGCGTTCAACACGGTCGTGACGACGGACCTGATGGAGCCGTACGTACGGCCCGGGCAGTCGGACGAGTGGTACGTGCGCTTCGGCCGGATCGCGACGATCGGCGGTCTCGTCGTCGCGATGGGCACGGCGCTGATCGCCTCGACGTACGACAACCTCATGAACTACGTCCAGGCGCTGTTCTCGATCTTCAACGCGCCGCTGTTCGCCGCCTTCATCATCGGCATGTTCTGGAAGCGGATGACGCCGTGGGCCGGCTTCTGGGGGCTCGTCACCGGCACGCTCGCCGCCGCGATCACCTGGATCGGCTACAAGGTCGGCTGGTTCTCGTTCGGGTCGGATCTCGACGAGTCGATGTGGGGCGCCGGCCTGGCGTTCATCGCCTGCGCGATCACCGCCGTCGTGGTGACGCTGATGACCACGCCCAAGCCCGTCGAGCAGCTCCAGGGCCTGGTGTACGGAATGGCGAACGAGGACGAGTACGCCGCCCGTCGTGTCCACAAGTGGTGGGAGTCGCCGAAGCTGCTCGGCTTCAGCGTGCTCGGCGGCGCCGCCCTCCTGACGATCATCTTCTGGTAGCCCATGGCCGAGACCACATCCAAGCGCCGCGTCGCCGCCGCCGCCAACCTGTTCGACCTGCGCCGGATCATCGGCGGCGTGTTCGTCGTCTACGGGCTGCTGCTGACGATCCTCGGGCTGTTCGACAGCCAGGAGGAGATCGACAAGGCCGCCGGCGTGAACATCAACCTGTGGGCGGGCCTGGGCATGCTCGTCTTCGGCATCCTCATGATCGCCTGGGCGCTGCTGCGACCGCTGTCGGAGGAGCTGGGCGCGAGCCAGCCCGCCGGGCCGATGGACGCCCCGCCGCCGCGCGGGGTCGACGCCGCGGCGCTCGGCTCACACCAGCGCGGCGGGCGGCCCGGGCTCCACGACGAGCGCCCCGCCGGGCCCGACGACGCCCGGCCGCAGTAGCGCCAGTACCGAGCCGCCGAAGCCGCCGCCGACCATCCGCGCGCCGGCCGCGCCCGCGTCCTTGAGCGCCGCGACCGTGCGCTCGACCTCGGGGACGGACGCCGCGTAGTCGTCGCGCAGGCTCGCGTGCGAGGCGTCGAGCAGCCGGCCGGCCTCCTCCAGGTCGCCGCCCGTGAGCGCGCGCACCATCGCGTCGACGCGCGCGTTCTCGCTCACGACGTGGCGGGCCCGGGACGCCAGCGGCCCGGGCAGGCCGTCGAGGTCGCGCGCGTTCGCGTCGCTCAGCGTCTCGACGCCGAGCCGCCGGCACGCCTCCTGGCACTCGCGCCGGCGCTCGTTGTAGCCGGACTGCGCGATCGAGTGCGCCGCGCCAGAGTCGAGCGTGACCAGCGTCCAGTCGCCCAGCTCGAGCGGCACCGGGTCGATCGCCAGCGTCCGGAAGTCGATCCGGATCGCGTGGCCGGCGCGGCCGCACAGCGACGCCAGCTGGTCGAGCAGGCCGGTCTCGGCGCCGACCCAGTCGTTCTCCACGCGCGAGCACAGCCTGGCCAGCTCGCGCCGGTCGTCGGGCGGGCGCTCGCCGGCGACCGCCAGCAGGGCCAGGCACAGCGCGGTGGACAGCGCCGCCGAGCTCGACAGCCCGGCGCCGCGCTCGAGATCGCCCTCGATCGTGAGCCGGCACGGCCTGAGCGCGTAGCCGGCGCCCGCGAGCTCGGCCACCGTGCCGCGGACGAACCCCCGCCAGCCGTCGGCGCGCTCCGGCGCGGCGAGGCTGAACTCGTCCTGCTCGCCGATGTCGCGGGCGTCCGCGGCGATCCGGTCGCCGCCGGCCGGCTCGGCGGTCACGGTGATGCCGCGCGCGATCGCGAACGGGAGCGCGAGCCCGCCGTTGTAGTCGGTGTGCTCGCCGATCAGGTTGACGCGGCCCGGCCCGCGCGCCCTAACCAAGCCGCGCCTTCATGACCGCGACGGCGTCGGGGCTCTCGTCCATCAGCAGGTAGCGCCGGCCGAGCGCGTGCGCGACGGCGCCGAGCGTGCCCGACCCGGCGAACGGATCCAGGCACAGGTCCCCGGGCCGCGACGACGCCTGCACGAAGCGGCGCACGAGCCCTTCCGGCTTCTGCGTCGGATAGCCGGTCTTCTCGCGGCCGGTGGGCGAGACGATCGTGTGCCAGATCACGCTCGTCGGCCGCTTGCCGCGCTCGCGCTGCTCGGGCGTCACGAGGCCGGGCGCCATGTACGGCTCGCGGTCGACCGCCTCGGCGTCGAAGAGGTAGCGCTCCGGGTCGCGCACGTAGACGAGGATCGTGTCGTGCTTCTGCGGCCAGCGGTTGCGCGGCTTGCCGCCGTAGTCGTACGCCCAGATCAGCTCGTTGAGGAAGCACTCGCGGCCGAACAGCTCGTCGAGCAGCAGCTTGACGTAGTGCGCCTCGCGGTAGTCGAGGTGCAGGTACAGCGTGCCGGCCGGCGCCAGGGTGCGCCGCAGCTCGACGAGCCGTGGCTCGAGGAAGCCGAGGTAGTCCTCGAACTCGTCCTTGTACGACGACTCGTGCAGCAGCGTCGAGGCGTACCGCCGGCCGCCGAAGCCGGTCCGGTCGCCGTCGGCGTTCGCGACGGTCGCCAGCGTCCGGCGTGCCTGCGTGCGACCGGTGTTGAACGGCGGATCCGCATACACCATCTGCACGCTCGCGTCCGCGAGCTCGCGCAGCAGCGGCAGGTTGTCGCCGAGCAGGATCACCGCCCGGACGCTACAGCGGGTCGCCGACGGTCCGCGAGCCGGAGCCGTAGTCCTCGAACGGGTCGTCGCGCGCGCGGACGGCGGCGCGCAGATCCGCGGCGGCCCGGCGCGAGAAGTCGCTGCCCTCGGGCGTGTGGCGCGCGGCGCCGTCCAGCAGCGTGCCGAGCGTCTGAGTGGTCGCGAGGCCCTGCTGCTCGACCGCGCTGTTGACCAGCATCTTCATGAACTGCAGCTGGTTCGCCGGCACGCGGGCGATCCGCTCGCATAGCGCGAGTGCGGCCGCGTCGAGCCGGTCCGCGGGCACGCTGGCGCTCGCGAATCCCCATTCGGCGGCGGTCCTGCCGTCCATCGGGTCGCCGGTCAGGAGCAGGCGCTTGGCGCGCTCGAGGCCGAGCCGGTGGAACCACATCGCGGTGGTGGGGGAGCCCCAGACGCGCGCCGGCGGGTAACCGATGCGCGCGTCGTCGGCACACACGATCAGGTCCGAGCAGAGCGCGAGATCGGAGCCGCCGCCCACGCACACGCCGTGCACCTGGGCGACGACCGGCTTGGGCGACCGCCACAGCGCCATGTAGCTGTTCACGTACCGGCTCAGGAGGCGATAGTCGGCGGCCGGGTCCCAGGGGCCGGCCCGGTCGCCCTCGTGCATGAGCTGGGCGGACCACTCGAGGTCGTAGCCCGAGCAGAATGCCCGCCCCGCGCCGCGCAGGCGGATCACGCGGACCGCGTCGTCGGCGATCGCGTCCGCGAGCGCCGCGTCGAGCGCGTCGACCAGCTGCGGGGTGACGGCGTTGAGCCGCTCGGGACGGTTGAGGGTGAAGGTGGCGACGGCGTCGCGCACCTCGACGAGCAGATCAGCGATCCAGCGTCACCTCCAGCACCTCGCCCGGCGACGTACACGTCGCCGGGCGGGGCCACGGCGACGTGCCGCGGGCCGGCAACAGAAGCTTGGTTACTCGCACGATCCCTCCCCGCACGTGGGACTCCTCGGCAAGACCGTATCGGAGGGGCGAAGCGGCCGGGGCTGGGCCTATCGTCTTCGGGCCTTGATCGCGCGCGTCGAACCCCTGACCACAACCCGCCGTCTCTCGGGGCCGTTCGACTACCTGCTGCCCGAGGAGCCGGTCGGCGTCGGCTCGGTGGTGAAGGTGCCGTTCGGGCACCAGCGGCTCGAGGGCGTCGTCGTCGGGCTCACCGATGTCACGGACGTGCCGCGGGAGAAGCTCGTGCGGGCCGACGGCGTGCGCGCGGACACCGTGCCCGACG
>DASSUW010000159.1:0-14573 GCA_035706585.1 Solirubrobacteraceae bacterium | reverse complement strand
CCGGCGAGTCGATGCAGAACGCCTCGTCCCCGCCGCGCACCAGCGTGCAGGTCGTCTGGTAGGCCCGAGAGGTGGCGACGACGACGTCAGCGTGGAGCCCGACGGCCCTCACGCGGCCCCGAGCAGCCGCGCCGCCTCGAGGAGCGTCTTGACCTCGGCGGTCGGCTTCTTGGCGCCCGCGTCCAGCTGCTCGCCCGTGCGGTTGACCCAGATGACCGGGATCTTGAGCTTCACGCACGGCTCGACGTCGTAGTAGTAGCTGGAGGCGATGTGCACCCAGCCCTTCTTGCCGCCGATCCGGCGCTCGGCCTCCTTGAAGTGCGCGGGGTCGGGCTTGTAGGAACGCACCTGCTGCGCCGTGACGACCAGGTCGAAGTCGGTCTTGAAGTGCCGCCGCGTGAGTCCCAGCAGCTTGTCGTCGATGTTCGAGATCAGCCCGACCTCGAACTTCTTCGCGAACCGCTCGAGCTGCGTGTTCGTCTCCTTGAACGGGGGCCAGCGGGACACCGAGTCGGGCAGGAAGCCCGAGCGCGACGGCTCGAGCGGCCAGCCCAGCTCGCGCGAGATGTTCACGGCCGTCCGGCGCAGCACCTCGGCGTACAGCTCGTACGACCCGCCCTTGATCTCCTGCTGTTGCGACAGGAAGAGCGGGATCAGCTCCTCGCGCGACAGCGTGTAGCCGTCACGATCGGCCTCCTTGGAGAACGCGTCGAACGCGCCGGTCTCCCAGTCGATCAGAGTGCCGTAGACATCGAAGGTGACGAAGGTGACTTCCTTGGGCAGCGGCATGCGGCCAGGCATTGTGGCATGAGCGCTAGCCTTGGCGCCCTTCATGGATCTTCTGGAGTATCAGGGCAAGCAGCTGTTCGCCCGCCACGGGGTCCCGGTCCCGTCCGGCGCACCCGCCACCACGGTCGAGGAAGCGGTCGCGGCCGCCGACGAGATCGGTTACCCCTGCGTCGTCAAGGCGCAGGTGCAGATCGGAGGCCGCGGCAAGGCCGGCGGCATCAAGGTCGCGAACGACCGTCCCGAGGCCGAGGCGCACGCGAAGGCGATCCTCGGCATGGACATCCGCGGGCACACGGTCCACGAGGTGTGGATCGAGGCCGCGTCGGACATCGCCGCCGAGTACTACGCGTCGATCGTCTTCGACCGCAGCGCCAAGCGCCCGCTCGTGATGCTCTCGACGCAGGGCGGCATGGACATCGAGGAGGTCGCCGAGCGCGACCCGGACGCGATCGCCCGTCTGCACGTGGACCCGCTGCTCGGCTTCCAGGATTTCCATGCCCGCCGGCTCGCGTTCGAGGCCGGCGTCGACGGCGACGTGGTGCGCCCGATCGGCGCGCTGCTCAACCGGCTCTACGACGCGTTCGTCGCCGAGGAGGCGATGCTCGTCGAGGTCAACCCGCTGATCGTCACATCGGGCCGCGAGGTGATGGCGCTCGACGCCAAGGTCACGCTCGACGACAGCAGCCTGTTCCGGCACGCCGACAACGCGGCGCTGCGCAAGACCGAGGCCGAGGACCCGCAGGAGCGCATGGCGCGCGAGCGCGGGCTCACGTACGTCAAGCTCGACGGCAACGTCGGCATCCTCGGCAACGGCGCCGGGCTCGTGATGTCGACGCTCGACGTCGTCGCCCAGGCCGGCGGCCGGCCGGCGAACTTCCTCGACGCCGGCGGCGGCTCGAAGGCCGAGGCGATCACCCAGGCCGTCGAGGTGATCCTCTCCAACGACAGCGTCACCGCCGTGCTGTTCAACATCTTCGGCGGCATCACGCGCTGCGACGAGGTGGCCAGGGGGCTGATCGAGGCGTTCCGCCAGATCGAGCCGACCGTGCCGTTCGTCGTGCGCCTGGACGGTACCAACGACAAGGAGGGCCGCGCGCTGCTCGCCGAGGCCGACCTGCCGAACGTGCACACCGAGGCGACGATGCTCGACGCCGCCCGCCGCGTGGTGGAGCTGGCGGGATGAGCATCCTCGTCGACAGGGACACGCGCCTGTGCGTCTCCGGCATCACCGGCCGTGAGGGCACGTTCCACACGCTCAACAACCGCAACTACGGGACCAACGTCGTCTCCGGCGTCACGCCCGGCAAGGGCGGCCAGGACGTCGAGGGCATCCCGGTCTTCAACACGTTCCATGACGCGGTGGCCGAGACCGGCGCCAACACGGCGATGATCTTCGTCCCGCCGCGCTTCGCCGCCGATTCGATCCTCGAGGCCGAGGACGCCGGCATCAGCCTGATCGTGGCGATCACCGAGGGCATCCCCGCCCACGACGAGCTGCGCGTCTACAACCACCTCGCGCGCAACGACGACGTGCGCCTGGTCGGCCCCAACTGCCCGGGCATCCTGTCGCCGGGCAAGGTAACGTCGGGATCATCCCGGCCGCGTTCTTCAGCGAGGGCAACGTCGGCGTCGTCTCGCGTTCCGGCACGCTCACGTACCAGATCGGCAACGAGCTCGCCCAGCGCGGCTTCGGCAACTCGAGCATCGTCGGCATCGGCGGCGACCCGGTCCCGGGCTCGAGCTTCATCGACATCATCGCGCTGTTCGAGGCCGACGATGAGACCGAGCTGATCGTCATGGCCGGCGAGATCGGCGGCTCGGCCGAAGAGGAGGCGGCCGACTACCTCGCCGAGCACGTCTCCAAGCCGGTCGTCGCCTACATCGCCGGGTTCACCGCACCGCCCGGCAAGACGATGGGCCACGCGGGCGCGATCGTCTCCGGCACCGCGGGCACCGCCGCGGCCAAGCAGGAGGCGCTCGAGGCGCGCGGCGTACGGGTCGGCAGGACACCGACCGAGGTGGCGGAGCTGGCGGCGGAGATCGCGGGCTCGCTGACGGCGTGAGCTACACGAGTCCACTCGCCGAATCGCTGGCGCCCGACGTGCTCGAGCGCTTCCAGCGGTACGTGCGGGTGGACACGCAGTCCCGGCGCGACCGCGACGGCTCGCCGAGCACGCCCGGCCAGCTCGACCTCGCGCGCATGCTCGTCGACGAGCTGCGCGCGATCGGGCTCGGCGATGCGGCGCTGGACGAGCACGGCTACGTCTTCGCCACCCTGCCCGGCCCGGAGGGCGCGCCCGTGATCGGGCTGCTCGCCCACATGGACGTCAGCCCCGACGCGCCGGCCGCGGGCGTCGAGCCGATCGTCCACCCGCGCTACGACGGCGGCCGGATCGAGCTCCCGCGCGGCGGCACGGTGCTCGATCCGCAGGACATGCCGGTGCTGGCCGGCAAGCGCGGGCACGACATCGTGACCGCGAGCGGCGACACGTTGCTCGGCGCCGACGACAAGGCGGGCGTCGCCGAGATCATGGCGGGGGTCGCGCATCTGGCCGCTCACCCCGAGCTCCCGCGCCCGACGCTGCGCGTCGGCTTCACGCCCGACGAGGAGATCGGCGAGGGCGCGACGCTGTTCGACATCGAGCGCTTCGGCGCGCGCTGCGCCTACACGCTCGACGGCTCGCAGCCGGGCGAGCTGCAGGACGAGACGTTCAGCGCCGTCGAGGTGACGCTGACCGTGCACGGCGTCGACATCCACCCGGGCTGGGCGACCGGCAAGCTCGTCAACGCCGCCCGGCTGGCGGGACGGGTGGTCGCGGCGCTGCCGCAGGACCGGCTCACGCCCGAGACGACCGCGGGCCGGGAGGGGTTCATCCACGTCTACGAGCTCGACGGCTCCGCCGGCCGCACGGTCATCCGCGCGATCGTGCGCGATTTCGACGACGATCTGCTCGACCGCCACGTCGCGCTGCTCAGCCGCACCGCGGCCGACGTCGTCGGCAGCGAGCCGCGCGCGAAGCTGGACGTCTCGGTCAAGCCCCAGTACCGCAACATGCGCCGGCACCTCGACGCCGACCCCGCGGTGGTCGCCGCGGCCGAGCGCGCGATCCGCGCCGAGGGGCTCCAGGTCCGGCGCGAGCCGATCCGCGGCGGCACCGACGGCTCGGTGCTCAGCGCCCGCGGCCTGCCGACGCCGAATCTCTTCACCGGCGGTCACGAATACCACTCGGTGCGCGAGTGGGCGTCGGTCCAGGACATGGCCTCGGCCGCCGCGGTCGTCGTCCACCTGGCCGAAGCCTGGGCGTTCTGATATCTTCAACCGCTCGGTTGATCAACCGCGCGGCTGAATGACGGATCAGTTGACCACCACGTTCGCGGCGCTCGCCGACCCCACCCGGCGGGCGATCCTCGCCCGGCTCGCCGAAGGCGAGGCCACGGTCAACGAGCTGGCCGAGCCGTTCCCGGTCACGGTCCAGGCGATCTCCAAGCACCTGAAGGTGCTCGAGCGCGCGGGCCTGATCACGCGCGAGCGCAGCGCGCAGCTGCGCCCCTCACGCCTCCACGGCGCGGCGTTGAAGGAGATCGCCGACTGGCTCGGGGACTACCGCGCCTACTGGGACGAGACGTTCGACCGGCTCGACGAGCACCTGCGCGATGGCTGAGATCGTCGTCACGCGCGTCTTCCACGCGCCGCGCGAGCGGCTGTGGCGTGCATGGACCGAGCCGGACGAGCTGGCGCGCTGGTGGGGCAAGCGCGGCTGGACCACGCCGCCGGAAAGCGTGACGATGGACATCCGGCCCGGCGGTGAGTTCTCGCTGCTGTCCGTGTCGGACGAGGACGGCCGCGAGATGCGCCTGGACACGACCTACAACGAGATCGTCGCGCCCGAGCGGCTGAGCTTCGGCGAGGCGACCGTGACGTTCACCGACCTCGGCGACGGGCGGACTGAGATGGTCTTCCGCACGACGACCGAGATGACCGACGAGATCCGCCAGCGGGCGGCCGGCGGACTTGCGAGCGCGTTCGACCGGCTCGCCGAGCAGCTGAGCACCCACGATCGAGGAGCCACGAGATGACCACCTCCACATCGCTGATCACGGGCGTCGACTTCGTGTCGATCCCGGCCACGGACCTGCGCGCGTCGATGGACTTCTACGAGAACGTCCTCGGCCTCGAGGCCGGCAAGACCTGGGGCCAGGAGAACCCGCTCGGCGCCGAGTACGAGACCGGCACCGTCACGCTCGCGCTGATCGACGTCGCCCGGCTCGGCATCGAGTTCGGCGCCACCAGCGTGCCGATCGCCTTCCAGGTCGACGACGTGCCCGCCGCCCGCGAGCAGCTCGAGGCCAAGGGCGTCGAGTTCGTCACCGACCTGATCGACAGCGGCGTCTGCCACCAGGCGATCTTCAAGGACCCGGCGGGCAACTCGCTCGGGCTGCACCACCGCTACGCGTGACGGGCGTGGCGCGAGCGCTTGCGCTCGACGCCGACGCCGCCCATCAGCGAGAACGCGCGCACGCTGACGGTCGGCGCGCTGCGCAGCGGCGGCACCCGGTCGCGCGGGCCGCCGTTGGTGCCCATGAACGCGAAGCCGCCCATCTCGACCGACACGCCGTCCGGCACCGCGATGCCGATGCCGCCCATGATCGTGATCGCGGTGATCCGGACGCCGTCGGCGAGCTCGGCCTCGCGCAGGTCGAGCTCGGCGCCGCCCATCACGGTCACGACGATCGTGCTGCGCGCCGGGCGCCAGCGGCCCCTGCGCTCGGCACCGCCCATGATCGCGACGATCCAGCCGCGGTCCTTGCGCTCGCCTTCGCCGGCGGCCGCTCGCGGCAGATCGGCGGTCAGCGCGTCGAGGTCCCCGCGCGTGCGCGCCGCGTCGGCGAGCTCGACGCGCTCGGCGAGCTCCTCGAGCGTCAGCCGACCCTCGCCTCCCGCCACGCGGAGCCGCGCGACGGTGGCCTCGCGGTCGTCGTCGGAGACCCGGAGCTCGGGCCGATCGGGCATGCGAGCCACGGTATGGCGCCCCCGCGGGGCCGCCAGTACGGGCACCCCCACTTGTGAAACTGCGGTGGACGGCGCAACGTGGAGCCGTTGCTCACCGCCTCAGGCCTCGTCGCCACCCACGGCGACGCCACCATCTTCGACAACCTCAGCCTCACCCTCGCGGGCCCGCGCCGCGTCGGCCTCGTCGGCCCGAACGGCGCCGGCAAGACGACGCTGCTGCGCCTGCTCGCCGGCGTGACGGCTCCGGAGGGCGGGAGCGTCGCGCTCGGGCCGGCCGACCGGATCGGCTACCTGCCGCAGGAGCCGCCCGGCGCCGAGCTGACGATCGACCGCCTGCTCGGCGCGGCGCTCGGCGAGGTATGGCAGCTGCACGCGGAGCTTGCGCGGCTCGAGCACCGGCTCGCCGACCCGGCGGCGCTGGCCGCCTACGGCGAGGCGCAGGAGCGCTTCGGCGCGCTCGGCGGCTGGGCGCTGCAGGCGCAGCTCGACGGCGCGCGCGCCGCGCTCGGCATCGATCACGTCCCGCTCGACGCGCCGCTCGGGACGCTCAGCGGCGGCGAGGCGGCGCGCGCGCTGCTGGCGGGCGTGCTGCTCGCGCGGCCGACGATCCTGCTGCTCGACGAGCCCACGAACCACCTCGACCTCGACGGGCTGGCGTGGCTGGAGGAGTTCCTCGTCGGGTTCGCCGGCGCCGTGCTGGTGGTCTCGCACGACCGCCGGTTCCTCGACGCGACGGTCGCCCAGATCGCCGAGCTCGCGGACGGCGAGCTCGCCTGGTACGAGGGCGGCTACACCGCCTACCGCGACGAGAAGGCACGCCGCGCGCAGCGCCTGGCGTCCGACTACGAGGCGCAGCGCAAGCGCCACCGGCGCCTCGAGGCCGACATCGCGGCGACGCGCGGCTTCGCGCTGCACACCGAGACGACGGTCAGCCGCGCCGAGGCGCCGCGGATGAAGCGCTACGCGAAGAAGGTGGCCAGGAAGGCGCAGGCCCGCGAGCGGCGGCTGCGGCGCGAGATCGAGTCCGACGAGCACATCGACAAGCCGCGGCACACGACGCCGCTGAAGATCGAGCTCGACGGCGGGGGCGGCGGCCGGCTGGTGGCGGCGCTGCGCGACGTGAGCGCGGGCTGGGACGGCGAGCCGCTGTTGCACGACGTGTCGCTCACCGTGCACGGCCGCGACCGGATCGCGATCACGGGCCCGAACGGCGCCGGCAAGTCGACGCTGCTGGCGCTGCTGCAGGGCGAGCTGGAGCCGCTCGCCGGCACGGTCGAGCGGCCGGTCCGCGCCGCCGTGCTGCCGCAGGGCGCCGACGCGCTGCCCGCCGACGTGCCGGCCGTCGCGTTCGTGCGCTCGCACGCCCATGTGAGCGAGGGCGACGCGCGCCGGCTGCTCGGGCACTTCGGCCTCGAGGGCGCGGCGTCGCTGCGGGTGCTCGGGCGGCTCAGCCCCGGCGAGCGCGCGCGCACCGCGATCGCGGCGATGGTCGCCGCCCGCGCCGAGCTGCTGCTGCTCGACGAGCCGACCAACCACCTCGACTTCCCGTCGCTCGACGTGCTCGAGGCGGCGCTGCGCGACTACCCGGGCGCGATCGTCGCGGTCTCGCACGACCGCGCGTTCCTGGACGCGATCGGCACCGACCGGCGGCTGGAGGTTCGCGACGGGGTCGTGACGGAGACGTAGGCCTGCGTATCCTGGGGCGCATGGCCGACACGATCTCCTTCGCCCGTGGGGCGCCGTCGCTGGACATCGTCGACGTGGAGGGCCTGCGCGAAGCCGCACAGCTCGCGTTCGACAACGATCCGGCCGGGACGACCGCGTACGGAACCTCGGTCGGCTATGTGCCGCTGCGCGAGTGGATCGCCGCCCAGCACGGCGTCGACGTCGACCAGGTGCTCGTCACCAACGGCTCGATGCAGGCGGACGCGTTCCTGTTCGCGCTGCTCGTGCAGGCCGGCGACACGGTCGTGGTCGAGTCGCCGACCTACGACCGCACGCTGCTGAACCTGCGCAACCGCGGCGCGGACATCCGCATGGTGCCCCTGGAGACCGACGGGATCGACGTCGACGGGCTCGAGCTGCTGCTGCGCGACGAGGGCGTGCGGCCCAGCCTCGCCCACATCATCCCGAACTTCCAGAACCCGGCCGGCTACACGCTGAGCGCGGAGAAGCGGGCGAAGCTGCTCCAGCTCGCCGGCGAGTTCGACTTCACGCTGTTCGAGGACGACCCGTACATCGCGATCCGGTTCGAGGGCGAGAGCCTGCCGACGATGCTCTCGCAGGACGAGGCGGGCCAGGTCGTCTACGCGTCGTCGTTCTCCAAGACCGTCTGCCCCGGGATCCGCGTCGGCTATCTCGTCGGCCCGCAGGCGGTGATCAAGCAGATCCAGGCGATCGCGACCAACACCTACATCTCGCCGAACATGGTCGCCGAGTCGATCGTGAACCAGTTCGTGCGCTCGGGGCGGATGGACAGCGCGATCGCGACCGTCAAGAACGCGCTGCGCGAGCGGCGCGACACGCTGGTGGCCGCGTTGCGGCGCGACCTGCCGGAGGCCGAGTTCTCGCCGCCGCAGGGCGGCTACTTCATGTGGGTGGTGCTGCCGGACGAGATCAGCGTCGCGGAGCTCGAGACGGCGGCGGCGGAGCGCGGCGTGATCTTCGTCAAGGGCACCGACTTCCTGCTCGAGGGGGGCGAGAACACGCTCCGGCTCGCCTACTCCGGGGTGACGCCCGCGCAGATCGACGAGGGGATCTCGCGGCTGGCCGCGGCCGTGCACGCGCTTGGCGTCTCGGCATAGCTACGGGGACCATCCGTCCCAGTTCGGCGAGCTGCACGAGGGCGGCGAGGACGTCGCCGTGCTGGTGCACGGCGGCTTCTGGCGCGCGCGCTACGGACTGGATCTCGAGCACGAGCTCGCCGCCGATCTCGCGGGGCGCGGGTGGACCGTGTGGAACATCGAGTACCGGCGGCTCGGCGACGGCGGCGGCTGGCCCGAGACCGGCGCCGACGTCGTGTCGGCGATCGAGGCGCTCCCGGTCGCGGCGGCGCGGATCGTCGCCATCGGCCACTCGGCCGGCGGCCACCTGGCCGCGTGGGCGTCCGCGCACACGCGGCTCGACGGCGTCGTGTCGCAGGCCGGCGCGCTCGACCTCTACGACCTGCACCGGCGCGGGACGTCCGACCACGTGGTCCGCCAGCTCCTCGGCGGCTCGCCGGACGAGGTGCCCGAGCGCTACGCGGCGGCCACGCCGCGTCCCCCCGCCGGGATGCCGCTGCTGCTCGTGCACGGCGTCCTCGACGAGGATGTGCCCGTGGAGCTCTCGCGCGACTTCGGCGCCGGCGACGTGGTGATCGTCCCGGACGAGGGACACATGGAGCATCTCGATCCGCGGTCGCAGTGCTGGCGGGCGGTGATCGAATGGCTGTGACCCGCGCCGAGGCCGCCGCGCGCGACGCGGCCGACCCGCTCGCCGGCTTCCGCGAGCGGTTCGTCTTCACCGGCCCCGAGCGGATCTACCTGGACGGAAACTCGCTCGGGCGGCTGCCCGTCGCCACGCGCGAGCGCCTGCACGCGCTCGCCGGCGAGTGGGGCGACCGGCTCGTGTCCGGCTGGCCGGACTGGATCGACGCGCCGACCCGCGTCGGCGACCTGCTCGCCGACGCGGTGCTCGGCGCCGGGCCGGGCGAGGTGATCGTCGGCGACTCGACGACCGTCAACCTCTACAAGCTCTGCAGCGCGGCGCTCGACCTCGCGCCCGGCCCGCTCGTCACCAACCGCGACAACTTCCCGACCGACCGCTACGTGCTCGAGGGCCTCGCCGCCCAGCGCGGGGTGGAGCTGCGGCTGGTCGACGACCTCGCGGGCGCGCTCGACGACGCGGCCGTCGCGGTCATCTCCCACGTCGACTACCGCAGCGGAGAGATCGCGGACATGCGGCACCTGAACGCGCGCGGGGCGCGCGTGGTCTGGGACCTCTCGCACTCCGCCGGCGCGCTCCCGATCGGCCTGCGCGACGCCGGCGTGGAGCTGGCGGTCGGCTGCACCTACAAGTACCTCAACGGCGGCCCCGGAGCGCCGGCGTTCCTGTACGTGGCGAAGGAGCTCCAGCCGCGGCTGCGGTCGCCGATCTGGGGCTGGTTCGGGCAACGCGACCAGTTCGCGATGGAGCGCGACTACGACCCTGTCGCGGGCATCGGCCGCTTCCTCGCCGGCACGCCGCCGGTCCTCGACCTCGCGGCGGTCGAGGAGGGCGTCAAGCTCACCGCCGAGGCGGGCGTCGACCGCCTGCGCGAGAAGTCGCTCGCCCTGTGCGAGCTGATCATCGAGCTGCATGACGCCTGGCTGGCGCCGCTCGGATTCGAGCTCGGCTCGCCGCGCGACGGCGCCCGTCGCGGCTCGCACGTCTCGGTCCGGCACCCGGAGGCGTGGCCGATCTGCCGCGCGCTGATCGAGCGCGCGGCCGTGATCCCGGACTTCCGCGGGCCGGACTCGATCCGGCTCGGCGTCGCGCCGCTGTACACGCGGTTCGTCGACGTCTACGACGCGCTCGACCGCCTGCGCGGCCTCGTCGAGCGCGGCGAGCAGCGGCTGGTGGACCCCGAGCGGGCCCGCGTCACCTAGCGGCCGTAGCGCTCCTTGGCCAGCACGAGCTGCTCGGGCAGCGCGGTCCGCGGCGGCGGGGAGGGGTCGGCGAGCACCGAGACGGTCTCCGACACCGAGCGCGTCAGCGTGGCGTCGCCGTCCGCGAACTGGACGACCACGTGCTCGGTGTCGACCTCGGTGACGTGGCCCTGCTTGCCGGTCGCCAGGCCCTCGTTCTTGAACAGGTGGAGCAGGTCCTCGGCCTCGTTCTCGAACCGCAGGACCGTGACCGTGGCGCCGACCTCGACGTCGGCGAGCGGAACGCCCTCGATGCGGTCGCCGGGCGAGATCGGGTGGCCGTGCGGGCACGTCTTCGCGTCACCGATGGCGGCGAGCATGCGCTCCTCGAGCTTCGGCGACATCGCGTGCTCGAGCCGTTCGGCCTCCTCGTGCACGTCGTCCCACGGGATCCCCAGGACATCGGTGAGGAATCGCTCGATCAGCCGGTGGCGGCGCACGATGCCCTCGGCGTGCTCGAGGCCCGTCGGCGTGAACGCCAGGACCTTGTCGGGACCGCGCGTGACGTAGCCGTCGCGCTCGAGCCGCCCGATCATCTCGTGGACCGTCGGCGCCGAGAGCTGCATCGCGCGCGCGACGTTGGCCCCCGTCATCGGGAGCCCCGCCTCGTGCAGCCAGAAGATGACCTGGAGGTACTCCTCTTCGGCGACGGTCACGTGATCCTGGGACATGGCTTGGAGCATATCCTCCGCGCGCATGCGCATCGATGCGACGACCCGCGCTCTGGTTACCGGAGCATCGCGCGGCATCGGGCTCTCCGTGGCACGCGCGGTGGCCGCCCGGGGCGGCGCCGCGGGGCTGCTCGCCCGGTCGGTGACCGACGCCGCGGCGCGCGAGCTCGGCCCGCGGGCGGTGGCGCTGCCGGCCGACGTCGGCGACCGCGACGAGGTGCGCGCCGCCGTCGCGCGGTTCATCGAGGCCGCCGGCGGGCTCGACCTCGTGGTGGCGAACGCCGGCATCGCCCATTACGGCCCGTTCCTGCGCCAGGACGTCGAGCGCGCCGAGGCGATGACGCGCGTGAACTGGCTCGGGACGCTGTACACGGTCGACGCCGCGCTCGGGCACCTGATCGACCGCGCGCACGGGCACATCGTGATCGTCTCGTCCGGCGCCGGGCTGCGGGCGTTCCCGTGGGCGGCCGGCTACGGCGCCACCAAGGCGGCCCAGCGGGGCTTCGCCGAGGCGCTGCGCCATGAGCTGAGCGGCTCCGGCGTGTCGCTCACCACCGTCTTCCCGGGTGAGATCGGCACCTCGCTGCACGCGCACGAGAAGGACGCGATGCCCGACTGGTACCACGGCGACGAGTCGGCGGCGGACGTCGACAAGCTGGCCGCGGCGATCCTGCGCGGCGTCGAGCGCGACCGCCGCGCGGTCTACTACCCGCCGTTCGTGCGCCTGCTCGGCCTCAACGGCATCGCGCCGCGCACCGCCGACCGGGTCCTCCGGCGGCTGCGGGGAAATACGGCTGCGCCACGGCGGGATTAACCGGTTGATCCTCCCGACCAAACCGGGATAGGGTCCGCTCTCAGAGACCCTTTCGTCGGGGAGGTGGACCATGACCGCCATGGCCCGGTTGTTCGCGGTTGTCGTCGTCGCCGGCACGCTCCTGGGAGCCGCCCCTGCATCAGCGGCGCCGCCGCCGAACGATGCGCGCGCCAGCGCGCAGGCGCTCGGTCGTCTCCCAGCCTCGGTCCGCGGCACGACGGTCGAGGCCACCCTCGAGGCCGCGGAGCTCGGCTCGTCCTGCACGGCGACGAAGAACTCGGTCTGGTTCACGTTCACCGCGCCGTCCAACCGGTCCGTCCTGATCGCGCTCGACGCCGCCGGCGACCTCGACGCGACGATCGACGTCTACGAGCGCCAGCGCTCGCAGGTGTCGCCGGTGGTCTGCCGGGACACGAACCGCCACGGCGCCGCGACGCTCGACATCGACGCGTCCAGCGGCACGTCGTACTACATCCGCGTCGGGGCCCGCGAGAACTCCGCCGACGCCCGCTTCAGCCTGCAGGTCGTGGTCCCCGAGCCGCCCGCCAGCTATCCGGGCCGCCAGCTGCCGCGCAAGGGCGCGCAGGGCGTGGTCGACCGCCTGGCGAACGCCGACGACGCGTGGGCCGTGCGGGTCAGGCGCGGGCAGACGTACCGGCTGAACTTCGTCTCGTCCGGCGGCCGCTGCGCCGTCGCCGAGCTGTATGACAGCGCGGGCTCGTTCGGGAGCGATCCGGTGCGCCGGCTCCGCTGCGACGACTACACGGTCTTCGTTCCGTCCGCGAGCGCCACCTACAGCGTCCTCGTCCGTGCGCCGCGGGCGTCGCGCCAGCGTCTCAGCTACCGGCTCCGCGTCGGCCGCGCACAGGCCGACGACACCGCGCCCGGCCTCCGGCTCGCGAACGACACGGGCGTCCGCGGCCGGCTCCGGGGCAGCGAGCTCGACGCGCTCGACCTGTACCGGTTCACGATCGCCACGCCCAGCCTGCTGCGCCTGCGCCTCGGCACCGGCCGCGACTTCGACCTGCGCCTGCTCACCGACTCCGGCCGGCGGATCGCGTGCAGCTGCCGGTTCGCCGGGAGCAAGCTGATCGAGCGGCGGATCAAGCCGGGCCGGTATTTCGCGGCGATCCGCGCCCGCAACGGGGCCGACGGCCGCTACCGGCTGAGGCGGCTCACGCGTGCGATCACGCACGCGCGCATGCTCGTCAACGGAAGCCGGGCGGCCACCGTGGCGCCGGGCGCCGGCGTGACGCTCGATCTCGCGGTCCGTCCCGCCGTCTCAGGCCCGGCGCGGCTCGTGATCGAGCGCTTCGATCCGCTCGCCGGCTGGCTGTTCCACTCGAGCCCGCGGCCGCACGTCGTCGCCGGTCACGCTCGCCTGCGCTTCACCCCGCCGTCGGTCGGGCGCTGGCGCGTGAGCGGGGAGTTCCTCGGCAGCCGACGCGCCGCGCCCAGCGAGGGCGGGACGGTCCGCGTGACGGCGCAGGAGCCGTTGGAGGACTAGAGGCGCCGCTGGAGCGCTTCGACGCGTTTCTCGGCGAGGCGCATGAACTCCCGGACGGCCGGCGACAGGTGCGCGCTGCGGCGCGTGATGAAGGCGAAGTTGTGATAGAGCGGCGGGTCGAACGAGACCCCGTCGAGCCGGGTGTATCCGCGCGAGCGGAGCATCTGGCGCGAGCTCAGCGTGTCGCCGAGGCGGCGGGTCGCGAGCTCGAGCGCGGCGGTGATGTACTCGACCTCGATCTGCGGCTCGATCTTCACGCCCGCCGACTGCGCGCGCTCGCGCAGCTGGCGCCGCATCGGGTCGTCCGCGCCCCAGCGCGCGTCGTAGAGGATCAGCGGCGCGGACGCGAGCCGCTCGACCGTCATCGGCGTGCGCAGGCGCTCGGGGTCGGCGCTGACGTAGAGGACCTCCTCGCGCATCGCGGGGCGGACGTCGAGCCCGCGGTCGTCGATCGGCAGCGCCACGAGCCCGGCCTCGACGTGGCCGTCGCGGATCTCGTCCGCCACCTCGGCCGAGTTCTGGCCGATCGCCCGCACGCGGACGTTCGGGTGCCGCGCGCGGAAGTCCTCGATCAGGCTGACCAGCAGGTAGTGGTGGGCGCTCGAGAACGTGCCGAACGTGACCGTGCCGCCGGTGATGTCGCGGACCTCGCGGACCGACTCGGCGGCCTGGTGGGCGTCGGCCACCGTGCGCTCGGCGTGCGGCAGGAACAGGCGTCCCGCCTCGGTCAGCTCGAGCCCGCGCCCGCCGCGGGCGAACAGCGCCACGCCGAGCTCGGCCTCGAGCCGGCGGATCTGTTCGGAGAGGCTCGGCTGGGCCATGAACAGCGCCTGTGCGGCCGCCGAGAACGACCCGTGCTCGGCCGCCGCGAGGAAGTACGTGAGCTGCTGAAGGGTTATAGGCTTTGCCTTCTGATGGCCTAGTCAATCAAGCATACAGCAATGGCGCACACGGGCCGATAATCAGAGCATGATCGCTCTCGTCACCACCACCATCGTGCTGGCGGCCGCGTTCAAGTTCGGTGCCGAGGACCGGCCCGGCTTCGACGAGCGCCGCCCGCTTTCCTGACACCGAGTCCCCGTCCCAACGGGGCTCCCCTCCCCTGAGAGCCCGT
>DASSUW010000158.1:0-5830 GCA_035706585.1 Solirubrobacteraceae bacterium | reverse complement strand
CAGGGATCGATTTGGGGGCTCTCGATGCGCTACGAGCTCATGGGACGCACGCACGCCGGACTCGCCCGCACGCTGGCGGACGCACGCGGTCAGGGGACGGTCGAGTACGTCGGTCTCGTCCTGCTCGTCGCCGTGCTGCTGGCCGGCGTCGTCAAGGCGACCGGCGGGTTCTCGGACACCGGGATCGCCGAGGCGGTCGTGAAGAAGCTCAAGGGGGCGATCACCGGCGTCGGCGAGGGATGAGAGGCGACCTCGGAGACTTCCTCGCCGACGCCGGTGCCGTCGTAGGCGGCGCGACGGTGCTGGGCGCCACGGCCGGCTTCATCATCGGGTCGGTGGTTCACGATCTCCGGCCCGAGACCGACCCGGAACGGTGGGCCCGTGTGTGGGCGCTGGTCGGCGGTACGGGTGGTCTCGTCGTGTTCCTGATCGAGCGATAGCATCCGGATGTGAGCTTCCGTACGCGCAAGTACGTCGCGCTGCTCGTCGTGGTCGGTCTCGCCGTAGCGCTGACGCGTGTATCGGATGCCGCCGGCTGGAGCGACTTACAGATGTACGCGGTCGGGGCCGCAGTGCTCGTCGTGCTGTGCCCCGTCGCAATGGCCTGGATGGAGATGGCGCCCGACGGCGCGTGGCGCAAGCCGCGCCGCTGAGCATTCCGGCAAGACCGCCTGCCAGACTGGCGGCCGTGATGGGCCACGACGCGTCGCAGCCCGCGCCCGAGGAGGTGCGCCGGCGTCCGGTCGGAGTGTTCGACTCCGGCGTGGGCGGCCTGACCGTGCTGCACGAGCTGCTCGTGCAGCTGCCGGCCGAGGACTTCGTGTACCTCGCGGACTCCGCGCGGTTCCCGTACGGCGCCCGCAGCCAGGTGGAGCTGGAGAGCTTCGCGCTGGAGATCGCCGAGGAGCTCCTGGCGCGGCGGGTCAAGCTGCTCGTGGTCGCCTGCAACTCCGCCACCGCAGCGGCGCTGCCGGCGCTGCGCGAGCGGCTGATGCAGACGACGCTCGGGGTCGACGTGCTGGGCGTCGTCCAGCCCGGTGCGGTGCAGGCCGTGGCGGCGACGCGCAACGGCCGCGTCGGCCTGCTGGCCACGCCGGCGACCGTCGAGAGCGGCTCGTACGCGCGCGCGATCGCGGCCGCCGACCCGTTCGTGAAGCTCACGTCGGTCCCGTGCCCGGACCTGGCGGCGATCATCGAGGCCGGGTTCCCGTTCGACCAGCACGTCGTGGACACCGTCCGCGAGTACACGGCGCCGCTGCGCGCGGCGGGCGTGGACACCGTCGTGCTCGGCTGCACGCACTACCCGCTCGTGCGGCCGATGCTCCAGCGCATGCTCGGCCGCCGCGTGAACATCATCCTCAGCGGCGACCCGCTCGCGCACCAGGTCGAGCACGTGCTCGGCTCGCGCGGGCTGGCCAACCCGCGCCACAGCGGCGAGGGCCGCTACTCGTTCCTGTGCACCGGCGACACCGAGGCGTTCCGCGCGCTCGGCACGCGCTTCCTCCAGCTGCCGCTCGGCGCGGTCGAGCACCTGGAGCTCGGCGCCGAGCGGGCGCAAGCGCTGCCCGTGGGAGGCCGGCGATGACCGTGCAGCGGAGCGGATCGCGCGCGCCGGACGAGCTGCGCCCCACCACGATCGAGCCCGGCTTCGTGCGCACGGCGACCGGTTCGGCCCTGATCAGCTGCGGCGAGACGCGGGTGATCTGCACCGCGTCGGCGCAGGAGTCGGTGCCGCGCTGGATGGTCGGCAAGGGCCGCGGCTGGGTCACCGCCGAGTACGGGATGCTCCCGGCGTCGACCGGCGAGCGCAAGCAGCGCGACGTGAGCAAGGGCCGCCCCGACGGCCGTACGGTCGAGATCCAGCGCCTGATCGGGCGCTCGCTGCGCGGCGTCGTCGACTTCCAGGCGCTGGGCGAGCGCACGATCTACGTCGACTGCGACGTCCTGCAGGCCGACGGCGGGACGCGCTGCGCCTCGATCACCGGCGGCTTCGTGGCGCTCGAGCTCGCCTGCCGCAAGCTCGTCGCGGACGGGCGGCTGGAGCGCACGCCGCTCACCGGCAGCGTGGCGGCGATCTCGTGCGGGATCGTGGACGGGGTGCCGCTGCTCGATCTCGACTATCCCGAGGACTCGTCCGCGGAGGTCGACGCCAACGTGGTCATGACCGGCGACGGCGGGCTGGTGGAGGTGCAGGCGACCGCGGAGCGCACCCCGCTCTCGCGCGCGCACCTCGACGAGCTGCTGGTCCTCGCGCAGCACGGCATCGACGCCCTGCGCGCGCTCCAGGCCGCCGCCGTCCGCTGAGCGCCGGCGATGCGGCTGCTGCTCGCGACCCGCAACGACCACAAGCTGCGCGAGTTCGCGCGGCTGCTGCGCACCGTCGAGCTCGACCCGCTGCCGGACGGGCTGGAGAGCCCGGTCGAGGACGGCGACACCTACGCCGCCAACGCGCTGATCAAGGCGCGCGCCGCCGCCCGGGCCACCGGCCGCGCCGCGATCGCCGACGACTCGGGCATCGAGGCGCAGGCGCTGGACGGCGCCCCGGGCGTTCGCACCGCCCGCTTCGCCGGCGAGGACGCCACCGATCAGGAGAACCTCGACAAGCTCGGTCGCGAGGCGCCGGCGGGGACGGGGCTGCGCTACGTGTGCGTGATCGCGCACGTCGATCCCGACGGCAGCGAGCATCTCTTCGAGGGCACCACCTGCGGCACGGTGGCGTCCGCGCCCGCCGGCAGCGGCGGCTTCGGCTACGACCCGCTGTTCGTGCCCGACGGCGAGACCCGCACGATGGCCGAGCTGTCCGACGCCGAGAAGGACGCGATCTCGCACCGCGGACGGGCGGCGCGCGCGTTCGAGGACTGGCTGATCGGGAACTCCTGAACTGTGACCGTCAAGCGCTCACGGGCCGCCGCGGTCTCGATCGTCTCGAACACGTCGCTGATCGCGCTGAAGGTCGTCGCCGGCCTCATCACCGGCTCGGTGGCGATCCTCACGGAGGCGATCCACTCCTCGGTCGATCTCGCGGCCTCGTTCATCGCGTACTTCTCGGTCCGCCAGGCCGAGACGCCCGCGGATGCCGAGCACCGCTACGGCCACGAGAAGTTCGAGAACGTCGCCGCGGCCGCCGAGGGCGTGCTGATCCTGATCGGCTCGGGCGTGATCGTGTACGCCGCGATCCGCAGCCTGGTCCTCGGCCCCGAGCTCGACTCGCTCGGCCTCGGCATCGGCGTCGTCGCGTTCGCCACGGCCGTGAACCTGGTCGTGTCCGCGTGGCTGTACCGGCAGGCGCGGCTCTCGCAGTCCTTCGCGCTCGAGGGCGACGCGGCGCACCTGCGGACCGACGCGTTCACGTCGGCGGGCGTGCTCGTCGGCCTGGCGCTGGCGCAGATCACCGGCGCGCACTGGCTCGACCCGGCGATCGCGCTCGTGATCGCCGGAGCGATCGTCGTCACCGGGACGCGGATCGTCGCCCGCTCATGGGGCGTGCTGGTCGACGAGGCGCTGCCGGACGCCGAGCAGGACGCGATCCGCGAGGCGATCGAGGCGTTCGCGGGCCGCGGCGTCGTCGGCTACCACCAGCTGCGCACGCGCCGCGCCGGCGCCCGCCGCTACGTGGACCTGCACGTGCAGTTCCGCTCCGGCACCTCGCTCGAGGACGCGCACGGCACCGCGCACGCCCTGCAGGACGAGATCGAGCGCCGGCTGCCGGGCGGCACCGACGTGCTGATCCACCTCGAGCCGGCCGACAAGGTCCGGCCCGGGGAGGAGCTCGCCGCCGGCGTCAGCGCAGGTTGATCGCGGCCGCGAGCGCGACCGCGAGCGTCACTCCCGCGTAGCCGTCGTAGCCGGACAGCAGCAGGATGAGCGCCGTGATCAGGCAGATGGCGACGGTGACGAGCCAGGCGATCCTCGAGAGGGGCACAGACGGCTATTCTCGCGAACGGTCGATGAGCCCTGCCCCGACCCTCACGCCGCCGCTCGCGCTCGACTACCTGCGCGAGCTCTCGGCCGACATCCGATCCGGCGTCGTGCTGGACGCCGCGGGCACGCTGCTCGCGGGTCCGCAGGAGCTCGGCGAGGCGGCGCGCGACCTCGTGCAGTCGGCCGGGGACGCCGAGGAGATCCACGTCAGCCTGGCCGACGGCGCGGTGTTCGCCGCGCGCTCGGACCAGCACGCGCTCGTCGTGGTCTGCGGCCGGCTCGCGCTGCCGTCGCTCATCCGCTACGACCTCCGCCTCGTGCTCGCCGACCTTGAAGGGGGGACGCGCCCGGATGCCCCGGCTGCCGCGTAAGCCGACCGCACCGCGCCCGCGCGGCGCGGTCGGGGCGATGGCCGCGTCGCTCGCGCGCCGGAAGGCGGCACGCGAGCCGCGGGTCGTGCTCACCGACCCGGGCGCCCACCCGCGGACGCTGGACCCGAACGACCCCGCCGTCGAGCCGCTGCTCGACGCCGCCGAGCGCCTGCTGACCGCGGTCCAGGAGCGATCGGACGCCTGATCCGGTGCGGCGTTCGAGCCGCTCCGGCGCGCTCCAGACCCCGTTCTGGCGCCGTTTTTGATGGTTTAGAGGTCCGAACGGTCGCATTTCTACGTCCTCGAAACCCGCAAATAGCGGGAAAAGCTCCGGATTTGGCTCTAGAGCGTCCGATCGCGCTGTTAGCTTCGCGCCCGTCATCCAGATCCCGTCGGGAACGCCTGCGGGAAAAAGGAGGAGTAGTCATGACAACCAAGGCGGAGTTCGTCGATCAGGTCGCGGCAAAGAGCGGCCTGAGCAAGAAGGACGCCGGTGCTGCCGTCGATGCCGTCATCAGCTCGATCGAGGATTCGCTGAAGGCCGGCAACGAGGTCAGCTTCACGGGCTTCGGCAAGTTCCACGTCGCCAACCGCGGGGCCCGCGAGGGTCGCAACCCGCGTACGGGCGAGACGATGACCATCGCCGCGAGCCGCGTCCCGCGGTTCACCGCCGGGTCGGGCCTCAAGAAGGCCGTCAAGTAGCCGGCGCCGCCATGTCTGTGTCGGGCGCCGGCGACGCGTCGCCGGCGCCCGATCCGGTGACGCGCCCACCGTTCGGAGACCGCCTCGCGGCCGCGGTCGCGGCGCGCGAGTCGCAGATCGTCCTCGGGCTCGATCCCGATCCCGCTCGCCTGTGGCCGAGCGCGCTGCATCGCACGTCGGAGGGGCGCGCCGAGCTGGCCCGTGCGCTGGCGGACGCGCACGCCGAGATGCAGACGCTCATCGAGGAGCACGAGGATCTCCTCGCGACGGAGCGGATCGAGCGCGAACGCGAGCGCTTCCGCGCCGAGCACGGACGCGCGCCGACGGACGCCGACCAGGGATGGGGGCCGATCGCCGAGCCGGGACGGGGCGCATACGTGCCCGTGCACGCGGCGGCGCTCGAGGGCGCGGCGGCGGTGCTCGTCCACTGCATGGCGCTGATCGACGCGGCCGGGCCGGCGTGCGTGGCCGCCAAGCCGCAGCTCGCGTGCTTCGAGCGGCTCGGGTTCGCGGGCATGCTCGCGCTCGAGGCCGTCCGCGCCTATGCCGGAGCGGCCGGGCTGCTCGTGCTCGCGGACGGCAAGCGGGGCGACGTGCCGGTGACCGCCGCCGCCTACGCCCAGGCGCTCGCCGGCACCACGTCGTCGCCGTTCGGCGCGGCCCCGGGCCTGGACGCGGACGCGTTCACGGCCAACCCGCTGCTCGGTCGCGACGCGCTCGCGCCGCTGATCGCGGGCGCCCGCGCCGCCGGCGCCGGCGCGTTCGTCCTCGTCCGCACCTCCAACCCGGGCGCCGCCGATCTGCTCGACCTGCCGCTCGCCACCGGCGAGCCGCTA
>DASSUW010000157.1:0-7544 GCA_035706585.1 Solirubrobacteraceae bacterium | reverse complement strand
GTTGCTGGCGGTCGTCGCGAGCGTCACGCTGGCCGCGCGCGCGTGGCCACGGTTGCGCGAGGTGCGGCTCACCGGGCGAGCGTGGGCGGCCGTCGCGCTCGCCTCGGCGCTCGTCGTCGCCGGCCACGCGCTCACGTTCGTGATCGCCGCCCGGACCGCGGGCGCGACCGCCTCGCCGGCCGAGCTCCTGCCGCTCGCGCTGCTTGTGCTGCTCGGGGCGGCGCTGCCCAACATCGGCGGCTGGGGCCCGCGCGAGGGCGTCACCGCGTGGGCGTTCGCCGCCGCCGGGCTCGGCGCGTCGCTCGGCGTCGCCACCGCCGTCGTGTACGGCGTGATGGTGTTCGCCGCCAGCCTGCCCGGCGCAGCCGTCCTCGTGGCGGCGTGGGTCGCCCGCACCCGGTCCGCCGGAGCGCTGCGTGTCTGACCGCCCGTACACGCTGCTGAGCTGCAGCGTCTCGCTCGACGGCTACCTCGGCGACCACAAGCCGCGGCTCGCGCTGTCCAACGACGCCGACTTCGACCGCGTCGACGCGGTGCGCGCGTCGTGCGACGCGATCATGGTCGGCGCGGTCACGGTGCGCACCGACAACCCGCGGCTGCTGATCCGCTCCCAGGCCCGCCGCGACCAGCGCCGGGCCCGCGGGCTGGCGCCATCGCCGATGAAGATCACCGTCACGAACCGCGTCGACCTCGACGTGCGGTCGAACTTCTTCGCGACCGGCGACGTCGAGAAGCTCGTCTACACGCCGACCCCGCACGTGCCCGCCGCCCGCGCGCGGCTCGGTCCGGTGGCGACGATCGTCGACGGCGGCCGGCGCGTGCGCATGCGCCGGCTCAGCGAGGACCTCGCCGACCGTGGCGTGGAGCGCCTGATGGTCGAGGGCGGCGGCGTCGTGCACACGCAGTTCCTCGCCGACGACCTCGTCGACGAGCTCCAGCTCGTCGTGGCGCCGTTCTTCGTCGGCGACTCGAGCGCACCGCGCTTCGTGACCGACGGGCGCTTCCCGTGGAACGCCAACCGCCGCGCGACGCTCGCCGAGGTGCGCCAGATCGGCGACGTCGTGCTGCTGCGCTACGCGCTCTCACCCCGGTTCCGGGACGGATGACGGCGGCCGCGTTCCGTGCCCAGTGGGGCCCGGCGTCGTGGGTGACGCTCGGCCGCGCGGCGCTGGCCGCCGCGGTCGCCGCGCTGGCGGCCGCCTCGCTCGAGCAGGACATCGCGGGCGCGCTGCTCGTCACGCTCGCCGCCGTGGCGCTCGCGCTCGACCTGGTCGACGGCTGGGTGGCGCGCCGCACCGCGACGGCGACCGCGCTCGGCGCGCGCTTCGACGGCGAGGTCGACGCGTTCCTGATCCTCGCCCTCAGCGTGTACGCCGCGCCGATCTACGGCGCGTGGGTGCTGGCGATCGGAGCCGCGCGCTATCTGTTCCTCCTCGGCGAGTGGCTGCTGCCGTGGATGCGCGCGCCGCTGCCACCGCGCCGCTGGCGCAAGATCGTCGCCGCGGCGCAAGGGGTCGTGCTGACGATCGCCGCCGCCGAGGTGCTGCCGCAGACGACGACGCGGCTCCTGCTCGGCGCCGCGCTGGCGGCGCTGCTGGCGTCGATGGGCCAGTGCGTGTGGTGGCTGTGGCGCCGCCGGCACGACCGGACGGCGAAGGACGCCGTCGCGCTCACGGCGCTCGCGCTGCTGCTCGTCTGGGCCGCGCTCGTCGCGCCGAACCACCCGGGCCGGCTCAACCTCGGCGAGTTCGTACGGCTCCCGCTCGAGCTGCTGGTGATCGTCGCCGCGGCCGCGCTCCTGCCCGCCACCCCGCGGCGCGTGCTGGCCGTGCTCGCGGGCGCGGTGCTGAGCGCGCTCGTCCTCGTCAAGGTGCTCGACATCGGCTTCTTCACGGCGTTCGACCGCCCGTTCAAGCCGGTCGACGACTCGAGCTACCTGGGGATCGGCATCGAGACGCTGCGCGACGCCGTCGGCAACTCGAGCGCCGACCTGGTCGTCGCCGTCGCCGGCCTGATCGCCCTCGCGCTGCTCGCCGTCCCGGTCGTGGCGCTGCTGCGAGTGACGCGGGTCGCGGCCGGCCACCGCGGCTTGGCGCTCCGTGCGGCCGCGCTGCTCGCGGTCGCCTGGGTGGCGCTGCGGGTGGTCGGCGCGCCGGTCGCCTCCTCGAGCGCCGCGGCGCTGGCGGTCGACGAGGTCCAGGCGGTGCAGGCCGGGCTCGCGGACCGCGCGGCGCTCGCGCGCCTGATCGCGCAGGACCGCTTCCGCGACACGCCGGGCAACCGCCTGCTCACCGGCCTGCGCGGCAAGGACGTCCTGCTCGTGTTCGTCGAGAGCTACGGACGGGTCGCGGTCGAGGACCCGTCGATCGCGCCGGGCGTCCACGCCGTGCTCGACCGGGGCACCGGCGAGCTGCGCGACGCCGGCTTCGCGGCGCGCAGCGCGTTCCTGACGTCGCCGACGTTCGGCGGCCTCAGCTGGCTGGCGCACTCCACGCTGCAATCGGGACTCAAGGTCGACGGCCAGCGGCGCTACAACCAGCTCGTCGCCGCCAGCCGGCTGACGCTGACGCGCGCGTTCAAGCGCGCCGGCTGGCGGACGGTCGGGATCCTGCCGGGCAACCACCGGGCGTGGCCGGAGGGCGAGAGCTTCTACCACTACGACAAGGTCTCCGACCGCCGCAACCTCGGCTACCGCGGGCCCGACTTCGGCCTGCCGCCGATGCCGGACCAGTACACGCTGGCGACGCTGCAACGGCGCGAGCTCGGCCGGCGCCGGCGGCCGCCGCTGTTCGCCGAGGTCGACCTGATCTCCAGCCACGCGCCGTGGACGCGGATCCCGGAGCTGATCCCGTGGGACGAGGTCGGCGACGGCTCGATCTTCGCGCGCGTGCCGGTGGAGGAGGCCACCGAGGCGAAGATCTTCGGCGACGGCAAGCGCGCCCGCGCCGCCTACGGCCACTCGATCGAGTACTCGCTCGGCGCCGTCTTCTCGTTCGTGCGGCGCTACGGCGACAGGAACACGGTACTGGTGGTCCTCGGCGACCATCAGCCCGCAACGGTCGTCACCGGCCAGGGCGCCAGCCACGACGTGCCGATCTCCGTGATCGCGCACGACCCGAAGGTGCTCGACCAGGTCGCCGGCTGGGGCTGGCAGGACGGGCTGCTGCCGAGCCCGCAGGCCCCCGTGTGGCCGATGGAGGCGTTCCGCGACCGCTTCCTGACCGCGTTCGGGTCGCGGCCGTGAGGCAGGACTTCCGCGCGCCGTTCGACCGGGCGCTGCACGGCGCCCGTACGGCGGCGTACGCGCCCGGCGAGTTCGTCGGCCAGGAGAGCTTCATGACCGCCGGCGAGATCCACGCCCTGGCCGCGCGGGCCAGGATCGGACCCGGCGTCGCGGTGCTGGACCTGTGCTGCGGCATCGCCGGCCCCGGCCGCTTCCTCACGCGCGAGCTGCGCTGCGACTACCTGGGCGTGGACGCCAGCGCGAGCGCCGTGGCGCTCGCGCGCGAGCGCGCGGGCGGCCTGCCGTGCCGCTTCGCGGTCGGGCAGGTCCCGCCGCTGCCGCCCGGCGCGTTCGACGTCGTGCTGCTGCTCGAGACGATGCTCGCGTTCGCGGACAAGCAGGCGCTCGTGGACGCGATCGCCGCGGCGCTGGCCCCCGGCGGGCGCTTCGCGTTCACGCTCGAGGAAGGGCCACCGCTCACGGCGGCCGAGCGGACGGCGATGCCGGACGCCGACACCGTCTGGCTCACACCGCTCGACGAGCTGACCGCGGCGCTGGAGCGAGCCGGGCTGGCCGTGACCTGGCAGCAGGATCACAGCGGCGCGCACCGCGCGACCGCGCAGGCGCTGGCCGACGCGTTCGCCGCCGACGCGGACGCGATCGCCGCGCGGATCGGCCCGCGCGCGCTCGACGAGCTGCTTGCCGCGCACCGGCTGTGGATCGAATGGCTGCAGACGGGGCGGGTCCGCAAGCTCGCCGTCGTCGCGGAGCGGGGCTGGACGGCCGCGCCCTGCCTGGCGTCTCGCTGACGCGCACTACAATGAGTGCAGAAGAAGGGAAGTATCCCGTCGGCCGGCTTCGTCAGCACGGCGCGCCTCGCGCCCGGAGCCGGCGGCCCATCGGGCGGAGAAACCTTCGACTGATCATCCGAGACCAGTTGGAGGTTCCGCAGTGTCCCTGTTCATCGCCACCGCCATCGTCCCGCTCCTCTTCGGGCTGTGGGCACAGCTGAAGGTCAAGCGCACGTTCGCCAGGTACTCCCAGGTGCGGCCGCGCAACGGCATGACCGGCGCCGAGGCGGCGGCCGCCGTGCTGCGGTCGTCCGGCCTCCCGCAGCTGTCGATCCGGCCGGTCGCCGGGCAGCTCAGCGACCACTACGACCCGCGCAACCGGACGCTCAACCTGAGCGCCGCGGTCGGCGGGGAGTCGTCGCTGGCCGCGCTCGGCGTCGCCGCCCACGAGGCCGGCCACGCCGTCCAGGACGCCCGGCGCTACGCGCCGATGCGCATCCGCCAGGCGCTCGTCCCGGCGGCGACGATCGGCCAGTCGCTGTGGTTCCTGCCCGTCGTGCTCGGCCTCGTGCTCGGCCTGACAGGGCTGGTGACGATCGGCCTGGTCCTGTTCGCCGTGATCGTCCTGTTCCAGCTCGTGACGCTGCCGGTGGAGTTCGACGCGTCCAAGCGGGCGCTGGCCTCACTCGAGGGCCAGGGGCTGCTGGCGCCGGACGAGGTGCCCGGCGCCCGCGCGGTGCTCAACGCCGCCGCCCTCACCTACATCGCGGGCTTCGTGGCGGCGCTCGGCCAGCTCGTCTACTTCTTCGCGCTGAGCCGCCAGTAGGCGGCTCAGCCGGCCTGGCCGGCCGCGTTCACCATCCAGCGCGTCCCGAAGCGGTCGACGCACATGCCGAACGTGTCGCCCCACGGCGCCTTCTCGAACGGCATGATCACGGTCCCGCCGTCGCTCAGCCCGTCCCAATAGCCGCGCAGCTTCCCCTCGTCGTCGCCGCTGAGCGACACGGACACGCCCGCCTGCGGCTGGTGCTCCATGACCGCGGGGGTGTCGGCCGCCATCAGCACGAACCCGTCGGGCGTCTCGAGCTGGGCGTGCATGACCTTGTCCTGCTCGCCCGGGTCGTCGCTGGCGTGGTACTCGCCGAACGTCGCGATCGTGAGCTCGCCGCCGAGGACCGACTGGTAGAAGGTCATCGCCTCGCGTGCGCTGTCCTTGAAGCTCAGATGGGGATTCAGCCGAAGGGTCATGCGAGAAGATATTACACTGGTCGGTGTAGAAATGGTAGACCCGCGCGTCCTCCGCTCACGCGCCGCGATCCTCGCCGCGGCCACGACGCTGTTCCTGCGCGACGGCTACGCGGCGACGACGATGGACGACATCGCCGACGCCGCCGGCGTCTCGAAGCGGACCGTCTACAACAACTTCGCCGACAAGGAGGCGCTGTTCCGGGACGTGGTGATGGCGGCCACCGGGATCGCCGAGGCGTTCGCGGCTGACGCCGAGGCCGAGCTCGCCGACCCGGAGGATCTCCCGGCGGCGCTGTCCGCGCTCGCCCGCCGCCTCGCCGAGGGCGCGACCGACCCGCGGGCCGTACAGCTGCGGCGCCTGCTGATCGGCGAGGCGCACCGTTTCCCCGACCTCGCGGCCGAGTACTACCGGCTCGCCCCGGGCCGGGTCATGGCGACGCTCGCCGCCGCCCTGGAGTCGCTCGCGGCCCGCGGCCGGCTCGCGGTGCCCGACCCGCGGCGCGCGGCCGAGCAGCTCGCGTTCCTCGTGCTCGGGCCCGCGCTCGACCGCGCGATGTTCGAGGGCCGCGACGCCCGCCGCGACACCGCGGCGCTGGCGCGCGCGGCCGACGACGGCGTGCGCGCGTTCCTCGCCGCGTACGGCGGGCGGTGACGTCAGTCGAGCGGCAGCGGCCCGTGGGCGAGCGCGAGCCCGAGCCACACGATCGCCAGCGAGACGACGAACACGACGCCCTCGAGCGCGTGGCGCTGCGGGCTGCGGATGTGCCAGAGGATCAGCGCGCCGGCGAGGACGACCAGCGCGAGCTTCACCTGCAGCGTCGTGGTGTCCCACAGCTGGTCGTGAGACGCGAGCGCGGTCCCGGTGGCGATCAGGACGGCGAGCGCTCCCAGCGACGCCCAGCCGAAGCGGCGCGCGATCGCCCGCAGCGGCTCGCGGTGCGCGCCGCGCAGCACGGGGACGATCGCGACGACGAGCACGAGCTGGCCGCCGACGAACAGCGCCATCGCCAGCACGTGCAGCCACCGGACGGCCAGCCAACCCACGGTCATCCCCTCAAGTGTGCAGGTGCGCGACGCCGAGTGCCTTGGCGACGAGGTGCGCGCGCGAGCGGGCGCGGTGGCCGCGACCTCGCCCGAAACGGATGACGTGCCGGTGGCACGGCTGGACAGCGGGCGCGATTCAGCGGAGGCTGTGCCGATGGCGACCGCCCACGCGCTGCTGCCGTTCCGCGATCGCTCGCGCGGGCGCAGGCTGATCAAGGTCGGCGGGTGGTTCGCCGCGGTCGCGGTGTTCGTGGCGCTGCTGCAGCTCGTCGGCGTGGACGTCGCCGGCTGGTTCTCGGACCTGTGGGACGCGCTGACCGGGATCGGCGCCGGCTATCTCGCCGCCGGCTGGGCGCTGCAGACGGTGCAGACGACGCTGACCGCCCTCGGCTGGTACTTCATCCTGCGCGCCGGCTTCCCGGACGCCCCGATGCGCTACCGGCAGATCCTCGCCGCGTACGCCGCCGGCGTCGCGCTCAACGGCTTCCTGCCGGCCAACATCGGCACGGTCGTGATGCTGCTGATGTACGTCGCGATCATCCCGGGCGCGAACCTGCCGGGCGTGCTCGGCGGGATGGTCGTCCAGAAGATCTTCTTCACGGTCGCCGGGGCGCTCGTCTACGTCTACCTGTTCGCGTCGGTTCCCGGGACGTTCGAGCGCCAGCTCGCGCTCCCGCACGACCACCCGTTGCTGATGGGGACCGTCGTGATCGGCGCGGCGTTCCTGCTCGCGCTCCTCGCCCGCATCTTCTGGCGCAAGCTCAAGGGCCTGTGGGAGAAGGCCCGGCGCGGCGGCGCGATCCTCGCGCGACCCCGCCAGTACGTCGTGCAGGTCGTGCTGCCATCGCTCGCCGCCTGGATCGCCAAGCTCGGCGTGATCGCCGTGTTCCTGGCCGCCTACGGCATCACGGTCAGCTTCCACACGGTGATGTCGGTCGCCGGCGGCAACTCGATCGCCAACACGGTCTCGGTCACGCCGGGCGGCGTCGGCGTCAACCAGGCGACGAACGTCGCCGCGCTCAGCGGCGTGACCGACGCGGCGACCGCGACCGCGTACTCGCTCGGCCAGCAGCTCGCGATCACCGCGTGGAACATCGCGTTCGCGCTCGTGGTCGTGACGTGGGCGTTCGGCTGGAGCGGCGGCAAGGCGCTCGTCGAGCAGTCCTACGCCGACGCGAAGGTCAAGGTCGCCGAGCAGAAGGCCGAGCGCGAGCGCCGCAAGATGGTGCGGCGCTAGC
>DASSUW010000156.1:0-8610 GCA_035706585.1 Solirubrobacteraceae bacterium | reverse complement strand
GGTCGGCGACGGCGCGCCGATCGAGCTCAATCCGCTCACCGCGGACGTGCTCGACGCGACGCCCGTCCCGCTCTGACGCCGGCGGCCGGATCAGGCGCGCCCGCCGTTCCGTACGCGCGATGACGACGGCGGGCGTCCACGGCCGCGCGCGGGGCATCGCCACGACCGGTCATGAGGCGGTCATCATGCCGGTCGCGGCGGGCTCGGCACATTTATGCGCCGTGAAGCCGGCGTGGGTACTTCGAGCGTGTCCTTGCATCGGGCGACGTCGGCGGTCGGCCGCGACGCCGCGCCGGCGGGGGCGATGCGGTCTGGTCAGGACAGCCGATGAATCTGAGCGACCCACTGCACGCGGCTTGGACGAGCGCCGGACAGGCGCTCGATCTGGCGTTCGCCCAGCTGACCGCGGTTGCGCCCGGCTGGGTGGCCGCCGGCGTGATGCTGCACCTGCTCCATCAGGTCGTCCGGACGCGCGGGTGGTTCAACATCCTCCGGGCCGCGTGTCCGAGCGCCGCCGAGCTGCGGGCCCGTGATGTCACGCTGGCCTATCTGGCGGGAGCCGGCCTCAACGGCGTAGTGCCGGCGCGCGGAGGTGACGTGGCGAAGCTCTACCTGGTTCGCCGACGGGCACCGCGAATGCGCTGGTCGACCCTTGCCGCGACGTTCGTGCCGGAGACGCTGTTCGAGTCCGCCGTGGCCGCGGCGCTGCTGGTGTGGGTGATCAGCGCCGGGCTGGTGCCGGCGCCCAGCGTCCCGGACGGGCACGTGCTCCTCGCGCCCTGGACGATCCAGGCGTCTGCCCTGCCGGTCGTCGCGATCGCCGCCGGCGCTGGCGCGCTCGTCCTTTCGTGGCGCACCGTGCGAGATCGGGCGAGCGGGCTGATCCGCTGCCTGCTCGTGGGGCTCGCGATCCTCGAGCGGCCGCTGGACTTCGTCCGCGGCGTGATCGTCTGGCAGGCCCTGGCCCGCATCATCCGTGCCGGGTCGCTCGCCGCCCTCATGACGGCGTTCGGGCTGCCGGTGACGCTCGGAACCGTCCTGCTCGTCATGGCCGTCCAGGGCGGCAGCCGCCTGCTGCCGAGCGCGCCGGCAAGCGCCGGGATGCGGATAGCGCTGCTCGCGTACGGTCTGCCGGCCCTGACCGGCGAGACCGTCGCCGTGGCGAGGATCACGGCGTTCTCCGTCGGCGCCGCTGCGACGCTTGGCGCGGTCGGACTCGTGATCGCGCTCGCGATCCTGGGCCGCGAGCTCGGCACGGCCTCACCGCGGACGATCGTGCGGCGCCTGCGCAGGCGGCTCGGCACGGCGCATGCCGCGCGCCCGGCGCGCGTGCGTCCCGTCGCCGGGCACGGTCACGCGGCTCACGGGCCGCGCTACCGCACTTGGAAGCCGGGGCTCGCGCTGCGGCCGCTGGACGCCCGTGACCGCGGCCCGCCCTCCGTCGCGGATGCGTCGGGCCGCGGACGCGCGGCCGGCCACGATCAGGGCCGCCGCACCGCCCGCAGGACCGGCACGAACGCGATCAGCGCCGCGACCTGGGTGGCGGTGATGAACGCCTCGGCGGTGCCGACCGACCGCGCGTAGGACGCCCCGACGATCGTGCTGCCCGCGAGCCAGGCCAGCCCGTAGACCGCGGTGAACGTCCCGTAGCCGGCGCCGCGCCGGTGCGCGGGGACGAGGTCGGCCACGGCGGCGCGCATCGTGCTCTCGTGGATGCCGAGGCTGATGCCCCAGAGGGCCGCGCCGCCCCAGACGACGGCCGGCGTGGTCGAGAAGGCCAGGAACGGGACGATGGCGGTGAGCGCCGGCACGACGACGAGCCCGCGCAGCCCGATCCGGTCGTACGCCCAGCCGGATGCGAGGGCGCCGACGGCGGCGCAGCCCATCGCCAGCGCGTACATGACCGCGATCGTCGGCGTCGCGACGACGTCGCGCGTGGCGAGGTGGTAGGCGAAGACGGCCCACGTCGCGAAGCCGAGCATGTTGATCGCCGTGTAGCCGGCGTAGAGCCAGAACGTTCGGGGAAGCGGCGCGGTGAGCGGCTGCCGAGAGCGGTGCGACTCGTGCGGTTCGTACGCGGCCGGCACGGGGACCGCACGGCGCAGGTAGGCGAGCACCGCGAGCGCTGCGACCGCCGGGGCGGCGAGGACGGCGAACCCCCAGCGCATGCTCCCGAGCGTCGCGATCGCCGCCGCCACGAGCAGCGGCCCGACGAGCGCTCCGGTCTGATCGAGCGCCTCGTGGATGGCGAACGCGCGCCCGCGACCGAGGTCGACGCTGGCCTGCGCGAGCATCGTGTCGCGCGCCGGCGTGCGCACGGCCTTGCCGAACCGCTCGAGGACGGCGAGCGCCGCGGCCGGCCAGATGGCCCAGGCGACGGCGAGCAGCGGCGCCGCGACCATCGTGATCGTGTAGCCGACGATCGTGATCGGCCACGGCCGCCCGGTGCGATCCGACAGCAGCCCGAACGGAAGCCGGAGCACGAGCGCGACGGCCTCGCCGGCACCGCTGATGAAGCCCACCAGGGCCGCGCTCGCGCCGAAGCTCGCCAGGAACGGCCCGGTCATGCTGCGCGCGCCCTCGTACACGATGTCGCCGAGCCCGCTGAGCAGCCCGAACACCATCACGAAGCGCAGGGGGGTCAGCCGGTTGACCCGCCGCGAAGACGTCGCCGGTGTCGCGCTCACATCGCTACCGCCGCGCGCCCGGCAGATCGCGGCGTCGCCGGCGATCTCGCCGTTGACGTGGCCGTTGACGACCCTGTACCGCCCGAGACTGGGAACCCGAGGATCACCAGCTGGGTCGTATCACGCGCGGCGGTGATCGGGTGCACGATCATGGCCGACGCCTCGCGAGCCGCAGCCCGCCGCGACGGCCGGCCGGCGTCAGCGCCTCGAGCGCGGGCACCATCTCGCTGGTCACGAGCCCGCGCTCGCGGGTGAGCTCGTCGATCAGGTCGAACGACCGCTGGATCTCCTCGGCGCGGTCGATGACGACGGTCACGACTGGCACGCGCCGGCGGAGCTGCAGCAGGCGATCGCCGTGCGGCGCGTGGTCGCCGTGAAAGCCCCAGACGCCGCGCAGCACGGTTGCGCCGCGCGCGCCCGATGCGCGCAGCGAATGCAGCAGCGTCGCGTGCTGCGGGCGCCCGTCGACCTTCGCCTGCTCGGAGCTGTAGATCATCAGCTTCTGCCACAGTCGCAGCCCCGCGTCGTCGGTATCCGGCAGCTCGGCCGGGCGGGCGAGCAACTCGCCGTCGCGCTTGCAGACCGTGATCCGCTCGAGCGTCAGCAGTGGGCGGTGCAGGAGCCCGGCGAGCTCCGGGAGGACGCCGGCGATGGGCTCGCCGTCTCCGACCGCGATGATCATCAGCGGCACATCGGCGTTGCGGCCGAAGAACCGGGCGCGCTCGCGCGTGCCGTGCGCCGTGCCGTCGACGCCGAGCAGGACGGTCGCGCCGGCGACTCCGCGGCGGTAGAGCAGATCGCAGATCGCTTGGTAGGCCGGTACGCCGTAGACCTGCTCCTGGCGCCCGACGTAGACCGTCAGCTTCGTGGCCTCGTTGAGCTGCTGCGGCAGCGCGACGGGATGCACGTTGCCGGTGAGCATGCGCGCACGCTCGAGCGTGATCAGCCCGTGGCGCTTGATCGCCTGCACCTCGGGCAGGATCGTCTCGATGCGTTCACGGCGGTCGACGGCGACAGAGACGAGCGGCAGATCCTCCGAGAGCGTGAGCAGCTGGTCGGTGCGCAGGTGGTGGCGCGCGCCGAACCCGGCCGCGCCGCGCAGCAGCACGCTGACCTGTACCGCCGTGCGGCCGTAGAGGTCGAGCAGCGCGTCGGCGACGAACGCCTCGTCGGTGCGGTGGCGCTCGCCGAAGTAGGTCGTGAGCTTCAGGCAGTCCTCGTTCACAGCAGCTCACCGATTGCGCGGCCGAGCGCCGCGGCCGCGAGCCCCAGCCCGAGGCTGACCCCGACGTTGAGCGCGGCGCCGCGTACCTGGCCGTCCTCGGTCAGCCGCTGCGTCTCGTACATCCATGTCGAGAACGTCGTGTACGACCCGATCGTGGCGGTGCCGGCGAGCACGTAGCCGTTCCCTTCCAGCGTGGCGCCGACGAGGATGCCGAGCACGAACGAGCCCGAGAGGTTGATGGCCAGCGTGCCGAGCGGGAACGCGCGCCCCGCGATCGCGGCGACGCGCGCGTCGACGAGGAAGCGCCCGAGCGCGCCGATGCCGCCCAGCAGCACGACGGCCGCCCACGTCGTGGCCGTCATGCCACCGTCCTCACGCGCCGCGTCGCCGCCGTGGCGAGGTGCGTCGCCGCGAAGCCGGCGGTGATCGACGCGAGCGCGTAGCCGGCGGCCAGGCCGTACCGCTCGGCGTCGAGCATGACGAGCAACTCGACCTGCACGGTCGAGAACGTGGTCAGCGCACCGCACAGCCCGGTGCCGAGCAGCGGACGCCGGTAGCTCGACAGCGGCAGGCGCTCCTGCAGGCGCGTCGAGAAGTAGCCCAGCAGCAGCGCGCCGAGCACGTTGGCGGCGAACGTCGGCCACGGCCAGTCCGGAGCGCCGGACGCGCCCGTCTCCACGAGCAGCACCCGCAGCACGGCGCCCAGGGCCCCGCCGACGAAGATCGCCGCCAGCTCGCGGCGGTCGAGCGACGGCATCACGCGCCCTATTGTGGCCGCACGGCAACGCGCTGCACTGCCGGAGCCCGTCATCGTTCGTGCTCCCCGACGACGAGGACCGGCACGCTCGCCGCGGCGATCAGCTTCGGCGCGACGCCCTGCAGCAGCAGGCGACCGGCGCGCGCCTCGTGATGGTGGCCGGTGACGATGAGGTCGAAGCCGCGCTCATGGCAGTACTCGACCAGCACGTGCTGCGGTTCGTCGCCGGCGACGATGACGTGCTCGACGGCGACCCCGGCCCGCTCGGCCCGGTCGCGCACCTCGTCGAACGTCTGCGCGAGGTAGCGCCGCGCGGCCTCCGTCGACTCCTCTCGGCCGGCAGCGGTCTCGGCCTGGGCCGGCGTATAGGCGATCGACATGGAGACCAGCTCGACGTCGTAGCGGCGGCTGAGGTCGATCGCGACGTCGAACGCGCGCAGCGCGACGGCCGAACCGTCCCAGGCGAGGAGGATTCGCTGGAACATCAGCGCAGGACGGGGACGAGGGCGAGAACGAGGAGCAGCACGGCGAGCATGTACAGCAGGTGGTCGCTGAGGGGGTTCGAGTACGCCGACGGGCGGTAGTGCACGTCGGCGAGCGCGGCGCCGCTGCCGGTGACCCAGACCGGCGCCGTCAACACGGCGAACAGGACGAGTGGGCGGCGAGACTGATGCACACGACCTCCAACGAGCGGGACGACGGGGTAGAGGCCATCAGCGGCGCCGCCGCGGTCGGAGCGAGCCTCATCGCTCGCCGCCGATGCTAGCGCCGGTTCGCATCTAGACTCTCCTGGAGGCGATGAGGCTCGCCTGTAACCGCCGCTCCGGCTGATGGCCTCTACCTCGACCCGTCCGGGGGTGCGCCCATGCAGGTGAAGGTCCGAGCGGTGATCTGGCACGGCGAGTGCATCGTCGTGGCGCACGAATCGCGGCGCGGCAGACCGCACCGCTCGTTGCCGGGAGGCCGGCCCAAACCGGGCGAGCACCTGCTCGACGCGCTCGCTCGCGAGGTGCTCGAGGAGACGGGGCTGCATATCCACGCGGGCCGTCTCTTGTACGTGGCCGAGACCGTCAGCGGCCACTCGATCCAGGACCTCAACCTCGTCTTCGCCGCCGGCACGGCCGATCCCATCGATCCGCGCTCCACGGTCCTTGTCGACCCGCGCGTACCGAGCGACCCGCCCGTGCTGCCGCCGATCCTCGACGCCATTGCCACCGACGCTCCCGGACCGGCGCACACGCGCTGGCTCGGCAACGTGTGGCAGTCGCTGCAAGCGGTCGCGTAGACTCCGGTGCGAGCGATGAGGCTCGCTCCAACTGCGGCTGAGCCGCTGATGGCCTCTACGAATCACGCCCCGTCGTCCTTCGTGGAGGTCCTCCAATGGAGTCAGCCAGCATTGCCATCGACCGGTCGCCCTTCGTCCTCGGGCTCCATGTCCCGGGTCTGCGCGGCCGGTACAGCACAGGCATCGAACGTCACCCGGATTCGCCGGCGAATCTGTGCGTCGGGCGCTTCAGCCTCGGCGTCGAGCAGCAGCCCGAGCTGCCGGTCAACCTGCGCGTCGGATGCTTCAGCGCCGGGATCGCGCAGCACCCGCCGACGGCGAGCCGGCTGCGCCACGGCAGCTTCGAGCTGATCGCGCGACGCTGACGCCGGTCCGCTGTCGCGCACGCGCATGGGCCCGGCCGACCAGGGGGCGCCCGATCTGATCCACGCCGTCATCGGCTTCCGCCAGTGGCGGCTGGATCAGCACGGGTTGCTCTCGCTCACGCGCAACGACCGCTGGCGCGGACGCGAGTGCGCCGCGGTGTGCTCGGCGAGCCGGCATGCGCCGGAGCAGGCGCCGGTCAACGGCTGCGCCTGCGGCGTCTACGCCTGGTACGACCCGTGCCCGCGGACGGGCTCGGCACCCGATTACGTCTCCGGCGCCGTCGTTCTGTGGGGCCGGTTGGAGCTCCATGCCACCGGCATGCGTGCGCAGAACGGCCGCCTGGTCGCGCTCGCGCTGCCGTTGTCTCGCTGGGGCAAGCGGCGCCGGGTCGTGGCGCTCGCCGACTTCCTGTCCGTCCCGGCCGTGCCGCACCGCGCATTGCGGTACGTCGCCCTCGCCCACGGCCGCCCGGTCCCGTCCCGCCTGCGCCCACCACGGAGCTGGGCGACGGTGCCACAGCCGTAGCATTCGCGCGATGGACGAGCGTCCGCTCTGGGCACCCTGGCGAATCGAGTACGTCACGAGCCCCAAGGACGGGGAGTGCATCTTCTGCGCCGCGGCGGCGGCGTCCGACGATGGCGAGGGCCGTGTCGTCGAGCGTGGCGGCGCGTGCTTGACGCTGCTCAACGCGTTCCCGTATGCGAGCGGGCACGTCATGGTCGCGCCGTACCGCCACGTCGGCGGCCTCGAGGAGCTCGACGATCACGAGAGCCTGGAGCTCATGCGGCTCGCGCAGCGGATGATCGCTGCGTTGCGTCGCGCGATGTCGCCCGACGGCTTCAACGTCGGCCTGAACCTCGGTCGCGTCGCCGGCGCCGGCTTCGCCGATCACCTGCACCTGCACATCGTCCCGCGCTGGGACGGCGACACCAACTTCATGCCCGTCCTCGCCGGCACGAACGTGATGCCGCAGGCGCTCGACGCCACACGCGCTGCGCTCGTCGACGCCCTGGCGTCGCTCAACCAGTGAGCGCGCGGCGGCCGCGAGAAACGGATCGCGCCCCTTGTCGACGACGTGACACAACGCCCGCGGCGAGCGTCAGCGCGTTGAGGATCCCGTCCACGAACCCGAGTACCGCCGGCAGGAGCGCATCCACGCGCGACATGGGCATCGCGAGTCACCGCGCGCGGTGACTCGCGATCCCCTGGCGCTTTTTCATCGCATATCGACGCAAAGGCGCCAGGGACCGCGGCGCGGCCGACACCCTCGCCGCTCTACCCAGCCGCAGTTCGTCAGCGCCCTCGCTCCCGCTGTCGACGGCGGGCACGATGCGTCGCAGGTTCATGCGCGCTCGTCCCGACCCGTCGCGGCGGGCACCGCGTCACCCGCGTCGAAGATGCGCCGGTACGAGTCCACGCCGTAGCTCGTCGGCAGCGGCTCGCCCTCGCGCACCTTGAACGTCCGTCGTCCGTCGCCCTCGCGCTCGGCGCGCAGGAACAGCGCGTCCTCGCGCTGCTGATCGTGAAAGCCGTGGGCGAGGTCGTACATGTGCGTGACGAAGACGACCTTGATCCGCTTGCCGAGCATCGCGCGCACGACCTGGCGCGCGATCTCCGATCCCTCACGCTCGTTGGTCGAGGCGAAGGACTCGTTGCAGAGCAGGAGAGCTCCCGGGGAGATCCGGTCCGCGATCTCGCTCATCCGGCTGAGCTCCTCGTCGAGCTTGCCGCCCTCCATCGTCGCGTCCTCCTCGCGCTTGTAGTGCGTGAAGACGCCCGTGCAGACGCCGGCGCGGAACGAGCGCGCCCCGACGAACATGCCGCATTGCATCATCAGCTGGGCAAGGCCGAGGCTGCGCAGCAGCGTGGACTTCCCGCCCTGGTTGGCGCCGGTGATCATCACGAGCGACTTGCCGTCGGCGTCGACCTCGTTGCCCACCACGCGATCGTCGACGTGAAGCGTCAGGCAGACGTCGTACAGGTCGTCGGCCGCGAGCGCGGGCTCGGCTGACGGCTGCGCGGTCGGGAAGCAGCTCGGCTCGCCCTTCTCGACGAGTCGTCTGTGCAGGTTGATGCAGCCGAGGTAGAACGCCAGCTCGAGCCGGAGCATCGTGAAGAAGCTCTTGACGTGATCGGTCGACTGCGCGACGGCGTCGGCGACGAGATTGATCCCGCGGCCACGGAGCTCCTCGAGCGCTTCGAAGCCGCTCTCGTCGCGCGGGGGGATCGTGAAGCTGTGGCCCGCGGAGCGCTTCGCGAACGGCAGTCGCTCGGTCCAGCGGCGTTCGCG
>DASSUW010000155.1:0-2292 GCA_035706585.1 Solirubrobacteraceae bacterium | reverse complement strand
CGCCGGCGAGCCGCGCCGCCAGCGCGACCGGCACGCCGTCACCCAGCACCGCGACCGCGGCGGCGAGGGCGGCCGCGGGCGCGCCGAGGCGCGCGAGCCGCAGCCGCACCACGTTCGCCAGCGCCTCCGAGCCGAGCGGCTGAACGGCGGCCGCGTTCGCCGCGTCCGGCGTGATGCCCTCGGCCTTCAGCGTGATCAGCAGCTCGCGCAGCAGCAGCGGGTTGCCGGCGCTGGAGCGGTGGCAGGCCTCGGCGAACTCGTCGTCGGGCTCGCGCTCGAGCGTCGCGGCCACGTAGCGAGCGGCCGCGGCGGCGGTGAGCGGCCGCGGGCGCAGCAGGACGCGCCCGGGGTCGTCGATCACGGCGGCCGGCGGCGGGTCGCCGTCGACGGCCTCCCCTCGGCGCACGCCAGCCACCAGCACGACCGGCAGCCCTTCCAGCCGCCGCTGCAGATACGCGAGGAAGCGCAGCGACGGCGGATCGACCCACTGCAGGTCATCCACGGCCACGAGCACGGGCTGCCGCGCGGCCAGGTTGACGACCAGCCAATACAACCCGTGGGCGGTGGCGAACGAGTTGTCGGCACCCGCGTCGGCGCCGGCCCGCAGCGGGTGCAGCAGCGGCGCGGCGAGGCCGGCCGCGCCGGCGAGCAGCTCCTCGCGCTCGGCGGCGGCGACGCCGCCGAGGACGGGCTCGAACAGCTGGCGCGCGACCCCGTACGGGAACTCGCGCTCGAACTCGCCGCCGCGACCCCACAGCGTCGCGAGCCCGGCGTCGGCCGCCAGCGAGCGCGCCGCAGCGAGCAGCCGCGTCTTGCCGATCCCGGGCGGACCCTCGATGACCACGAGCCGCCCGCCGCCCTCGTGCGCGGCCGCGAGGACGGGCCGGAGCGCCGCGAGCTCCGGCTCGCGCTCCAGCAGCTCGAGCTCGCCAAGCGCGGCCATGGCGTGTAGACGCTGCCAGGACGGGTCACAGGTTTGGGGATTTCTTCGGGGGCCGTCCTCGTTGCCCGAGCCGCGGTGCGGTCGCACACTGGCGCCATGCACCGCCTCCTCCCCATCTCCCTGTTCGTCTGCGCGCTGCTGCTCCCGGCCGCGGCACGGGCGGACTCGATCGTCTACAGCAAGGGCGGCGACGTGTGGGCGGCACGCCCGGACGGCAGCGGCGCCCGCAAGCTCGCGAGCGGCTACGCCCACCCGACCCAGGCGGACGACGGCACGATCCTCGCGATGGACGGCAACCGCTTCGTGCGCCTCAGCCGCGCGGGCCGGGTCCTGGCCAGGTTCGACTCGGTGATGGCCGGCCTGCCCGCCGGTATCGACGCAATCGGCCCGTTCGACCCCGTCGTCTCCCCGGACGGGTCCAAGGTCGCCTACTGGATCGGCATGTACAGCACCTGGCACGACCATGGCAACGACATCAACTGGACGCGCACCGGCTCGGTCGTGATCTGGCAGGACGCCCGCAACGGCAAGCTCCTCGGCACGACCCACTACTACGAGGACCCGTCGTGGTTCCCGGACTCGAGCGGCGCGCTGCTGTTCGACGAGCACAACGTGCTGACTGCGCAGGTCGTCGCCGCCGCGGTCGGCGCGGACCACAACCACGTCAAGCCGTGGTTCGACGACTACTCGACCAAGCCGGGCGACGAGGAGTACGCGAAGGGCATCACCGCGGGCGAGCTCTCGCCGCAGCTCGACCGGCTCGCGATCCTGCGCGCGGGCACGCACGCCGGCAACGGCGGCCTGGCCGGCGGGCCCGGCAACATGATCGCCACCTACGCCGTGAAGCTGCCCGCGAAGCCGGTGATGGAGTGCCGCCTGACCGGCGCCACCGGCGGCACGTTCGGCCGCCCGAGTTGGTCGCCCGACGGGTCGTCCCTGACGTGGCAGGAGGGCGACGGCGTCTGGGCGATGGCGATCGGCCACCGCTGCGAGGGCGCGCCCCGGCTGGTGATCCCGGGCGGCCGCGAGCCCGACTGGGGCCCGGCGGACGTCGGCGGCGGCCCGTCGGTCTCGACGCCCGCGACGATCACCGGCTCGATCCTCCGGGTGCGCATCCGGTGCGCCGGGGCATGCCGCGTCGCCGCCGTCGCGCGCCAGGGCGGGCGGCGGGTGGGCCGCGCCTCCACGCGCGTCTCCGGAAGCGGGCGCCTCGCGGTGCGCCTGCGGGGCGTTCGGCGCGGCCGCCGCATCTCGGTGCGCGTGGTGGTGCGGCCGGCGCGCGGCCGTGCCGTGAGCTTCAAGCGCTCGGTCGGCCATCGGCACCGGCCGTGATGTCCGCCGAGCGCGCC
>DASSUW010000154.1:0-2886 GCA_035706585.1 Solirubrobacteraceae bacterium | reverse complement strand
CGGTCGGCATCGTCCAAGCGCACGTAGTCCGCCGCTCCCGCCTCGTGCGCGCGGCGGACGAACGCCGGGTGATCGTGCATGCCGACGATCAACAGCGCCGCGCCCGGCGCGGCGCGCGCCACCAGCCCCAACGACCCGAGGCCGGAGGCGCCGAACAGCGAGTCGTGAAGCACGACCACGTCCGGCGCGCTGCGGTCGAGCAGGCCGATGACGCCGGCCAGGTCGGCCGCGGCGCCGACCGGCCGGATCGCCGCGTCGCTCGTGAACACGCTCCAGAGCACGGTCCGGATCCGCGCGTCGCGGGCGCCGATCACGACCGCGACCGGCCGGTGGAGTGGAACGGGCTGAACGGACACGGAGGACGGATCGGGCATCGGCGTCTACCTCCCGGCGGGGATCGGGACGAGGACGCGCTGCGCGAGCTCGGCGAGGCGGCTCGAGTAGCCCCACTCGTTGTCGTACCAGGCGACCACCTTGACCTGCGTGCCGTCGACGACGGTCGTCAGACCGGCGTCGAAGATCGACGAGTACGGCGAGCCGACGAGGTCGGTCGACACGAGCGGGTCGTCGCGGTAGGCCAGGATCCCGGCGAGCGGGCCGCTGTCGGCGCGCTCGCGCACCGCCGCGTTGACGGCTTCGACGGTCGTCGCGTCCTCGACCTCGACGGTCAGGTCGACGAGCGAGACGGTCGGCGTCGGCACGCGGACGGCGAAACCCTGCATGCGACCGGCGAGCTCGGGCACGACGAGGCCGATCGCCTTCGCGGCGCCGGTCGTGGTCGGCACGAGGTTCAGCGCGGCGGCGCGCGCCCGCCGTGGGTCCTTGTGCGGGGCGTCGAGCAGCCGCTGGTCGCCGGTGTAGGCGTGGACGGTCGTCATCACGCCGTGGCGGATCCCGAACGCCTCGTGGAGGACCTTGGCGACCGGCGCGAGGCAGTTCGTCGTGCAGGACGCGTTGGAGATCACGTGGTGGCGCTCCGGGTCGTAGACGTCGTCGAAGTTGACGCCGAGCGCGACCGTCACGTCCGGCTCCTTGGCCGGCGCCGAGATGATCACCTTGCGCGCCCCGGCGTCGAGGTGGCGCGCGGCATCGGCACGCGCGCGGAACCGGCCCGTCGACTCGATGACGACCTCCGCGCCGACGTCCGCCCAGCGCAGCCCGCCGGGGTCGGTCTCGGCGAACACGGGGATCTCGGTGCCGTCGACGCTGATCGCGCCGTCGAGCGCCTCGACGGTCCCGGGGAAGCGCCCGTAGACGGAGTCGGTCGCGAGCAGCTGCGCGACCGACGCGACGCCCATCACGTCGTTGATCCCGGCCCACTCGATGGCGGCGCCCTGCTCGCGCGCGGCGCGGAACATGGCCCGCCCGGTGCGGCCGAAGCCGTTGATCCCAACTCGCACTGACATGGTGGACCTCCTCGATCGCAGCGTTGTGGCCGCGGAACGCGGCTGAGGTTGAGTGTCCGGCGGGCGCGCCCGCGCGACATCGGCCGTTTCCACCCCGCGGGGGTCCGTGGTCTTCCGTACCGCTCACCGTGCCGGCACGATGCGGACGGCCAGCGAACGGCGGTGGAACGCCCCGTGGCGTACGAGCTCGACGCGCAGGCTGGCCCCCGGGCGCGGGTTCGTCGGCTGCCGCGCGACGCGCACGGCGCTCAACGTCGCGCCGCGCGGGCGCGCGAGCGGGACGAGGCGGTAGCCGCGACCGAGCTCGACCGCGGCCACGTCCGTGAGCGGGACGCGGCGGGCGCGCGGAAGCAGCGGCACGCGCGTCCCGTCGCGCCCGATCGCCGTGATCGTCGCCGCGCCCCACGTCGGGAAGTGCGCCCGGACGCGATAGCGGCAGCGTCCGTCGCACGTGACCTGCCAGCGGCTCACGATCGCCGCCGCGCGGAAGCTGTGCGTCGCGCTGATGCGCACGCCGCCCCGGCTCACGCTCGCGCGGGCGGTGACGGCCCGGAACGGTCCTGCGTACGGCGGCCGGCGATGCCGCGGGCCGCTGATCCGCAGCCGCCCCGTGGTCGAGTGCTGGGACGCCAGCCACTCCCGTCCCGCGCGCGAGCTCACGACGATGCCGAACGCGGCGGGCGGCAGGCCGCCGACGTTCGCCGCGACCGTCTGGCCGGGCCCGAACAGCCGCGCCGGGTCGATGCCGCCGTACGGGAACGCGCCGCGGTTGTCCGGCACGATGGCAGTCGAGTAGCGCGGCGTCGTGATCGCGAGCCGGCCGGTATCCGGGTCGAACGCGTACAGCGGCGGTGGGTCCTCGGCCCGGCGCGACCCGAGATCGAGCGCGACCGCGCGCGCGGCGTTGGCGAGCATCCGCGCGCAGAAGCAGTCGAACTCCTCCATCAGGGTGTGGACGCCGAACATGTGCTTGGGCGCCGGGCCGCCGTTCGCGTCCGCGCGGCGCTGGTAGAGCGCCAGGCCGCGATCGAACAGCGCCTTCGCCCAGCGGCCGTAGACCCGATGCCGCCAGAACGCCGGCGACGTCGCGATCGCCAGCAACCCCTGCTGCGCGAACGCCCAGTACTGCGCCGAATGCCAGCGGCGCCGGCCCTTGCCGGTATCCCAGTTCAGGTAGCCCGCGTGGGTCCACGAACCCGCGAGCAGCCGCGTCACCCAGCCCTGTAGACGCCGTATCGCCGGCCGGGGGAGCGGCCGCATGCCGTGCCGGAGCGCCTCGCCGTAGTGCGCGATCGCGTGGACGGTGATGTTCGCGTACTCCGGCGAGTCGAGGTTGATCGCGGCCGTGGCCGGAAGCTTCGGGTCGTAGTGGAACTCGAAGCCGCGGCCGAACGTGGCGGGATCGGCGGCGAAGGCGGCGAGCTGATCGCGGTAGTCGTGCCGGAGAAGGTCGGCTCGCCCGGAGACGGTGGCGGTGGCC
>DASSUW010000153.1:0-19729 GCA_035706585.1 Solirubrobacteraceae bacterium | reverse complement strand
TGGCGCGTTCTCGTCGCATAGCGACGATTTCGCGCCAGCGACGGGTTTCGACCGCCACGGTGGACAACCCGTCCCGCCCGCTGTCGCCCCGCCGATCGCGCCGCCCCCTCAATGCCGCGGTTCTCTCGGCCCTCAATGCCGCAGTCCTCGCCCCTCAATGCCGCAGTCCCCGGCCCTCCGCGCCGCAGTCCTCGCCCCTCAATGCCGCAGTCCCCGGCCCTCCGCGCCGCAGTTCTCGGCCGTCCACGCCGCAGCTCCCGGCCCTCCACGGCGCAGCTCGCGGCCCTCCACGCCGCCCCAGTCCACGGACCGCGATCCCACAGCCCCCGCGGCACACACATTTCACACTCCCGCCGCAGACTTGTGACAAACGCGTGGTGATCCGTTCACCGCTCGCCTGTACGGTCCGCCCACGATGCCGACCGAGCGCTCCAAGACCATCGGCCGCCGCGGCGAGGACCTCGCGGCGGAGCACTTCATCCGGCTCGGCTACCGCATCCTGGCGCGCAACCACCGCACGCGCTGGGGCGAGCTCGACCTCGTGCTCGCCGACGAGAGCGAGGCCACGATCGTGTTCTGCGAGGTCAAGTCGCGGCGCCTCGGCTGCGGCGACTGGCGGGACAACCTGCACGAGCGCAAGCGCAGGCAGGTGCGCACCATGGCGGCGGCATGGCTGAACGAGGTCACCGAGCGGCCGCGCTACGCCGAGCTGCGGTTCGACGCGGTCGGCGTCACGCTCGACGAGCACGACGAGCTCGTCCGGCTCGACCATCTGCAGGCGGCGTTCTGACCCATGCTCGCCCGCGTCATCACGTTCGCGATCGACGGCGTCGAGGCCCGGCGCGTCTGGGTCGAGGCCGACATCCGCGGCACCGGGCTGCCGGCGTTCACGATCGTCGGGCTCGCGGACAAGGCGATCCGCGAGGCGCGCGAGCGCGTGCGCTCGGCGATCACGAACTCCGGGCACGCGTTCCCCGGCGGCCGGATCACGGTGAACCTCGCGCCCGCGTACCTGCGCAAGATCGGTCCCGGGTTCGACCTGCCGCTCGCGATCTGCGTGCTCGTCGCGTCCGAGCAACTCGACAGCGGGAGCGTCGAGGCGTGCGCGATCGTCGGCGAGCTGTCGCTGACCGGCGACGTGAGGTCGGTCCGCGGGGCGCTCGCGATCGCCGAGGGAGCGCGCCGCCACATGCTGTCGCGGCTGCTCGTGCCGCGGGCGCGCGCACAGGAGGCGGCACTGGTGCCGGGCGTGGACGTGCTCGGCATCACCTCACTGGCCGAGGCGGTCGACGTCCTGGCCGGGCGCGCCGAGCCGCCGCCACCGCCGGAGCCGATCGCCGAGCCCGAGCCCGAGCCACTGCTCGACCTCGCGGACGTCCGCGGCCAGAACGCGCTGATCGCGCCGCTCGAGATCACCGCCGCGGGCGGTCACAACGTCTACCTGCACGGCCCGCCCGGCACCGGCAAGACGATGCTCGCCCGCCGCCTCCCGTCGATCCTGCCGCCGATGACGCCGGCCGAGGCGCTCGAGGTCACGCGCGTCCAGTCGGTTGCGGGCCTGCACGACGGCGCCGGTCTGGTGCTGCGGCGCCCGTTCCGCGCGCCCCATCACACGATCTCGGCCGCCGGCCTCGTCGGCGGCGGATCGCTTCCGCTGCCGGGGGAGGCGACGCTCGCACACCACGGCGTGCTGTTCCTCGACGAGCTGTCCGAGTTCCCGCGCCCCAGCCTGGAGGCGCTGCGCCAGCCACTCGAGGACGGCCACGTCACGATCGTGCGCGGGCAGCAGGTCGTCGCGTTCCCGACGCGGTTCATGCTCGTCGCCGCCTCCAATCCGTGCCCGTGCGGGATGGGGGAGGAGGCATGCCGCTGCACGGGCGCCGACCTCGCGCGCCACCAGCGCCGCCTGAGCGGCCCGCTGCTCGACCGGATCGACGTGCTGGTCCCGGTCACGCGACCCACCGCGGCCGCGCTGCGCGAGGAGACCGCCCCGCCGTCGGCCGCCGTCCGGGCCCGGGTGATCGAGGCGCGCGAGCGGCAGGCGCAGCGCCTGTCCGCGTTCGGCCTGAGCTGCAACGCCCAGATGACGCCGCGGGTGATGCGCGAGGTGGCCCAACCGACCCCGAGCGCGCTCCGGCTCCTGTACGAGCTGCACGACCGCCACCGCCTCAGCGCCCGCGGCCACACGCGCGTCCTGCGCGTCGCCCGCACGGTCGCCGACCTCGAGGGGAGCGACCGCATCGGCCCCGACCACGTTCACATCGCCGCCGGCCTGCGCCTCGAGCAGCCGGCGCTCGTGGAGATGGCATGAGCACCGCATCCCGCCCCGGAGGGCGACCCGCGCCGGCGGCCGGCCGCGCGTGCGACGACTGCCTGCGACGCACCGACCTCATCGCGGCGCTCGCGGGGTGGCTCGAGATCGAGTGGCGCAAGCGCGAGGCGCCGGGACGGGTGCTCGCGCTGCCCGACGAGCGGCTGCTGGAGGTCTCCGGCTCGGCGGCGATCCGCCGGCGCTACGCCGCGTTCGCGCCCGCGCGTGCCCGCGCGGCGATCGCCGCCGCCCGTCTCACCGCGATCTGCGGGTGCGCCGACGACTACCCCGCACACCTGCGCGACCTGGCGGACCCGCCCGCGGTCGTCCACATCGCCGGCGAGCCCGAGGCCGTCGGGGCCGCGGACGCGGTCGCGGTGGTCGGCGCCCGCCGCGCGACCCAGTACGGGCTCACGGTCGCGCACGACATCGGGTGCGGGCTGTCGGCGGCGGGTGTCAGCGTCGTGTCCGGGCTGGCGCTGGGGGTCGACGCGGCCGCCCACACCGGCGCGCTTGCGGGCGGTACGCCGCCGGTGGCCGTGCTGGCGGGCGGGGCGGACCGCCCGTATCCAGCATCCAAGCGGCACCTGTACACCGCGGTCCGCGACAGCGGCGCCGTCGTGTCCGAGCTGCCGCCCGGCTTCGGCATCCACCGCTGGGCGTTCGTCGCCCGCAACCGGCTGATCGCGGCGCTCGCCCGCGTCGTGGTGGTCGTCGAGGCGACCGAGCGCTCGGGCTCGCTGACGACGGCCGATCTCGGCGCTGAGCTCGGCCGGACGGTCGCCGCCGTGCCCGGCCGGATCACCTGCCCGACGGCGTCCGGCACCAACAGCCTGCTGCGGGACGGCGCCGTGCTCGTCCGCCACGTCCACGACGTGCTTGACGCGCTCGCGGAGCTGACCGGCGCGCACTACGAGATCCGCCTTGGCGGCACGGCGCTCGATCCCGGGCTGCGCCAGATGCTCGAGCAGATCGGCGCCGGCCACTCGACGCTGCCGATGCTCGTCGCCTGCGGATTCGATGCTCGCACCGTGCTCACCGGCCTCGGCGAGCTGGAGAGCCGCGGCCTGGTCAGGCGCGGATTCGGAGGTCGCTATGAGCGCGTCCCGGCCGCTTTCTAATCTGACCGTCGTGAGCGAGCGGCCGATCCCAGCGGTGCTGTCGATCGCCGGATCGGACTCCGGCGGCGGCGCCGGCATCCAGGCGGACCTGAAGGCGTTCGCGCGCTGCGGCGTGCACGGGATGTCCGCGATCGCCGCGCTGACCGCCCAGAACACCGTCGCGGTGACCGCGATCCACCCGGTGCCGGGGGACTTCATCGTCGCGCAGGTCCGGGCGGTGGCCGAGGACATCGGCGTCGATGCCGTCAAGATCGGGATGCTCGGCACCGCCGAGACCGTCCACGCCGTCCGCGAGGCGCTGGATCTGCTCGCGCCGGGCACCCCGATCGTGCTCGACCCGGTGATGGTCGCCGAGTCCGGAGCGGTGCTGCTCGACGACGACGCCCGCGCCGCGATCGTCCGCGAGCTGCTCCCGCTGGTCACGGTGGTCACGCCGAACGTGCCCGAGGCGCGCGTGCTGGTGGAGACCGCCGCGGCGGCCGACCGCGCGACGGGGCCCGGCGACGCCGTCGAGGACCTCGCCCGGCGCCTGCACGATCTCGGGCCGGCGGCCGTGGTCGTCACCGGCGGACACCGCGAGGCGGCGACCGACGTGTTCTTCGACGGCGACGTGCTCGAGCGCATCCCCGGCGCGCGGCACCCGGACGGCGCCGCGCACGGGTCGGGCTGCACGCACTCGTCCGCGCTCGCGGCCCACCTGGCCCTGGGCTACACGCCGCTCGACGCGGCACGCGCGGCCAAGGAGATCGCCGGCGAGGCCGTCCGCAACGGCATCCGGAGCCTCGGAGCGGGTCCGGGACCCGTTGACGTCTTCGCTCTGACCACGCGGTCACGCGCCGGCCGCGCGGGCGGCCGAGCAGCCACGGGCCCTCTGCCATAATCGGCGGCGATGAAGTTCCTGCGCATGCGTCCGGGGCATGGTGAGCAGTTGATCGCCGAAGGCGACCCAGCCGTCACCGAGGACGCTGAGCGCCTCGTCGAGGAGTTCCGCCGCCAGCTCGATCAGGGCATGTGGGCGGCGGTGCCGGTGACGACCGAGACGGGCCGCCGCGAGGCCGAGCTGGTGCGCGCGTTCGAGGAGATCCCGAGCACCACGGACCGCGTCATCTTCTTCCCGCGGGCCGCGGGCGGGGCAGGCCCCGCGCGTGCCGGCGAGGCGACCCCGCGCGCCGCGGGCGGGGCGGCCTGAAGCGACGTGACGGTCGCGCTCTGCGTCACGGCGATCGTCGTCATTGCGCTGCTCTCGGACATCACCTGGCCGTACATCGATCGCCGCCTGGACGCGCGCCGCGAGCGCCGCGAGGCCCGCAAGGCCGGCGTCGCCGCGCCGTACGACCCCGGCCGTGAGCGCCGCGCCGAGCAGCGCGCCCGCGAGCTGCTGAAGTCGTGCGTGAACGAGGAGGAGTGGGCGATGTACCGGGACCTGGGCTTCATCCGGGTCTGGGGCGGCCAGACCGGGCTGCCCGCCGAGACGTCACGTGACCTGCGCGGTGTGCCGTACGCCTACCTCGTCTACCCGCACAAGCCGATCGTGGCGTACCTGCCGCAGACCGGGCAGCTGCTCAACGAGTACTGCGTCGAGTTTCCCGACGAGACGCGGCCGTTCGGCTCGCCGCGGCTGCCGGACTCGGACGACGTCCTGGCGAAGTGGATGGCGCTGCAGGGCGACGAGCGGCGGCTGATCTCCGAGGCCAACCTGCATCTTCCCGGCCGCCAGATCGACCCGCGGCAGGTCCAGCGCGACATCTGGCGCCTCGGCCGCTGGGAGCGCGAGCGCCTCGAGCGCCGCGCGGGCGCGCCAGGCCCGGATCGCGCCACCCAATAGTCTCCAGGCCGACATGGCCGGCCTGGATCCCAAGCACAACTCGCGCGCGCTGCTGGAAGGCCCCGCACGCGCCGCCGCACGCGCTCAACTGAAGGGCATCGGGTTCGACGACGAGGCGCTCGCCAAGCCGATCATCGGCGTCGCCAACACGTGGACCGAGACGATGCCGTGCAACTTCCACCACCGCGCGCTCGCCGCGAAGGTCAAAGAGGGCATCAAGGCCGCCGGCGGCACCCCGATGGAGTTCAACACGATCGCGATCTCGGACGGGATCACGATGGACTCGAGCGGCATGAAGGCGTCGCTGATCAGCCGCGAGGTGATCGCCGACTCGATCGAGCTCGTGGCCCGCGGCCACCTGTTCGACGCGGTGATCGCGATCTCCGGCTGCGACAAGACGATCCCCGGCACGGTCATGGCGCTCGCGCGGCTCGACCTGCCCGGCGTGATGCTCTACGGCGGCTCGATCCCGGCCGGTCACTTCCACGGCAAGACCGTGACCGTCCAGGAGGTCTTCGAGGCGATCGGCGCCCACGCCGCCGGCAAGATGACCGACGACGAGCTGCACGAGCTCGAGGGCCTCGCCAGTCCCGGTCCCGGCGCCTGCGGCGGCCAGTTCACCGCCAACACGATGGCGATGGCGTTCCAGCTGCTCGGCATCAGCCCGATGGGCCCGAGCGACATCCCCGCCCAGGACCAGACCAAGGCGCAGGCGGCGTTCGAGGCGGGCCAGCTCGTCATGGACGTGCTCGCCCGCGGGCAGCGGCCGAGCGAGATCATCACCAAGGACGCGCTCGAGAACGCGATCGCCGGCGTGGCGATGAGCGGCGGCTCCACCAACGCCGTGCTGCACCTGCTGGCGGTCGCGCGCGAGGCGGGGGTCGAGCTGAGCATCGACGACTTCGACCGCATCGCCGCCCAGACGCCGCTGCTGTGCGACCTCAAGCCGTTCGGGCGCTTCGTCGCGACCGACATGCACGCCGCCGGCGGGACCGCGCTGGTCGCGTCGCGCCTGGCCGAGCTCGGGATGCTGCACGAGGACGCGATCACCGTCACGGGCAAGACGGTCGGCGACCACGCGCGCGCCGCCCGGGAGACGCCCGGGCAGGAGGTCGTCCGCCCGCTGTCGGACCCGCTCAAGGAGACCGGCGGGATCGCGATCCTGCGCGGCAACCTCGCGCCCGAGGGCTCGGTCGTCAAGCTGTCGGGCCACGAGCGCATCCATCACGAGGGCCCCGCCCGCGTGTTCGACGGCGAGGAGGCGGCAATGGCCGCCGTCACCAACGGCGAGATCACCGAGGGCGACGTCGTCGTCATCCGCAACGAGGGCCCGGCCGGCGGCCCCGGGATGCGGGAGATGCTCGCGGTCACGGCGGCGATCGTGGGGGAGGGGCTCGGCGAGTCGGTCGCGCTGCTCACCGACGGCCGGTTCTCCGGCGCCACGCACGGGTTCATGGCCGGCCACATCGCTCCCGAGGCGGTGCAAGGCGGCCCGATCGCGGCGGTCCGCGACGGCGACACGATCACGATCGACGTGACGAACCGCCGGATCGACCTCGGCGTCAGCGACGACGAGATCGCCGCCCGGCTGCGCGAATACCGACCGCCCGCGCCGAGCTACACGAACGGCGTGATGGGCAAGTACGCGAAGCTGGTCTCGAGCGCCTCCGAGGGCGCCGTCACGCGGTAGCGCGCTGCCCGGGCGGCCACGCGGCGCCGGGGCGGCGCCGCCCTCAGGCGCTGACGCCCTCGATGCCCGCCTCGGGGGCCCGCTCGCCGGCGAGAAAGCCCCGCAGCAGCTCGTTGAAGCGCGTCGGCCGCTCCAGCATCGGGACGTGGCCGGTGTCGTCGAAGATCACGCTGTGAGCGTTCTCGCCGATCAGGTGCTCGAACATCTCGGCGTCCTGCACCGGTACGAGCACGTCGTTGCGGCCCCACACGATCAGCACCGGCACCTCGATCCGCTCCAGCTTGTCGCGGAACGAGTAGCCCAGGAGCGCCCCGAACGCGTCGTTGAAGCCGGGCGCGCCACCGCCGCGCGCGAGCTCCGTCGCCAGCGCGACCGACAGCTTCTCGGGGTAGCGCACGACCGCCTGCAGCGCCAGCCGCCGGCTCCGCGGCCGCCGCATGAGCGCGTCGGACTGCGAGCCGAGGCGTGTGATCAGCGCCGCCCACGCGCGCGCCGTCGCCAGCACCGGCTCACGCCTGACGTACTCGGTCGAGAGACCGGCGGCGGAGACGAGCACGAGCTTGGTGACCCGTGTCGGGTGCGACAGCGCGAGCTCGGCGCCGGCGAAGCCGCCCATCGAGTTGCCGATCACGACCGGGCTGTCGATGCCCAGCTGATCGCAGACGGCGTCGGCGACCTTCGCGAAGCCCGGGATCGAGATCTCGCCGCGCGGCATCTCGGACTCGCCGAATCCCGGCAGGTCGAACGTGACGCACCGGTGCGTGCTCATGAACGCCGGGATCGTCAGCAGCCAGTTCTGCCACACGCCGCCGAGCCCGTGCAGGAACAGCAGCGGCGGCCCGTCACCGCCGGTGTCGACGACGTGCACGCGCCGGTCGTCGACCTCGATCGAGCGCGACAGGGACCCCCAGTCGATGCGCATCCACGACTGGTCGTCACCATCCGCGTACGTGTGGTCGGCGCCGGGTCGCGCGATCGTGTTGCGAAAGCGGCCCAGCACGTCTTCGTAGACGCTCGGCACGGCGTTCTAGGGTAAAGGCCCGTGCGCATCGCGGTCGACATCGATTCCACGCTGCACCACTATTGGGACCAGTTCGCAGCCGTGGCCAAGCGGCGCTTCGGCGTCGAGCTGCCGTACGAGACCCAGCACACCTGGGGCGCCACGGGGCTGCGGCCCGACCAGAACCGCGCCTGCATCGCCGAGACCCACACGGAGCAGCACGTGCTGGCCGCCGAGCCGTACCCCGGCGCGGTCGAGACGGTCCGCCGGTGGCACGCGGACGGGCACTTCGTCCAGATCACCTCGCACCGCGTCGAGGACGCCTACGACGCGACGAAGCGCTGGCTCGACGGGATCGGCCTCCCGTACGACGAGCTGCACTGCTCGTTCGACAAGATCGCCCGCTGCCGCGAGCTCGCGATCGACATCCTGATCGACGACTCGCCCGTCAACCTGCGCAAAGCCACGGAAGCGGGTATCACCCCCGCCACGATCATGCACCCGTGGAACCGCGATCTGTGCGAGGAGGAGGACGTCGTGTGCGCGCCGGACTGGCCGACGCTGGCCCGGAAGCTGGCGCCGGTCCTCGCTCGGACGGCTGACCGCGGCCCCCATCCGGCGAGCCCGGATGGCGAGCGGAGCCGCGCGTGAGCGAGCAGCGCGCACTCCCGGCGCCCACCGATCCCGACCCGCGCTCGCTGCTGCCGGCGATCGAGCCCGACCGCCAGGTCACCGACTGGGGCCGCTCGGAGCGCGTCGAGGGGCTGCTCGACGCGACGCTGTACGAGTTCCTCTACCACTACTGGTTCCGGGTCGAGGTCGAGGGGATCGAGAACGTGCCGCCCACCGGCGGCGCCCTGCTCGTGTCCAACCACGCCGGCGCGCTGCCGCCCGACGCCGCGATGATCGCCAAGGCGATCAAGGAGGAGCACTCGCGGCCGCGGCTGCTGCACCTTACGGTCGAGCACTTCTTCAAGGGCTATCCCGGCCTGAGCATGCTCGTCAACAAGCTCGGAGGGGTCCCCGCACATCCGGCCAACGTGCACCGCCTGCTGTGCGACGAGCAGCAGCTCGTCCTCGTGTTCCCCGAGGGCCGCAAGGGCACCGAGAAGCTCTACAAGGACCGCTACCGGCTGCGGCGCTTCGGCCGCGGCGGCTTCGTGGAGGCGGCGATGCGGGCGCGCGCGCCGATCGTGCCGATCGCGCTGATCGGCGCCGAGGAGGCGATGCCCACGTTCGCCCAGGTCGGGCTGCTACGCCGCCTCACCGGCCTCATCTACTTCCCGGTCACGCCGCTGTTCCCGCACTTCGGCCCGCTGCTCGGCGCCGCCTACCTGCCCGCCAAGTTCCGCATCCGCTTCCTGGAGCCGATCCCGACCGACCAGTGGGGCGAGCGCCCGTGGGACGACAAGGGGCTCGTCCAGACCGTCGCCGAGGACGTGCGCGGGCGGATCCAGGACGAGCTGGTCGACCTGGTCGCCCACCGCCGCTCGGTGTGGTTCGGATGAGGGTCCTGATCACCGGCGTGTCGACGTACTGGGGCGGCCGGCTCGCGCAGGCGCTGGAGCGCGACCGCGAGGTCGAGGCGATCATCGGCGTCAGCCCCGACGACCCGAGCTGCCCGCTGGAGCGCACCGAGTACGTGCGCGTCGGCCTCCACCACGCGCTGCTGCGGCGGATCGTGCAGGCGGCGGAGATCGACACGGTCGTCGACACGCGGCTGGTCGTCGACTCGCTGCAGGCGCCGCCGCGCGTCGCCCACGAGGCCAACGTGATCGGCACGATGAACATCCTCGCTGCGTGCGGTGGGCCGGACTCGCCGGTGCGCAAGTTCGTGTTCAAGTCCTCGGCCCACTACTACGGCTGCGAGCGCGACGATCCCGCGTTCTTCACCGAGGGCATGCGCCGGCCGCACCCGCCGCGCACGCGGCTCGAGGACGACATCGTCGAGGCCGAGAAGGCGGTCGAGGGCTTCGCGGAGCGGAACCCGGAGGTCGTCGTGACCGTATTGCGTTTCTGCAATGCCGTCGGCCCCGACCAGCGGACGACCCACACGGAGCTGTTCAAGCTGCCCGCGATCCCGAGCATCCTCGGCTTCGACCCGCGCTACCAGTTCATCCACGAGGACGACCTGGTCGGCGTGCTGCGGTTCGCCGCCGAGAACGAGCTCGCCGGCGTCTACAACGCCGCCGCCGACGGCGTGCTGGCGCTGTCGGAGGTCGCGTCGCTGCTCGGCCGCCCGCTCGCCCCGATCCTGCCGCCCTGGGGCACGTCGCTGGCCGCGGCCGCGCTGCGTCCGGCCGGACTCCGCCTGCCCGAGGAGGTCCTCAACCAGCTGCGCTACGGCCGCGGGCAGGACAACCGCAAGCTCAAGGGCGCGGGCTACAACTTCGGCTACACGAGCCGCGAGGCGGTGCTCAAGCACGCCGAGGCGCTGCGTGTCCGCGGCCTGCGCCGCGACGAGGGGCAGCCGTACCGCTACGAGCGCGAGGTCGAGGAGTTCCTGCGCTGGAGCCCCAGCGTCCGCCGCAAGGGCACGGTGTAACGGGACGGACGTTGCAGGGGTTCTGTTGGTCCGCGTGACCTCCTACCATCTCGGAGCCCCATGCCGCGCCGTCTGATCGCCGTATTCGTCCTGACCGTGACGGTCCTCCTCGTAGGGGCCGGAAGCCTGTACGCGTTCGACCGCCACGCGAAGACCCGGATCGCCGAGGGGGTGACGGTCAACGGCGTCGACGTCGGCGGCCTCACGCCCGCGAAGGCGCGCTCCAAGCTCGCCGCCGCCCTGCTGGATCCGCTCGACCGTCCGGTCAGCGTTCGCTATCAGGGCCGCCGCTTCACGCTCACGCCCGAGCGGGCGAAGATCGCCATCGACATCGACGGGTCGGTCGACCGCGCGATGGAGGCTTCGACGGAGGGCAACCTCTTCACACGCACCTGGAGGGAAGTCCGGGGCACCCGCCTGAACACGAAGGTCGAGGCGAAGATCAGCTGGGATCGGGCAGCGGTCCGCCACGTCGTCCGGCGCGTGCGCGACAAGCTGGCGATCGAGCCGCGCGACGCGTCGGTCGACCTCGAGCACGGCAACGTCGACCCGGTCACCTCGCGCGACGGCCGCGCGGTCCGCACCTCGCTGCTGCGGCGCGACATCAAGCGCGCGCTGCTCGACGCCGGCGACACCCGGATCGCCCGCGTCCGCACGCGGGTCGTGGAGCCGGAGGTCACCACCGAGGAGCTCGCCGACAAGTATCCGGCGATCATCATCGTCAACCGGGGCGCCTTCAAGCTCACGCTCTACAAGGACCTCAAGCCGGTCAAGACGTACGGCATCGCGGTCGGCCAGGTCGGCCTCGAGACGCCGGCCGGGCTCTACCACATGCAGAACAAGGCGGTGAACCCCGCCTGGCACGTGCCCAACTCCGACTGGGCCGGCGACCTCGCGGGCACCGTCGTCCCGGGCGGCGTGCCCGAGAACCCGCTCAAGGCGCGCTGGATGGGCATCTACGACGGCGCCGGCATCCACGGGACCGACGCCACGGGCTCGATCGGCAGCGCCGCCTCCCACGGCTGCATCCGGATGCTGATCCCCGACGTGATCGAGCTGTACGACCAGGTCGACGTCGGCGCGCCGGTCTACATCGCCTAGGCGTCGCGGCGGCTCGACTCGTTCCGCGGCGGCGTCGCGGGCCGAACTTCGGCGCGGGCGGGACGAAAACCCGCCACTGGCGCTTTTTCCACCGTATAGATGGAAAAAGCGCCAGGCGATCGCACCGCTGGCGCCCTGGCGCTCTCGCCGACCGGGTCGGCGCCCGTTTCCCTACCCAGCCGAGGTTCGTCCCTCGATCCCGATCTCCGGAGGCGGCACCTCCTGCCAGCCCTCCTGCAGCAGGGAGGCGTGGTGGTCCTGGTGGCGAATGCACAAGGCACCGATGTACACGCCGTCGCGCACCTGCTTGCGCATCACCGCGTACCACATGGTCGTCGCGTCCCCGGAGCCCTGGATCCGATGCCAGGGCCGCGGCGGCAGCTCGTCCGCCGGGGCGATGCCCGCCTCCACGAGCTGGCGCTGGGTCGCCACCTGACCCGTGGAGGTGTCGATGAAGAACACGGCCACGCCGCCCCACGCTAGCGAGGCGTGGGCGAGCGCGCTCGTCCGCTTCGACGCCGACCTGCAGCGCCGCGGCGCCGCCGAGCGAACGCGGCGCGCCTACGGCGCCGACATCGGCGAGCTCGCGACCTGGGCCGCCGCGCAGGGCCTGGACCCGCCGGCGCTCACGTACCGCCTGCTGCGCGACTACGCCGCCCGGCTGTCGGACCGCGGCGCGGCTCCCCGCACGATGGCGCGCAAGCTCGCGTCGGCGCGGGCGTTCTTCCGCAGCATGGTCGAGCACGGCGACATGACCGAGAACCCCGCCGACCTGCTGCCCGCGCCCAGGACGCCGCAACCGCTGCCGCGCACGATCAAGCCGCAGGACGTGGCGGCGCTGCTGGATCGCGTCCCGGCCACGACGCCGCTCGAGCTGCGCGACCGCGCGCTGTTCGAGCTGGCGCACGCCTGCAAGCTGCGCGCCGACGAGCTCGTGAGCCTCGACGCGGCGTCGGTCGACTTCGCGGCCGAGCAGATCCGGCTCGCGCAGCGCGCCGTGCCCGCCGGCGAGCAGGCGCTGGCCGCGGTCAACGTCTACCTCGAGCGCGGGCGGCCGACGCTCGCGGGCACCGAGGACGATCCGGCGCTGTTCCTGTCCAAGTCCGGACGCCGCCTGTCGACGTCCGACGTGCGGCGCCGTGTGCGCGCCTGGACGCGCCAGGCGGCGACCCAGGGATCCCCGCTCGCGATCCACGAAATGCTTGGACACGCGTCCATTTCCACGACCCAGGTCTACACTCGGGTAGAGTCCGCACGCCTGCGCGCGGCCTATCTGCGCAGCCATCCGCGGGCGTAACGGGAGAGCCCTCTGGACACCAACGTCAAAGCCCTCGAGCTCAGAGAACTGTGGCGACGCTACAAGGAGGAGCAGTCTGAGCCTGCCCGCGAGAAGCTCGTCGTCGCGTACTCGCCGCTGGTGAAGTACGTCGCCGGGCGGATGTCGTCCGGCCTGCCGGCGCACGTCGAGGAGTCCGATCTCATCTCCTACGGCCTGATCGGCCTGATCAACGCGATCGAGCGCTTCGACGTCGAGCGCGAGATCAAGTTCGAGACGTACGCGATCACGCGCATCAAGGGCGCGATCATCGACGAGCTGCGCGCGCTGGACTGGGTGCCGCGGTCGGTGCGCGCCCGGGCGCGCGAGATCGAGCGCATCCACGCCAAGCTCGAGCACCGGCTCCACCGCACCCCGTCCGACGAGGAGATGGCGCGCGAGCTGGGCATCAGCGCCGAGGAGTTCCAGGAGACGCTCGTCAAGATCTCCAACTCCACCGTCGTCGCGCTCGACGAGCTGTGGGCGGTCAGCGACGCGTCGGGCGACCAGGTCAGCCTCCTCGACACGCTGCAGGACCCGGACGCGCCCGACCCGCAGCAGCTGCTCGACGCCTCCGAGCTCAAGGACCGCCTGGCCGACGCGATCGCCGCCCTGCCCGAGCGCGAGAAGCTCGTGATCGCCCTGTACTACTACGAGAACCTGACTCTGCGCGAGATCGGCGAGGTGCTCGGCGTGACCGAGTCGCGGATCTCGCAGCTGCACACCAAGGCCGTTCTGCGCCTCAAGTCGCGCCTCCAGGGCGACAACATTCGCGACTGACGCTAGGCTCCGCCCTCCCTACGAGGAAGGGAGAGGTGGCTGTCATGCAGGCCGCAGACAGGATTCGCAACGTGGCTCTAGTCGGCCACCGAGGCAGCGGGAAGACGTCGTTGCACGAGGCGCTGCTGCACGCCGCGGGCGCGACCACCCGGCTCGGCTCGGTGGCCGACGGAACGACGGTCTCGGACGGCGACGAGGACGAGAAGGCACGCGGGATGTCGATCTCCGCCTCGCTCGCGTCGTTCGAGTGGCGGGACACGAAGGTCAACCTCATCGACACGCCCGGCGAGCCGTCTTTCATCGCCGACGCGCTGGGAGCGCTGCGGGTGTGCGAATCGGCCGTGTTCGTCGTCAACGCGGTGCTCGGCGTCGAGGTCGGCACGCAGCGGCTGTGGGAGCGCGCGAAGGAGCTCGGCGTCGCCCGGCTGATCTACGTGAACATGCTCGACCGCGAGCGCGCCGACTTCTACCGGACGCTCGACGCCCTCAAGAGCGCGTTCGGGCCGCACGTGGTCGCCACCGAGATCCCGATCGGCGTCGAGCACGAGACGCGCGGCGTGATCGACCTCGTCGACATGAAGGCGTACGAGTACGCCGACGGCACGTGCCGCGAGGTCCCGATCCCGGACGACATGGCCGACCAGGCGCAGGAGTTCCGCGAGAAGCTGATGGACGAGGTCGCCGAGAACTCCGAGGCGCTGATGGAGCGCTACCTGGAGGGCGAGGACATCTCGCACGAGGAGATCGTCACCGCGCTCGAGGACGGCACCGACCACGGGCACATCTTCCCTGTCACCTGCGGTGTCGCCACGACCTGCCTCGCCGCCAACCGCCTGCTCGACGCGATCGTCGACGACCTGCCGTCGCCGGTCCAGCACGGCGGCCTCGAGCTCGAGAGCACGACGCTCCAGCCCGACCCCGACGGCGAGATGTTCGCCTACGTGTTCAAGACGCGCGCCGACCCGTACGCGGGGCGCATCAACCTCTTCCGCGTCTACCAGGGCACGGTCACGCACGACACGCAGGTGATGAACACGCGCACCCATCACAAGGAGCGCATCGGCCAGCTGCTCGTACCGCAGGGCAAGGAGGTCAAGCAGGCGGAGGCGTTCGGGCCGGGCGACATCGGCGCCGTCGCGAAGCTCAAGGAGACTCACGCCGGCGACTGGCTGGCGGCGCGCGACGAGCCGATCGAGATGCCGCGGGTCAAGCTTCCGGCGCCGGTGATGGCGTTCGCGATGGAGCCCGCCTCCAAGGGCGACGAGGACAAGGTGTTCACCGCGCTGCGCCGCCTGCAGGAGGAGGACCCGACGATCGACCTGCACCGCGATGCCCAGACCGGCGAGCAGATCGTCGCGGGCCTGTCGCAGATCCACGTCGAGGTGATCGTCGAGCGCATGCGGGCGCGCTTCGGGGCCGAGGTGATCCTCAAGCCGCCGCGCGTGCCCTATCAGGAGACGATCCGCAACGGCGCCAAGGCGCACGGCCGGCACAAGAAGCAGACGGGCGGCCGCGGCCAGTTCGGCGACTGCCACATCGAGATCGAGCCGCTGGCCGACGGCGACTTCGAGTTCGTCAACGCGATCAAGGGCGGCGTCATCCCGTCCGGGTTCATCCCCGCGGTGGAGAAGGGCGTGCAAGATGCCATGCAGGAGGGGGCGGTCGCCGGCTACCCGGTCAAGGGCGTCAAGGTCACGCTGTTCGACGGCTCCTACCACTCGGTCGACTCGTCCGAGATGGCGTTCAAGCTCGCCGGTTCGCTGGCCATGAAGCAGGCCCTCGAGCAGGCCGGAGCGGTGCTCCTGGAGCCGATCATGCTGCTCACGGCATCGGTCCCGGACGATTCGGTGGGCGACGTGATGGGCGATCTGTCGTCCCGCCGCGGCCGCCCGCTCGGCACCGAGGCGGTCGGCGGCATGACCGAGGTCAAGGCCGAGGTCCCGATGGCGGAGATCCTCACCTACGCGCCGGATCTGCGGTCGCTCACCGGCGGCCAGGGCGAGTACACGATGGAGTTCCTGCGCTACGAGGAGGTCCCGTCGCACCTGGCCCAGAAAGTGGTGGCCAAGGCTCAGGAGGAAGAGGAGGTCAAAGCCTGAGCTAATCTGGCCTCTTCGTGGCTCGTACGCGGGACATACGCACGAACCAGAGCGATCTCGCCTGCGACATCTGCGGGCGGACGCTGCTGCGGGGAGAGCACGCCGAGACGTTCCTGGCCGGCGGCTCGCGCCGCGAGGTGTGCGACCTGTGCACCGCGCGCGCCCAGCACGAAGGGTGGATCCGCGAGTCCGGCGGCGACGAGCTCGAGCTGCGGCACACGCGGCACGACGGTCGTGGGCGGTCCTTCCTGGACCGCCTGCGCGCCCGTCGCGAGCGCGCGCGCGAGGTCCAGGAGGAGGCCGAGGCGGGCCATCACGACGAGGCGGAGGCCGCGCCGCGGCCGGCGCCCGAGGCGCCCCGGCACCCGCGCCACGTCCGCGCGGTCCCGACGAACGCCGACCTCAAGATGCAGCGGGCGCTGGAGCTGTTCAACGCGTCCGACCACACGCGCACGGTCGGCGGCGTGGCGCGCTCGCTCGGCGCGCCCGCCGTGTCGGTGCGCCCGCGCATCGACCGCCCCAGCGTCGTCACGATCACGGTCATGTGGGAGCTCAGCTGGTACCGGTTCGAGATCGACCTGTCCGACGAGGCCGGAGGAGTACGACGCGACGCTCAGGGGGATGAGCTGTCCGAGCTTTCCGCCGAGGAGCAGGAGATCAACGCGGCCGCCGACGAGCGCGGAGCTCTTCACCTTTCGTAGACAGATGATCGATCCAACCGCCCAACCACGAGTGTTAGCGTCCCGCCCGTGATCTACTGCGTCGTACCCGAGCCGCTCGCGGACGAGCTGTACGAGAAGCTTGCCAAGTACTACGAGGAGGACCCGAACGTCGAGGTCATCGTCGACCGGCGCAAGCAGGAACGCCGCGACACGGCCTCCGGCGGCGGCCAGCGCGAGACGCGCGACCGCCGGCGTCCTCGCGTGACGGGCGACTTCCCGCCGCTGTCAGCCGCCTGATCTCGTGGAGGTCGTCGTCCATGTGGACGGCGGCGCTCGTGGCAACCCCGGGCCCGCCGCAGCGGCGGCCGTGATCTCGGCGCCGGACGGCACGGTCCTCGACGAGGCGGCGGTCGCGCTCGGCACGACGACGAACAACGTGGCCGAGTACCGCGGCCTGCTGCTCGGCCTCGAGCGAGCGCGCGCGCTCGGCGCCGGCGCGGTCGACGTGGTCAACGACTCCGAGCTCGTCGCCCGCCAGGTCAACGGCGAGTACCGCGTCAGGAACGCCGAGCTGGCCGCCCTGCACAGCGAGGCGCTGCGTGCGCTTGACGGCTTCGAGCGATGGTCGATCGCGTCGGTCCCGCGGGCGCAGAACGCGGCCGCCGACGCGCTCGTCAACCAGGTGCTCGACGCCGGCGGCGACGAGCCGCCGACCGAGTACGCCGGCTACCTGCGGATCGACGACCTGCTGCAGCTCCAGCACCCGCTCACGCCCGACGCGCACGACGAGCTGCTGTTCGTGATCGTGCACCAGTCCTACGAGCTGTGGTTCAAGCTGATCCTGCACGAGCTCGGTAAGGCGCGCGCCGAGCTCGCGGCCGGCCGCGCCCAGGCCGCGATCGGGCCGCTGCAGCGCACCGCGGCGATCGACCGGCTGCTGCTGGCGCACCTCGACGTGCTGGAGACGATGAGCCCCGACGGGTTCCTGGAGTTCCGCGACCCGCTGGCGCCGGCGTCCGGCTTCCAGTCCGAGCAGTTCCGCGCGATCGAGGCCGAGAGCCCGAAGGTCTATGACGCGTTCGCTGCCGCGGCCGGGCTGCCGGACGACCGCGACGAGCGCGTGGCCGCGCTCGCCGAGCTGTACCGCGACCACCTCGACGACCCCGCCCGCACGGTCCTGCACCTGGTCGCCGAGCTGCTCGTCGACCACGACGAGCTGGTCGCGCTGTGGCGGCACCACCACACGCTGATGGCCGCACGCGAGATCGGCAGCCGCCACGGCACGGGCGGCTCGCGCGGCGTCGAGTACCTGCGCGGCACGCAGGACAAGCGGTTCTACCCGGACCTGTGGGAGGTCAGAGCGGCCCTCTGAGGCGCGCGCGGGCCGAGGCGCGCGGCCTGAGACGCCCGCGGGTTTCGCCCCCTGGGCGAAACCCGCTAAGGGAACCTGGCCCCCTGGGCCAGCGTTCCCCTACCAGCGGGCCGAGCTGCGGATGACGCGCAGGAGCTCCTCGTCGCCCGCGCCCTTGTGCACGAACCCGACCGCGCCCGCGCGTGTCATGTCGTACTGGGCGCCCTGGCTGTCGTCGGCGCTCATCGCCACGAGCTTGACGTCCGGGTTGCCCTCGCGGATCAGCGTCGCCGCCCGCACGCCGCCACCGCCGGGCATGTTGAAGTCGAGCAGCACGACGTCCGGCCGCCGGCGGGCGGCCAGCTCGATCGCCTGGTCGGCGTCCTCGGCCTCGCCGACGAGCTCGAGCCCGTCCGCACGGCCGATCAGCGCCGACGTCGTGAGGCGGATCATCGGGTCGTCGTCGGCGATCAGCACGCGGATCGCGCCGGCCGCCGAGCCGTCGTCGGCGCGGTACACCTCCACGCGGTTGCGCCCACCGTCCTTGGCGCGGTACAGCGCCTGGTCGGCCAGCTCGAACACCTGGGCGGGCTGCAGGCCGGGATCGTCGAGGCCGGCCACGCCGGCGCTCACCGTCACGACGCCGCCCGCGGGATGGGCGATGCCCAGCTCCTCGACGGCCGCCCGCAGCCGCTCGGCCGCGAGCACGGCGGCCTCCGGCGACTGCTCGGGCAGCAGCACGAGAAACTCCTCGCCGCCGTAGCGGTAGACCGCGTCGCCGGTGCGGATCTCGCGCTGCAGCGCTCCCGCGACCGCGCGCAGGACGTCGTCGCCGCCGCTGTGGCCGGCGCCGTCGTTGTAGCCCTTGAAGTTGTCGATGTCGAACAGCGCGATGCAGTAGACGTGGCCGTAGCGGGCGACCCGGCCGCACAGCGCCTCGAGGTCCTCGGCCAGCCGCAGCCGGTTCCCGAGGCCGGTCAGGACGTCGTGCCGGGCGTCCTCGTGCATGCGGCGGTGCATCGCGGTGACGCGCTCGGCGGCGATCAGCTTGCGCTCGAGCTGCGCGCGGTCGAGCGGCTTGGGCAGCAGGTCGTCGGCCCCCGCCCGCATCGTCGCGCGGGCGGTGTCCTCGTCGGCGGCGCCCGTCAGCACCATCAGGTAGGCATAGCGGGCATCGCCGTCGCCGCGGATCGCGCGCACGAGCGCGGTGCCGTCCATCCCCGGCATCTGCCAGTCCGTGACCACGACGTCCGGCGGGTCGGCCTGGTAGGCGCGCCACGCGTCCTCGCCGTCCTCGGCCACCGTGCAGCGGTGGCCGAGCGCTTCGACGGCGGCGCCGACGAGCAGCCGCGTGCCGGGGTCGTCGTCGGCGATCAGGACGTGCATGTGCGGGCGGGGGTACGCATGGTGATCTACGGACGTTTATCGGACAGGGCGGTCAATTCGCGCAGCGATCGGCCGATTTCCCGGGGAGTCTCATGCACGAATCCGTCCCGCAGCGGCTCTCCCGCGGCCTGTCCCGCCCCACCGGCGCCGCGTTCGCGCTGGTGATCATCCTGATCACGGGGACGTTCGGCGCGCTCGTGCTCAACGTCCGCGGCCTGCACGACGACGCCCAGAACGCGCTGCGGGCGGAGCGCATCCTCGGCCAGTCCAACGCCGCCGAGCGCGCGCTCGTGGACGTCGAAACCGGCCTGCGCGGCTACCTGCTCACCGGGGAACCGGACTACCTCGAGCCGTACGAGGCGGGCCGGGCGCACTACGCGGCGCACCTGGAGTCGATGCGCCTGCTCGTCCGCGACCGGGCGCAGCAGGCGCGGCTCGACGTGCTGCGGCGCGACGCCGACGCCTACGTCGAGCGGTACGCCGTCCCGCTGCGGACGACCGGCGCCGGCGCCGGGCTCGATGCGGCCGTCGCCGCGGGCAAGC